>JAFLCO010000030.1 GCA_017303535.1 Planctomycetota bacterium
ACAGCAGCAGCGGCCAGTTTTCGAGCTTGCTCCGGCTGGTGACTCGCGGCGGCGTGGGCGCGAGAAACATGAGCGTGCTAAACGGCATCCGCCCCCGCGGCGTGCGGCGGAAGAAGTGGAACAGCACCGGCAGCCCGACGGCGGCGACTCCGGCAAACACCAACCAGGGCGCGAGGAAGCTCATGCCTTGCCTCCCGCCGTGCCCTTAGATCCAGCGCCCGCGCCGGACGATTGCCCGCGGCGCCGCGTCGTGCGACCGCGCCGGCTGCGGGCCTGCAAGAAGTCGAAGAGCGCATGCTCCAGTGGACGGTCGGTCGTCAGCCGCACCAGGTCAATACCGAGGCAATCGGTCGTCTCGTGCAGCTTGCGCTCGTGCTCTTCGAAGCGGCGCAGATACTCGCGCCGCGTCGCCGTCGGGTCGACGTACAACTCGCGGCCGCTTTCGACGTCGACGAACAGCGCCGGTTCGGTAAATTCGAACTTCGCCTCGGCCGGATCGAGCACTTGAAACAGCGTGACCTCGTGCCCGCGCGAAACCAGCGCCGCGAGTTGTTCGGCCATGCCGTCGAGCGGCGCAAGCAGATCCGACACGACCACGACGACGCCCCGCTTGCGCAACAGCTCGGCCACGCGCTCCAGCGGCTTAGGCAAACTCGTGGCCGTGCCCGCGGCGGCCCGTTCCAAGAGCAGCAGCAACCGTCGCAAGTGCCCGGCTCTGTAGCGCGGCGGCAAATAGTCGAGCAGTTTATCGTCGAACGTCGTCAGCCCCGCGGCATCGCGCTGGCCGTGCAGGAAGTACGCCAGCGTCGCCGCGAGGGTCCGCGCGTAGTCGGCCTTCGTATAGCCGAGCGAACCGTAGTCCATCGAGCGACTGAAATCGACGACCAAGTGACAACGCAGGTTCGTTTCGTCTTCGAACCGTTTGATGTAGTAGCGGTCGCTGCGGGCGAAGAGCTTCCAATCGAGGTACCGCGGATCGTCGCCCGGTGTGTACTGGCGATACTCGGTGAACTCGACGGAGAACCCGTGGTACGGACTGCGATGCAGACCGGAGAAGAAACCTTCGACGACGACGCGGGCCCGCAACTCGAGATGCTTGATGCGCATCAAAGCGGCCGGGTCGAGGTAAGACCCGGCGGTCGGCGGCGTGGTTGTCGAGACTTCGCTACTCATAGTCGCTTCACAACTTGTCTCCCCTCTCCCCTTGCGGGAGAGGGGCCGGGGGGTGAGGGGTTTTCGTATTCCATATTTGTTAGATGTTCTGCCCCCTCATCCGCCGCTTCGCGGCACCTTCTCCCACGAGGGGAGAAGGGATCAATCGCCCCTCCAATAAATCACCGTTCCGCCGTGGGGCCGGGGACTTGTTCGATCAGGCGGCGGATCACGTTGTCGACCGTCACCCCTTCGGCCTCGGCCCGATAGTTCACCAGCACGCGATGGCGGAGCACGGGCAGGGCCAGCGCACGGATATCGTCGGCCGTCGCATGAACGCGGCCGGCCAAGAGCGCCCGGGCCTTCGCGCCGAGGATCAAGTTCTGCGCGGCCCGAGTGCCTGCGCCCCAGCTCACCCATTGCTTGACGAAGTCCGGCGTGTTCGGCTGACCCGGCCGGCTGACCGCCGCAAGCCGCACCGCGTAGCGAACCACCTCTTCGGCAACGGGGACCCGGCGCACGATCTCGTGAAAGCGCAGGACGTCGTCGCCCGTGAAGAGCGGCTCGATCGGCTCCGGCCGGCGCGACGTCGTTTGCTGCACCACCGCGACTTCGTCGTCTTCCGGCAAGTAGTCGATCACGACGTTGAACATAAACCGATCGAGCTGCGCCTCGGGCAGCGGATACGTCCCTTCCATCTCAATCGGGTTCTGCGTCGCCAGCACGAAGAACGGCACGTCGAGCGGATAGCGGGTGCCGGCGGCCGTCACCTGATGCTCTTGCATGGCTTCGAGCAACGCGGCCTGCGTCTTCGGAGGCGTACGATTGATTTCGTCGGCCAGCAAAACATTCGTAAACACCGGACCGCGCACGAACGCCAAGGCTCGCCGCCCTTCGTGCGTCTCTTGCAGAATCTCCGTGCCGGTGATGTCGGCGGGCATCAGGTCGGGCGTGAACTGAATGCGCTGGAACTTCAGATGAAAGACCTGCGCGATCGACTTCACGAGCAACGTCTTGGCCAGGCCCGGCGCTCCGGTGAGCAAACAATGCCCGCCGGCAAACAAGGAGATGAGCAACTGCTCGACCGCCTCCCGCTGACCGACGATGACCTTCGAAAGCTCGGCATCAACCCGAGCCCGCGAGGAACGCAACTGCTCGACCGCGGCCTGTTCTTCTTCATACGTGAGCGACATCGGATTCTCTTTCGGTCTTATTTCACCACAGAGGCACAGAGACACAGAGAAAAAAGAGAGAGGGGAACCACAGATGAACGCCGATGCACGCAGATAAAAATCTTGTTCTCCGTCAATCTGCGTTTATCCGCGTTCATCTGCGGTTGCATTTTCTTCTGTCTTCTCTTCCCGGTGCCTCTATGTCTCTGTGGTTCAAACTGTTCGATTCAATGCGTGAACTGATAAAACAAAATATTGATCCCCAGCGGATACGACTTCTTCTCGGAGAACTCCTTGAAGTACCAAGGATCTTCCCCTTCGCGCTCCCAGCCGTCCCCCAGATCGGTGTTGTGGCAGACGATCATCATCATTCGGCCTTTGTCGTCGAAGCAGGCTTTGTAGTGCGGCTCCCGGGCATCGGCCCGCTCGTACGTAACGCCTGAATCGCGGCCTGCGTGAGCCATGCCGATCGACGGCACCTGCGGCTTCTCCTTCAAACGATACACGCAATGAAACACCGGATGCTCGACCGGGAGTTCCTGAAGTTCGCGATCGGGAAAAACTTGTTTGAAGGCAAAGTGGAAATTTTCCCATTCCCAATCGCCCCAAAAATCGTCGACCATCAGAAAGCCGCCGCGGAGCAGGTACTTGCGCAACGTCGCGGCCTCGTCGTCGGAGAGCACAATGTCGCCGGGCTCGATCATGTAAACGAACGGATGATCGAAGAGCGTCGGATCGAGAATGTCGACCACCTTGCCGTCGGGATGCGACCGCATCGACGTGAGCTGCTGCAGACGGTACGAAAGATTCAATTCCGCGTCGGGGTAATCGGTCGCCCAAGCGCCGCCGCGGTGCGAACTGTCGTAACGCAAGCGGACGAACGTGAAGACTTCCTCCGGCATTTCGGCGTCGATCGCCCAGGTCGGCGTGCCGTTGCGGTCGAATTGCGGAGTGCGCCGCGGCCAGCGACGTTGGGCCTCGGCGAAATCGGCCACGAGTGCGACGAGCACGGCCGCCGCGACAAGCGCAACTGCCCGACGCCGCAACATTACACCATTGGTCACGTTCGCGGGGCTCATGGTTCCACCATCGTGGGGCGTCGGGGCGTCGTCGGAGGACGTTGTTTCGGCTTGGCGTCGGCGGCCTTCTTTTCGTCAACGATCTTGAGCAACAACTGTTGGGCTTCCCGATAGCGGGGCGTTTCTTCCAGCGCCAACAACGTATGCCGCTTGGCCTCGGCATCTTCAGCGGCGTGCAACCGTCGCGCGAGTAAATAGTGCGTGCCCGCCAGATCGTCCGGCTCCAGCGCCAAGAGCGAACGGGCCGCCGCCACGGCCTTCGCCGATTCAGCGCTCTTCGCAACAACGTCCCACGGCGTCTGCTCGGCCAAGCTCCGATACGCGAACTCATCGAGCGGCTGCACACCGAGATAGCGCTCGACGTTGCGGTGCAACGCGGCTGTGTCTTGGGCGGCGATCGCCAGCTCGATCAGCCGACGATAAGTTTCCAGCGCATCATCCGAGCGCTCCGCCGATTGTTCCAGAACTTTACGTTCGGCCGCGTTGTCCTTCCGCTCGCGATGCGTTTGGGCCAGCAGCGCGTAAGGGCTCTCGTCGCCGGCCCATTGCGGAGCGTCGCCGACCAAAGCCTCGAGCACCGCCCGGGCCTGGTCGAATTGCTTCTCTTCCAGCAAAGCCCGACCGTACCGCAGGCGGGCCAAGAAATGCTTGGGATTCTCTTCCAGAAACTTGGCGATCGACGCGCTCGGCCCTTGCGGCACCTTCGGTAAATCCTCTTCGCTCCAGTCGACCTTCGGCCCGTAGGCTGTGGCTCGCTCGCGAGCATACTTGTCGAACGCTTTGTCGAACCCGGCCAACGATCCGGTGCGGCGCTCGAGTGATTCGTTGATCGGCATGCCCGCCCCGACGTCGTCGAGCACTCGAGCTAAAGTCCCCTGCCCCAGCGACTCGACCAAGTATTCGACGGCCAGCGACGCTTCGTAGTACGCCAAGTTGAAATGCTCGCCGGATTTCGGCCGGCGGAACGCTTCGTTCAGTTTGGAAACGGGCGTCAACTCGCCGGCGAGAATCATTTTTCGCAGGTCGCGGTCGAGCCGGTCGCCCCACGCTTTATTCGCTTGCCGTTCTTCGTAAACCGAAATTCCTTCGCTGAGCCAGCGCGGGATGCGATGCCGAGTCTTCTCAAGCGTGACCACATGGCAGTATTCGTGCCACAGCGTCGCCTCCCAGTTGGTGTTGTTGCCGGCCAGCGCGGCCGGGCTGTTCGCCGTGATGACGTAACCGAAGCAAACTCCGAGGATGCCGTCGCCGCCGGGCAAGCCAAACGTGCGAATCGCGAAATCTTGTTGCCGCGTGAGAATCTCGACCGTCACCGGGCGCTCCGGTTGCCAACCGTACTTGTTGCCAAGCGTCGTTCGCGCACGTTCCAGCAAATCCAACACGCGCCGGCCGTACACGGCCGCCTCGCGCCGCTCCATGTGCAGCTTGAAGTGGGGCGTCGTGAGCGTGGTGTACGCGTCGAGACGGTCCTTGAGCGTCGCCAAGTTGTAGGCGGGCACATCGTACGGATCGGCCTGCTGCACTTCATTGACGAGTCGCCAACCTTCGTCGGCCTCGCCGAGCCGCAACAAGTCTTGCGCGAGCTGAGCCCTGGCCGGCAGATAGTTCGGATCTTTGCGGAGCGCACGGCGCTGATACTTGGCACCTTCGGCGAAGCGATAGGCTCTGGAAAGCTTAGAGCCCAGCACATGATCGACTTCCGGATTGCCGTCCCACGGGGCGAGCGCCTCTTCACGACAGTACCACTCGCCGAACGGATCAGCCTGCAAGTGGCAGAGCACTGCCCGCAAGGCCCAAGCACGGGGATGCCGGGCATTGATGCGGGCCACGTCGTCGAGCGCCGCGGCCGCTTCCTTGTATTCCTCATGCACAAGATGCTCTTCAGCCTGATAGAGCAGGCTCGGGATGTGCCGCGGATTCTTCTTCAGCGCGGCCGCCAGATGTTCGTGGCTTTCATCGTCGGAGGTTTCCGCGACGGCCCGGGCCAGCCCATAGAGCAGGTCCGGATCGTCGGCGAATTTTTTGAGGCCGGCACGAAACGTTTCGGCGGCGACCGCCAAGTCGTTCTTCGCCAGCGCGAGTTCGCCGACCGCGATATAGCCGTCGCGCAGGTCGGGATCGATCTTTTGCGCCTCGTCGTAGTAATTTTCCAGAATCTCGCGGGCATCGGCGCCGCTACGAGCCGCCGCCCGCCCGACGGCGATGCGATCTTCGGGCGAACTGTACCGCCACGGAGTCGTCTCGGCGAACCGCAGCAGTTCGGCCAACATGCTTTGGGCCCGCTCGGGCAGGCCGGCGAGTCGCAACACGTCGTAGGCCGCCACGCGAATCGGCGCGTCGGTCGGGTGCTGACGTTGCGAGAGGTCGAAGGCTTTCACGCCGTCGGCATAGCGACCGAGCGTGAGCAGGCATTCGAGCCGAAGTTGCCACCAGCGGGCCTCGGCGTAGTGCGGCTTCGTCGCTTCCTCGGCGGCTTGGAGGGCCGCGGCGTAATCGCCGGTGCGAAATTTGTGGAGGGCCGCGTCGAACTCGTCGGCTTGAGTGCTTTGGTTGCAGCAGATTAGCAGCGCAATGCACAACACAACGCGGGTGGCTGGGGCATAGCGACGGGTGGCTGGGGCATAGCGCAGCGGTGCCCCAGTTAACGTTAAAGCTGCGCGGCAAGAGAATGAAAAAACCTGGGCCTTCGCCTGCGGCTCCAGACCCAGCCACCCGAGTATCCGAGCTATTGCGCTCGCCGCTAATGTGCGGCGAATATATGGGCGAATCGGCGGGGAAACAGTTTCTCGGCCGTCGTCGACACCTGTCGGCGACCCACGCGACTCACATCCGTGATCGGCGGCAACTCGCACGTCGTCGGCCCTACCCGCGACCGACTGACGTCGATCGGAACGCTCGGCACAACCCGCTGGCGAAGACGGTCGGCCGGAGCCAAACCGTAACGCCGTAATTGTAACAGTCGGCCCGGCAAGAAGCGCCCTGTTTTTGGCCACGCCCCATTTTTGCCGCGCGAGTTGATGAAATCGGCGCGCCAGCGGAAATCAAACATAATCGGCCGCGCATCTGTAACCGCGTCGTCATGAACGGCCCATCGTCGCTCGCACGTATGAAATGCGTTGTCGCCAAGATAATGCGGGCCGGCCAAATCCTTCCTGGAACCGGCCCGCCGGATTTGGGAAACTACGAGATGCGCCGCCGCGCGCGACGGCCGCCGACCTTAGCCCCCGGTTCTTCAAACCGAGGGCCATCGACGGAGACTCGCCGCGAAGCGCAACCACCGCATACCAGCCCCGACGCGCAAGCGAGGGGACATTTCAACGCCGCTTTTTTGGACACCGATCCCGACAATCAACCCTACCCGCAATGCCCCCGGCATGAAGTGCCGGAGGCTAAGGTCCGATTTTATGAATAACCGTAGCCAACCTTTTGGCGACGTCTCCCTCACCCAGCCTTCGGCCACCCTCTCCCGGTGGGAGAGGGGTTGTTACGCCATCGTTTATTCATCGGCCGTTTCTGTTCGGCCGCACGGCTTATCGACAACCGTTTTGCAATTACAACCGCGCTACCGTAAGTGCGTACATTTTCACAGGGGTGCGTACATCAAGGTCGAAAATGTACGCACCGGATCACTTAGAACTAAGGGTGCGTACATCTCGGGCTCCGATGTACGCACTTGCAGTTTGGAGACAGTTGTAAATCTGTTGCAATTACGGCGCGCGGAACGCCGCGGAAGGCGATCCCTCCAGAAGGCGATTTCTGTTCCGGGATTTGCTCTACGTCTTAGCCCCGGGCAAGTCGCCCGGGGCGGCGACGCTCGATTCACCGGTCAATCGTCGCCCCCCAGTCGTCACGCGATTGCCTCCGGGGTAGAATCGCCGCTGCTCCTAACTCCGCGAAAGGCCGTTCCATGACGCTTTTGAAATCCTGCTTGTCGTTGTTCGCCTGCATCGCCGCCCTCACGTCGCGAGCCGCGACCGGGGCTGATGCGCCTTCAAAGCCGAACGTCGTGCTCATCTTCGCGGATGATAAGTAATTGTCAGGACGAGGAAACACGCACTTCCTACGAGGAACACGCTCTTTTCACGACAAATGCCGTTCTTTACGGATTACGTTGGATTGAGGCCGATTCCGTACAATTCCGTGGAATTAACTACACTCTGCTACAGTCGGAGTTGATCCAAAAGCGACGACGTCGGGAATCATCTCACGAGACTCAAGAAGTTAAAGTCCTTGTTCCTTAACGACACAAAGATTACGGACACCGGTTTGCGGCATGTCGCCTGCCTGACGCAACTACATACGCTCGGCTTCGGCGGCTGCAAGATTACCGACGTAGGACTATTGCATCTGCGACCGTTGACTCAGTTGAATTGGCTGTACCTCAACGACACGCCGATCACTGACGCCGGACTCACACATCTACGGGGATTGACGCAGCTCAAATACGTTTCGCTGCTCAATACAGAGGTCAGCAATGCCGGCGTAGCGGACCTGCATCGCGTACTATCGACCGTGAGAATTCGCCGGTAGACGCCATATTGTCGGGTTGCCCGCGCCACACGTCCTTCGATAATTCGGTGCCTACACCTTGTTCAAGATCGAGGAAACTTCCATGCGTACAAATGGGCTGTTGGTCGCTGCGATGATGTTGGGAATTGCATCTTGGGTGTTCGGCCATGAACCTACGTCGCACAACATGAATTCGGCGAAGTTCTCCGTTTACCAGCCTGCGGCGATCAAGTGGCAGGCCGGTCCGCCTTCACTACCCAAGGGCGCACAGATCGCCGTGCTTGAAGGAGATCCGACCAAGGAAGGCCCGTTTGTTTTTCGCGTCAAGGTGCCCGATGGTTATCGGATCCCGCCGCACACGCATCCGAAGATGGAACGCGTGACCGTCATTTCCGGCACGTTCAATATTGGTATGGGCGAGAAGTTCGACCAACATGCCACGCGTGAAATGACCGTGGGCACCTATGGTCATTGGGATACCGGCATGGTGCATTTCGTCTGGATCAAAGGAGAGACCGTCGCCCAATTCCACGGAATCGGTCCGTGGTCAATCCAATACTTCGACCCGAACGATGACCCGCGCAACCAGAAGAATTAAGCCTGCCCGCCCGTGGAACTGCGTGCCCGCGCGAAAACGAAGCCGTAGTGATAAGGCGGCAGGTTGATTTGCTCGGAGACTGGTTGAAAGCCGGCGTCAATCGCCCAGGCGGCACATTGCTCCGGCTTCGGACGGATCGCCATGCTAGGGCCGCGCGGCGTTTTCGGATCGTAGTTCCAGTGCATGATGCCGAGCAATCCGCCCGGCTTTAACACGCGGTGCGCTTCGTTCAACAGCACGAGCGGTAGCTCGGCATGTAGGATGTTGAAGAGCATGGTATAGTCGGTCGAAAAGCTCGCTAGCCCGCTTCCCGCTGAGTCAAAATCCCGCATTTCGACAGATATGTTGGTGACGCCGCACTCGTGGGCTCGCAATTTCGTGCCTGCGACCATTTGCGGATCGATGTCGATCGCATGCACCTGCCTAACGCGGCATGCGGTGGGAAGCGTGAACGTGCCGTAACCGCAGCCGAACTCGACGACGCTGTCAATTCCAGGCGTCAAGCGAAGCCCATCGAGTATTCGCTCCACATCAAAGAACGATTCCCACAACTCCGCATCCGGCATTCCGCTTTCGCGCGTACGCATTCTTTCCGACCTCCCGAGGGATTATAGCGAGAGTCCGACGCGGTAAGCTGCAATATTCAAGGCTCAGGGGAATCGACTTGTTGAAGTGACAACCGAATTCGCCTACGGGGTTAAATCGATAGTTCTCAACCTCAGCGCGTTTCCTACGACGGATATGGAACTGAGGCTCATGGCGGCGGCGGCGATCATTGGGTTCAGCAAGAGATGCTCCGAGATCGGATAAAGCACGCCGGCGGCGATCGGTACGCCGAGCGCGTTGTAGATGAAAGCGAAGAACAGATTCTGGCGGATATTTCGCATTGTTGCCCGGCTGAGCTTCACGGCTTTGACGATTCCCCGAAGATCGCCTTGAACCAGCGTGACGCCCGACGATTCGATCGCGACGTCGGTTCCAGTTCCCATCGCGATCCCGACCGCCGCCTCGGCGAGCGCCGGAGCGTCATTGATACCGTCGCCCGCCATCGCCACCATGCGACCTTCGGCCCGCAAGGCTTGGATACGCCTCTGCTTATCCTGCGGCCGGGCACCTGCGGCGAACTCGTCGATGCCCAGTTTGTCGGCCACCGTCTTCGCTGTTTTCTCGTTATCGCCCGTAAGCATGATGATGCGCAGCCCTAGCGAATGCAGCGTTCTTACCGCCTCCGGCGTCGAGCTCTTAATGGGGTCGGCAGCAGCAACGAGCCCGGCAAATTGCCCAGCGACGGAGACGTATATGACTGTTCGGCCCTGCTGTTGAAGCTCGTCCGCCCGTTCATCGAGCGCCGCGATATTGGACACCCCTTGCTCGGCAAGCAACGATCGCTTGCCGATTAGGACCGCTTTGCCTTCCACCTTGGCGTGTACGCCGCCACCGGTCACGGAGTCAAAATCCTCAACGCTTGGCAACTCAATCTTGCGATCCCTTGCTCCGACTACGATCGCATGCGCTAGCGGATGTTCGCTCTGCTGTTCGACGGCGGCCGCGAGGCGGAGCAGTTCGTCGGTGGAGAACGAGCCGGCCGGAAGGCATTCGGTCAGCTTCGGTCGTCCTTCCGTGAGCGTACCGGTCTTATCGACGACGATCGTGTCGACTTTTTCCAACGTCTCCAGAACCTCGGCATCTTTGATGAGGACACCTTCGGTCGCCCCCCGACCAATGCCGACCATGATCGACATCGGCGTAGCAAGTCCCAAAGCGCACGGGCAAGCAATAATCAGTACGGCCACCGCGTTGACTAAGGCCCACGCCAGGGCGGGCTGCCGAGGTTGAACGATCGACCATACGAGGAACGTGGCGATGGCGACGAGCACGACGGCCGGAACGAAGTAGCCCGCCACGGTATCGGCGACCTTCTGGATCGGCGCCCGGCTTCGTTGGGCGTTGGCCACCATGTTCACGATCTGCGACAGGACCGTATCATCGCCGACTTTCTCAGCAACCATCAAGAACGAGCCGGTCTGGTTCACCGTGCCGCCGATCACTTTGTCGCCCGTTTTTTTCTCCACGGGCAACGGCTCCCCGGTGAGCATGGACTCATCCACCGCACTGCGACCGTCTTGGATCATGCCGTCGACGGGGATCTTCTCCCCCGGTCGAACGCGGAGAACGTCGCCTTGCCGTACTTGCTCCAAGGGAGCGTCTTGTTCGGCGCCGTCGCGAACGATGCGCGCCGTGGGAGGGGCTAAGGACAATAGTTGGCGAATCGCACCGCTCGTGCGGCGACGCGCTCGCAATTCCAACACTTGTCCGAGCAGAACGAGCATGACAATCACCGCAGCCGCCTCGAAATAGACTTCCACGCGCCCGTGATGTTTGAAATCCTCGGGAATCAAATTCGGAAACAAGACCGCCGCTAGGCTGTAGAGATAGGCCGCTCCCGTCCCGATGGCGATGAGCGTGAACATGTTGAGGTTCCAAGTCACGATGGAACGCCAGCCTCGATCGAAAAACGGCCATCCGGCCCAGAGGACAACCGGCGTGCTCAAGACGAGTTGCAGCCAAGAGAAGGCGGTCGCTCCCAACCATCGGTCGAACGGCACGCCCACCATCGGCAACATAGCCAAGAGGGCGAGAGGTACGGTCAGCACGACGGCCATTCCGAACCGGCGACTCATATCGCGCAATTCGGAGTCGTCTTCTGGGGCGTTCTTTTGGATCGACTTCGGCTCCAGAGCCATTCCGCATTTCGGGCAGTTACCGGGATGATCTTGTTCGATCTCCGGATGCATCGGGCAGGTATAGATAACCGTCGTTTTGGCGGCTTGCGGAGGGACCGGTTCGAGCGTCATCCCGCATTTCGTACAAGCTCCAGGTTTGTCGCTGGTCACTTCCGGATGCATCGGGCAAACGTAGGTTTGAGCGGCGGAGCTTGCCTTGGGAGCGGTTTTGTGTTGCCGCCCAGAGGCCTGAGTTTCTGACGGGACCATGGCGAGAAACTTCTGACGACAATGGTCGCTGCAAAAATAGTACGCCTTGCCGTCGCGTTGCGCTGTTCGGCCCTCCGACTCGTCTACCGTCATGCCGCAGATCGGATCAATCGCCATAAGAAGCGCTCCTGGCACCAGTCGAACAATTCTTGGTGCGTCTACGTGAGGCCGACCACCTGTTCAAGGTCGAGCGGCTGGCGATTTATGGTAATGCCAGCTTATCAGTCAAAATAAAACTACGCGGAGGACCGCTCAAAAAAGAACCCCTTGTCCGAGCGTCGCGAACGACATCGGACAAGGGGTGATTCTAAAGAATTCATGTAAGCCGTGGGTCTGTTGCTCGGTTTGGGGCCGAGCAACAGACTGATTCGTGTGTGTGTGCGGCGAATCGAGTCCTTTGGAAAGGAGCCCACGGCGATGCGTACGATTATCGGACTGGATCTCGGCAAGTTCAACAGTGCGGCCTGCACGTTTCTCACCGGTGACGGCGAAGTCCGCTTCCAGTCGCTGCCGACGAATATCGCGGCGCTGAGGAAGCTGTTCGAGCGCGAACGGCCGGACCTGGTCGTGTTCGAGGCTTGCGCGCAGGCGGGCTTCACGGCCGACCTCTGCCGTGAACTGGGCGTGAAGTTCCTCGTCGCCAACACCAACGGCGAGGCTTGGAAGTGGAAGAACGTGAAACGCAAGACCGATCGGGACGACGCGCTCAAGCTCGCTCGCCTGGCCTATCTCGGCGAGTTGCCGACGGTCGAGCTGCCGGAGACGGCGACCCGCCAACGCCGGGCGTTTCTGAACTTCCGTCAGCTCCTTGTTTCGCAACGGGTCCAACTCCAGAACCATCTGCGCGCCGTACTCGTCGCCCAAGGGCTCGAAGCGCCGCGAGGTCATTACGCTTGGACCGCCGCCGGGCTGGCCTTCTTCGACGGCTTGTCGCGGGCGCCGTACGAGTGCGCTGCGGACGAGCTCTGGCGCGGCCAACTTTACGTCGCGCTGACGCTCTACCGCTCGGTCGTCGTCCAACTGAACGGCGTCGAGGCGAAGCTCGACGCCCTCGTGCGGGACGATGCGCCGTCGCAACGGCTCATGAGCGTGCCGGGGGTCGGACCGCGCACGGCCGAGACGATCGCCGCTTACGTCGACCGGCCGCAGCGATTTAAGAACTCACGCCAAGTCTCGGCTTACGCCGGACTCGTACCGCGGCAGTATCAATCTGGTCAGACGGACCGACGCGGGCGAATCACCCGTCGCGGTCCGCGGCTCTTACGAAAGATGCTTGTTGAGGCGGCGTGGGTCATGTTGCGCTACAACGAGTGGGCGCGGCGGATCGTCCAGCGTATCTCGAAGGGACAACGTACCCGCAAGCGACAGGCCGTCGTCGCGCTGGCGCGGAAGCTCTTGGTGAGATGCTGGGCGCTGCTGCGGCATGAGACGACCTGGCGTGAGCCCGTCCCGTTGGCAAGCGCCTGACGAAGTACGCGAGGAAGGAACGGAGCGAGGAAGTAAGCGGAGGGCGTTTCGGCAGCGTAGTAGGAAGGGTAGAAGGTCCGCGTCAGCTCGTATCTTTAACGGCGTTCTCGAATGAACGACTGACGTCGTCCGCACGAGAAACGCGACCTAACGAAGGAGCGATGCGGCGTATAGAACTGGTGAGTCCGGGCCTGGAACAACGATGAACGGCCCGTGAACTCGGATAGTCGATTGAACATCCCGACCGACAACCCGCCGCCACGTCCAGAAGCAGACTTCCTTGGAAGAAAAGAAACTTGGTCAACCTACGGTTGACCAAGCCACGGCTTCATAGTCGAATAGATCAGGGAACGCATAAAAACACCTCTGAAAGAATGGAGCTACCGGGCACGGTGAGAACTGCCGCGGTCGGTGCCCGAATAGGCCACGGAAGGACTTACGTAAGTACGGCAACGGCAGCTGTGCGTTACCACCAAGCAAGCCGAGAAACCCTCCGCTACGTCGAACCCATCGCCTCTGAGGTTCAAGACCCATTTTACAGAAGAGTCGTTGCACCAACGAGTGACGAGTGAACCAGAAGCTGCCAAGACGGTTTGTAGTCGCCAGGCGGGTGTTCATGCTTGTTGGCATCGAGGTGGTTATTCATTTTTGCAGTCTCCATTTCGAGGACATTTGTGACGAGCGTCGGCGCGAAAGTCACTTAGCGTCCGGGGACAACTGCAAGTCAATTACACCAGGGATAGTGAGCACACGACCTTCACGTTGGAACTGGCCCCACGCCTTATAGAGTCCCGGCCCGGTGAAATGCGCCTCGAAAGCGACTTCCCCGCGATCCTTACGGTCAGATTTTGGATGAGCGTGGATATACTCACCGCTTTCGGCTCGGATGATGACCAAATGCCCCATCGCGCCTAAGTACGGCTGCAAGTCGGTCATCGGCATTCCAGCGGCGTCCTTTAAGTGGTATGTAACGGTTCGCTCGAGCCCTTGGCCTGCGACCGCGACGTCGGCGATAAGGCCGTCGCTGCTCACCGATCCAGGAACGTCCGGCGTCAAGCTCGGCGCAGTTGGGGCAATGCCGGCGACGGTTAATACCGTAGTCGCCGTCATCGCTTGCCCGCCTTTCGCTTGAAAATCGGCATAAAGACGGTATCGCCCCGCTGCCGGGAAACGGAAAGTCGTCGACAGTTTTCCGTCGGCCGCAACGTCGGGATGGAGGTGGGCAAAATGATCTAGTCCGTCGCGGACGACGATCAAGTGCACTAGCTTGTCATGCAACTTCTCAAATTCTCGAACGCGCACGTTTGCGTCGTTCATGATTTCCAGACTCAGTACGGTATCCGCATTTGCGGCGGGCGTTGCGGGCTCCGTAACAACCATGAGGCGGGATGTTGTCGCCATCTGCCCACCATGATCTTTGTGGCCTTGGCCCATGGCGTGTTTAGAATGGTCCTCCGCCTGGGGAGTTGCGGCTTCACGCTGACAGCCGACGAGCACAATCGCCAAAGTCGCGGAGGCGAGTGCAGGCACAAATCGTTGGAACACCAAGCGAAACGAGTTGCTGAGAATGTTCACCATCGTACGATCTCCTAGGAATGAGAAGTAGATATTGGCGGACATCCTGTCCTAGTTTGGCGCTCTCCAATAGCGATGTATGGTCGATCTCAAGGAAACAAGCGTTCGGAAACGACGGTATTCAAATGCAACATGCTACGACGGTAACGCACTGCGGAATCGCGATACTGTCGGATGATCTCGTTGTAGTCACGTTGAGCGTTGAGGTATTCGACGACGCCCAATTCACCCTGTGTGACGAGGCGTTGTGCCCCGTCTCGCATGCGTTTCGCTCGCGGAAGCGTCGTCGTCTGTAGCTGTTCGACTGCACGACGGGCCGCTTGGTACTCCGCGAAGGCTTGGTCGACGTCTCTCACGATGAGACTCTCGATTGCAGCCAGTTCGTTCTCGGATTGCGCGACGTTCACCTCGGCGCGACGTATGTTTCCCTGATTTCGATTAAACAGAGGAACGGAAGCCATCGCACCGACTGACCATGATTCCGCGTTCTGACCGCCGGTCGGCCTGTTGTTCGTGGCCTCGAACGGTGAGTAGAGAACAAACACGTCGGGGAATCGTTCCGCCTGAGCTAACCGATGGTCGGACTGAGCACGACGCACGCCAAGTCGGTAAGCTGTCAAGTCTGGTCGACCGCTGAGTGCCAACGGAATTAAATCCTCGCGCGTAGGCGGTTCGACGGATTCCGGCAACAATGTTCCTCGTAACTGCAATGTGTCGGCGGCTTCGGACGGCATATTGAGCGTGCGGGTCAGGCTGCGAAGCGTGGAATAAAGTTGCGCCTGGGCCTGCTCCAGGCCGATCTCGGCCGAATCGCGCTGGATCGCCAGTCGCTCGTAATCCGGTTCGGAGATTCTTCCTTGCCGTAACTGGGTTTCCGCCAGCTTCGTCAGCTTGTTGAGCCCGCCGACTGCCGACTCGGCGTAGCGCACTGTCTCCCGAGCGGCGAGAACATCGACGAAAGCAGTCGCCAGGGCGTCGATTTCTAGGCGCACCGCATCCTCGTACTGGGCTTCAAGAACTTGCAATGCATGGCAGGCAGCATCGACGCGCGCGAGACGCTTACGATTGACGTCCACGGCTTGAATCACTGTGACGCTATAACCGTTCTCACCCGGTCGCGCCGGCGAATAGCTCCCGTACGGTACGCCCGAAGCGGTGCCGAATAACAATGGGTTCGCACGGAGCCCGGCGGTTAGGACGTCAGCACGAGCTTGGGGAATTTCCAAGAACTTGGTTCGTAGGTCGAGGTTTCCTCGTACTAACATTTCGATCGCCGATTCTAGAGTCATTCCGTCCACCGGTCCTTCGTCGGCCGTTACCGGCAAATCAAGAGGACCATAAAGCGGAATCTCGGGCCGTGGGACTACTTCCGTTGCCGGTGTCTGAAATGCCACTTGGTTAGCGTTGCCAGGGGCATTACCGCTAGCGGCTGATAAGACATCGCGTGGGGCGGCACTTTCCGCTCCTGCTCCCGGAACGGGATGCGCCATCAGCACCGGTTCACGTCCCCCTGGATCGTAGGCATACGGACTTGCTCGGCCCCCGAGCGTGCCGCCTAAATGGGTCTCGCCACGTGCTCGTTCCTGCTGGTTAACGCCGCGTGAGAGGATCACAATTTCGTCGGCTAGGGCGGCAGCTTGACCCATGGCGGACGGCGGTAGGCCGAATATCATCAGGAGTCCTGCGCCGAAAGCCAGCGCGAGAACGCCACTGCACGCTCGACGAAGGTGGTCGATTGTCGGAATCGCCTTTCTGCTAATGATCGGCTGAGGTCTCATCAGGTTTTGCATGGCATCCGCTTGCCGCTTGCGGCAGTCCTTTGACAGTTCAATTGGTTTTATCGGCATCTTCGGATCGACTGCACCGTAACTAATTTGCCGGATCGTTCGTTTCTGCGGGGTGTGGTGGTTTGGTTGAAGCGTTCGTAGCGTCTTGGTTGACTTTAGCGTTGGTGGATTCGCGCATCGCGGTGGGAGAAGCAAGCGGGGGCGGTGTTTCGATTTGGCGAGTAGGGAACCATTGATCGGCCAGCTGAGTTAGGTCGTCGTCGTTCGCCTGGTGAACACGGTGCTCGTAGACCTTACGTCCGAACGCGAAAAACAGCGCCGGAGTGACGATCTGGTCGAGAATCGTCGAGCAGAGCATGCCGCCGAAGACGACTACAGTGAGCGGGTAGAGGATCTCCTTACCTGCTTGTCCGGCGCCAAAGAGCAGCGGTAGCAAGCCGATGAACGACGTGAACGCCGTCATCATGACCGGCGCGAGCCGTTCCAAGCTGCCGCGAATCACCATATGCTCATTGAACTGCTCCCCTTCGTGCTTCATCAGATGAATGTAGTGGGAGATCATCATGATGCCGTTACGACTGACGATGCCGATCAGAGTGATAAAGCCGACCCAATGCGCGACGGAGAGGTTTGTCGCTGCGATCCAGACGCGTGGCCATCCCCACCACGGGACCACATCGAGCGCCTCATGAGTCGGCGGGTTGGCAATGAGAAGGGCGATGATCGAGCCCATGGCCGCCAACGGGATGTTTACCAGCACTTGTAAGGCGCCTCGCCACGACTCCAACGCCTTGCAGAGCAGCATGAACACGCCGATTACGGAGACGGAACCGAATAGCAGTAAGCGATTATTCGCGTCCTGTTGGGCCTCGAACTGACCTCCGTAGTCGACGTGATAGTTGCCCGGCAAACCGCGGAGCTTTTCCTCTACCGGTACGAGGGCCGCCCGAATGTCGGCAACGACGCGCGCCAAGTCTCGACCTTGTACATTACAGGCCACGACGATTCGTCGTTGCACGTTTTCGCGATTGATCGTGTTGGGCCCGGTCGTATCCAGCACTTCGGCCACCTGACCGAGCGCAACACGGCGTCCCGACGGTGTTTCGATAATAGTCTGATTGATCGTCTCGGGATCGCTTCGTGATGCCTCGTCGTACCATACGACCAAACTGAAATAGCGATCTTCGTCGAATACTTGGGAGACGACGCGTCCTTTGTAAGCAGTCTCCAACAGTTGCGCCACGTCGCCGGGAGCCAAGCCGTGACGGGCCGCCTCGCGATGATCGATCTTGAGCCTCACCTGAGATGTCTCGACCTGTGGCTCGATCTGCAAGTCGACGATGCCCGGAATCGACAACAGTCGCGATTGGATGTCTTGAGCCGTTGCACGCAGTTCCCGCAAGTCCGGTCCGAATACTTTGACGGCGATCTGAGCGCGAACGCCCGACATAATGTGATCGAGACGATGTGAAATCGGCTGACCGACGTTAAGTTTCACCGAAGGAATATGACTGATTTTGTCGCGAACATCGGCGATCACTTCATCACGCGGGCGACTGATCGTTTCATAACCCCAGAGGTGAGCCACCGGGATCAATCGCAGTAACCCGCTCCACCACCCTTCTTTGGGGCGCTGTTGTTCAAGTAGGCGAACGTCGATTTCCGAGGAGTTAACACCTTCGGCATGCTCGTCAAGTTCCGCCCGTCCCGTGCGACGAGAAAGGCTCACGACCTCGGGAACTTCGAGAACTAATTCTTCGGCCAGTCGCGCAACTCGGCTGCTTTCGGCCAAACTCGTTCCAGGTTCCGTTTGTACGTTGATCGTGAGCGTTCCTTCGTTGAACGGCGGTAGAAACTCTCCGCCCATCCAAGCTATGGTCGCAATTGAAACTGTCACCAACACCGCGACCACCGCCAAGACTGCTCGGGCATGTCGCAACGTGACCCGGAGAATCCTTTCGTCAACTCGTTTCAACCAGCGGACCAACCAAGAGTCTTCCTCTACGTCCAAAAACTTCGCCGTCGAGAGCAAGTAGTAGCCCAACACGGGCGTAATCGTCAGCGAGACCACGAGCGACGAAAGTAGTGATGTGATGTAGGCCAGTCCGAGCGGAGCGAACATCCGACCTTCGAGCCCGCCGAGCGAGAAAAGTGGAAAGACGACGAGGATGACGATCAGCGTGGCGTAGACGATCGAATTGCGAACTTCGGTCGAAGCCAGAAAGATCACCTTGAGCGGATTATCCGGGTGCGCCTTGTGTCGATTTTCTTTGAGTCGACGATAGATGTTCTCGATGTCGACGATCGAGTCGTCGACCAAGTCGCCGATGGCGACCGCGATTCCGCCCAAGGTCATCGTATTGATCGAGATACCGAAATAGTGAAACACCAAAACAGTAATCAAGATCGACAGCGGCATGGCCGTGAGCGAACTGACGCTGGTGCGGAAGTTCCACATGAACAAGAACAACACGACGACGACCCAAATTGCACCGTCGCGAATCGCTTCGACGACATTATCGACGGCTGCCTGAATGAAGTCGGCTTGCTTGAAGATGCGGCGCTCGATGACGAGATTCGGCGGGAGGTCTCGACTCAGTTGTTCGAGCACTTCATCGACTTCGCGATCGAGCGTGAGCGTGTCGGCGTGCGGCTGCTTCTGCACGGCGAGAATTACTGCGGGCCCGCCGGTAATATCGCCGTTGTCTTTAACGCGCACGGCTCCGTCGCCGCGCTTGATGGGGCCGCCGAAACGAACGTCGGCGACGTCTCGAATGAGCACCGGTCGCGGTTCTCGCCAAACGATGGGAGTCGTGGCTACTTCGTCGAGGGTTAGGGATTGTCCGCTAATGCGAATCAACGACTCCTTATTCGGGCGCTCCAAAACGCCTCCGCCGGAGATCACGTTAGCTTTTTCGGCGGCCGCGACGAGTTCCTGCAACGTCACGTTTTGCGCAGCTAAGCGGGAAGGCGAGGTGATAATCTGATACTGCTTGAGCACCCCGCCCATCACCGTCACTTGCGAAACCCCTTCTACCGCCAAAAGCCGATTGCGAAGCGTAAACTCGGCCAAGGTGCGCAGATCCAGCCCTTGCTCTAATGCCTCATCGGGACTCTGCGGTTCCTTAGTGGAGCGCAAGCCTAAGAGCATAATCTCGCCCATGATTGACGAGATCGGGGCCATCACGGCATTGGCGTCGCGAGGGAGGCGTTCGCGTGCAAGTTGAAGTTTCTCGGCCACAATTTGACGATCGCGATAGATGTCTGTTCCCCATTCAAATTCGATCCAAATGATTGACAAACCAATACCGGACGCCGACCGAACTCGCTGGACGCCGGTCGCGCCGTTGAGCAAGTACTCCAGCGGGCGAGTAACGAGCGTTTCGACTTCTTCGGGCGCCAAGCCGGGCGCTTCGGTCATTACCGTGACGGTCGGCCGATTGAGATCCGGAAAGACATCAACCGGCATGCGGGATAATTGAAAGCTACCGAAAAAAAGTACGCTCACGCCGGCAACCAGCACTAAGAGCCGATTTCTAAGCGAGAATGCGATGACGTAGTTGAGCATGATCGTGATGCTTTAGCGGAGCGAAGCGAAGGCGGTTTGTAAGTCAGCGGTTCCGCTGACTGCGATCGGCTCGTCGTTTGCCAATCCGGCGACAATTTCGACGTAACGGTCGTCGGTTCTGCCGGTCTCGATGGTTCGCCGCTCGAAGACTCCGTCGGGCTTGCGGACGAAGACGTAGGATCGAGTTCCTTGTTGGACGACGGAGGTACGCGGCACGGCCAACGCCGGTTCGCCTGCGGCCAGTACCATCGACACCCGCGCCAGCATGTTGTGTTGCAAAACCAGATCGGAAGGAGCATTGAGTTCGACCCAAACGGAAACCGTTCGGTCTTGCGTGCCGAGGATATTGCCGCTGCGTTTTACAACACCGGTGACGACGATGTCGGGTGCAGAAACGAATCGTACGCGTGCCCGAGCACGTTCGCCGTCGAGCTTGATTTGGGCAAACTCCCGCTCCGTCAGGAAGCCTTGGACCCACACATGGTCTAGATCATGAATCTCGAACAGTATCTCTCCCGTACGAACGACTTGCCCGAGAACTTTGTCGAATTGGACGACTGTCCCACCGATCGGTGAACGAACCGGAAGGCTTCCGGCGACTTTTCCTTGTTCAGCGATCTCGCTCAGTTGAGAGGAAGTCAGACCGAGGTTCAGCAGCTTCCGTTTCGCGACGTCCAGTCGTCCGAGTGTGCTGTTGTACAGGGATTGCGCCTCCCAAACGCGCCGGCGCGGTACGCTTTGAGTGGCGTCGAGGGAACGGAGCCGCGCTAACGATTCTTGTTGGAGACGCGTTTGTACCGCAGCACGAATTAGTTCCAGTTGGAGATCCTGCATTTCTAAACTGGAGACCTCGGCGATGATCTGACCGGCCGTGACGACCTGCCCTCGCTCGACGAGAATGCGCGTCAAGCGGCCGTCCAATTGCGCTGCGACCGACGCTCGACCTTCCGGCGGAACGTCGATGGCTCCGTCAAACTCCAGCACTCGCTCGACGACGCGTGGGCGAATCGGTTCGACGCGTAGGCCCATGTTGGCCGCCGCTTCTGGGCTGAGCCGCAAGGTCCCGCTAACGAAAAACGTCGATAGTTCGTGGCTTCCTTTTGTGACCACCCGATCGCCTGGGAACACCGAACCGTTTCTCAGCGCTACATAGCCGGGACCTTCGCCTTCGACGACGACGTTTTGCTTACGATATTCAAAGGCTTTCGCGGTTGCGGCATCTTCGACCAGGACATAGTGCTCTAAACCGTCGTTGATCAGCGCTTCGGTTGGGATCGTGAGTCTTGGTTGATCGCCTGCCGTGACGACTTGGGCTTGGCCGTACATTCCCGGCAAATACCGAGGCTCCATGCCCGGCGGATTTTCAATCTCCCCCCACACCGTTCCCAAGTGCGTTTGGGGATCAAGCCACAACCCCTTAACCTGCACGATGGTATGGATCACTTCTTGAGGATAGGCGGCTAAGGTCAACTCGACCCGTTGTCCAATTTGCGTGCGATGTAAATCTCGTTCCAAGACTCCAATCTTCACCCATGCTTTTGTTACGTCGATGATCTCGAACAAATGTTCGTTAGCCGTTACAACGGAACCAATGGTGATGTCGCTGTGAATAGTCGTGCCGTCTATGGGGCTCGTCATCGCGACGGTTTTAAGAATCGGCTCTTGAGGGTTATCAAGTAATCGTCGAATGTCGGAATCAGCGACCCCCAGGCTACTGAGCTTGCTTACAGCGACGGCAACCGCGCCGCGATTCTGTTCGTGCGCCGCACGGGCTTCGCTCAATTCTCGCACGGCGGCAATCTGATCGTTCGCCAGATTCTTCATCTGGATTAGAGTTTGCTGCGACAACTCAACCTCCGCTTGTGCCGTCAATAGTTCCAATTGGATCGTCTCCAAGTCGAGACTTTCTATGTCTGCCAGCTTTTGACCGGCGTGGACTTTGTCTCCCGGTTTTACATACACCGCCGAAACTCGCCCACCGACGGCGGAGGCCGCATAGGCGTGCCTTCCCCACGGCGCCACCAACTGGGCATAAGCCAGATTTCGACTCTCAAGTTTTCGCGAAACGACCTCAGCCGTTTCGACGCGCAGGGCATGCTGCGCGTCGGCACTGAGAACGATCGTTCCTTTTTCGGCATCGACAAGCGCTCCTTTGCTCGGCAAAGGGGCATGTCCTTCATGGCCGTAAGCCACGCCGGCCAAGGCAATCAATGTCGGCAGCAAGATACTGCCGACTTCTCGCCCGACTCGATGATAGTAGTTGGAGTTTTTAGGCATAAAAGTAATTTGCTCGTATTCGAGCCGTCTTCGAATTGCTGGGATTACAACGCGGATGGCGGCCCCCCATGGTCACCATCCGCGCAAATGCAATACCGAGACCAATCTCTTGTGGCCGATCCTCGTACTTTCAACTTCCGCAGGCAGAGCAGGCACCGTTCGCAGCCGATGCCGCGTTGCGCGACCCGCCTGAAGCGCAACCCGACAACGTAGCAATTGCGAACAGGAGCAAAGCCGACCAGCCTAGAACACGCTTCTGCTTCGATAACATGTCGATCCTCCGTGAAAAAAAACTCCCGCAGACACTTCGTTCAAAATGAGACCTCAATCAACGATCCACGACTGTGTGGCAATTCCTACCACGTCGTCCGTATCATCGCCGACGCGTTTACGGATGTTTGTGCTGGCCTTGGACTTTAGCACGTAGGCCGTCAACGACGGCTAAGGTCTTTTCAGGGTTTTCCAGTGCGTGCTTCGTACAGGAATCACAACACACGAATACGTCACGCCCGTTTACCGAGACCTTGAGCGGCACTCCCATTGAGCCAAGTTTCGACTCCGGTTCGTTCGCACAGTAACCTTGCTCTTCGGCCACCTTGCGGTCGGCAGGCGAGAGCTTTGCCAACGACTCTTCAATAGTTGAATCGTCGTGCTCGTGAGCCCCATGCCCGTGATCGTCTGCGGACGGCGTTCCTTTTTGACAGCCGATCATCACCACAGCGAGAACCAGCGTCACAAAGCCGAGAATCCAGTACGCTTTCATAAAACTCACTCTTCGTTGGTAGATGTTGAGACATGATCGATTCTTGCGATAGCTCCGTACGTTCAGCCGCAAGCAGGCGATCGAACATGATTGTTCGATCGTGCTGCTTGCAAGCCTTCGTGAGTTGACCGACAGGCGTCACGCATGACTCAATTACAATTTGGGCTTCTCGCTGAACGTGCCCATCGGACTGATGAGTTGAACCGGCTTGTATCCGGCTCGTTCGACCGCTTCCCACAACGATCGCGGCGAAGGAACGACTTGCGACCGTGATGGAACGATCACTTTGCCCGTCTCGACGTCTACCGTTACCGGTCCCGTCTCAGAAACTGCTTGCAAATGGCCGGTGACCTTGCGGGCACAACTCACGCAATGCATACCCACCACGTTGATCGTCGTTGATGATCCCGCCGCCTCGGCGGTCCCCGTGCCCAACAATGTTCCAAAGGCCAAAGCCACGGCACTCAACAATGTTTTCAGACTCATGAGCAAGACTCCTAATTCGAGAGAATTGAAATAACCGTGCGACTCTACTTCTTCACGTATTCAGCGGGCTCTTTGATTTCAGCGGGGCTTTCTTTCGCCAACTTGACGAACTCTTCAACGCAAGGCGGACAGCAAAACTCATACGCTTTGCCGCCCACGATCCAACTGCATTTCGGATTGGCCTTGGTGAGGGTGATCGGACAAATCTTGTCGCCGATTTTCGGTTTCAAGTCATGCGTCGGCACGAACCCACGAAACTTCTGGTTGGCGGTTTGGTTCCCATTGGCCGCGATGTCGGCCGCCGTATATTTACCGGCGGAAACGAGAAATAACTTGCGCGATTCGTCGTCGCCCATAGTCGCCGGCATCGCATCGCCGACGTGGTTCGGAATCACCGAGGGAAAGCCGAGTCGGAAGCGCTCACCGTTGATCCTCAAGTTCGGAATCGTGACCTCGACGGGTTGCCCTTGCAGCGATTCGGGAATCGTCCCCCTGAATCGGGACGTCTTATCCGCGACGTCGCCGTCTTGAGGTTCTGCTTCGAGTACCAGGGGTACTGTTTCGGCGCCACCGACAGGCTTCACGTAAGCCGTCAACGATTGACGTTCGACTTCCTGCACGCGCCCTTCGTCCTTGCCGAGCATGTAGAGACGCAAGGCTCCTTGCTTCTCAAACACGGCTTCCGCGTGATAACTATCACGGCCGATGGGCACGATGATGCCGCCGTTAGCACCGGCCTTGTGCGCGTGGTCGTCGCCGGCAATGGCAGGCGGAGCTTTCGCCTCAGTCTGGGGTGCCGGGGCGGAAGTCGTCGTTGCAACGAAAGATGATCCGGCGCCCGTCGAGGACTTCGTTGAGCTTTGATCGCATCCTGCGAGGATGATGATCACTACGATCAAAATGCCGACTGCGGCAGGAGCAGTGATTGAATAGGTTCTCATGATCGGATTCGCAAATTAGTTAGTTGTGAATGGAGCGCGCAGGCGCAACGAAGCAACCCGCGAAGGAAATTGAAGATGCACACCGTCGCTATGAACGGCGGCTTAAATTGCCGAAAAGAAGGGTCCGCGCGAGAATTCGCCGGACGCTGGGCAATCTATCAGAGCTAGCAGCGCATCACTTCGTAGGTGCGCAACAATTCGCGGCTGTCGAGGTGCGCCGTCGATTCGAGGAAACAAGTCGATGGCAAAACCGGCTCGGCCAGAACCGCTACCATCGTGGAGACGTTTAGGAGAAGTAATTCCCAAACGTGGTCAGCTGATCGCAGAACGTCTTGCAGCACTTTGGCTGCTGGATTGGCTTGAGCAATAACCGAGCGTTGCTTGCAAGGACATGACGAGCGCTCATTTGGTGCATGCCGATCACTTCGGCTCGACTCGCTTCGTGTGCAGCACCGAGGAAGGGAAGTCCCGCCGTCTTGGGCCGCAGTAAGCACCGAGCCCACCAGCCATTGATGCAATCTACAACAGCACAACTGCGGTCCAGCGACCGTAGTGGTGAGCAATATTGCAATGATCAGCCGGCGAACCATAGCGGCAGTCCTTTCAAGTTCCCGTTTAAATATATCGTCGATTTTTAAGTTGGCTCCAAGTGCAATTGTACGTGGTTTCCAATTATTTATGCGGGCCGGCCTTAAACTGCCCCTGTCGGGTGTGTGGGCTAATAGTGCTGCTGTCGAATGTTTGCCGGCAACGGTCAAGAGGGCGAGCGTGGTCAGATCTATATGGCATACTTAGATGCTTTCCAGAGGCTGTCTTTGCAGACCGACGAGCTTTAAAAGGGCTTGCACTTGGCAATTTTCAGCATAACCCGGTGATCGTCGCCCAATTTGCAGATGCTCTGGCAGTGGTCGCACAATTCCTGAAACAGAATATATCGAAACGCCACGTCTCCCAACTGTTGAAACGCCGGACGGCAAAGCTGCGCCAATACCTCTTTCTCCCGGCCATCGGGGGCCACAAGAAAAAGTTGCAACTCCGGCGTCCCGATGCTGCCCGCCAGATCTAGCAATCTCAGCATTCCCGAGTAAATGGACGTGCTCTTCTCCACCTCAAACGCGCAAACAATCTGATCGTGCGCTTTGGCCAACCATATGACGTCGATCAAACTGACTGTCTGAATGATCTCTTCGGGCAGACCAAGTTCGGGCAATTCGGACAGCGTCATGGCCGCCAAGCTATCGCCGTTAAATTGCCGATTACGATCGTTACCGGCGACATGCACTCGGTAGCCTAGAGCTCGACCGATCGCCGTGAGATGGTGTTGAATCTTAAGGTGCTCATTTTCCTCTTGACGCTCGAGCGCCATTTCACGGTGGCGTTTCCGCACGACCTTTTCGATTTGTTCGCGTTCTCGCGCTAGCGCTTCCGACGAATCTCCATCCAAAGATATCTTGCCGACTCCGACGTCAAACAACAATCCCGTCAGTGCGCCGAGGTCTTTCGACAAAGCCGAACCAATTTGTTCGTTCACTTCGACGATAACCTGTCGCATTTCCAAATACGCGGTCCATTTTCCAAGCGGCTTACGATCGGTGAATAAGGCGTTAAACCCACGGACGATCGCCGTGTTAAACGGCGGCATGATCGTGGGATGTAGAAAATACAAGATATTCGCCACTGCCGGGCCAAGGCCTTTAATTCGGCATTTGTCCAGCGCGACAATCTCGCGATTCAAGCGATCTGCATCGGTAGACAGGAGGCAACGTCTTAGGAACTCACCAAACATTCGTTTGTGTTCGTCGTTTTCGTAAATGTCGGGGATCCGAAGTTTGGGCTTCCAATAAAATGGGTGGGCCGCCCCGTCAAACACCTGTCGCTGCTCGGTGATGCTCTCTAAAACCGTTTCGAGCGGCGAACCCTTGAAATCGTTGCCAAAACGGTCCGTGCGAATGGCATCGACTACGTCAATCACACCTCGTCGGATTGACCGAAATGCCTTCAACCGCTCGGGACTATCCACGAACCAGGTGTTGTATACGGACTCAGGATCCTGTTTGTAGCGGCCGACAAGCTCGTTCAGTCGTTCGACGTCGATGGCCATACGTTAAGTCATCCATTTTTCCGGAACGGCTCCGTCAAGTCGTCAATTACCGCATCAGCGGCTTGAGCGGGAAGCCTTCTAGTCTGTAGCACTAGCGTCTCTACGAAGGAAGGTAAGCCGGAAGTTAGTCTATCACCATCGAACCAACGACGGCGGAACTGTTCATGATTGGTCCGCGGAAATCGGCGAGAGCGGATCGACAAGCCGGACGTCGTCGAACCGTCCGGCGCAATGCAGCGAGCAGAAATAGTGCCGGCGTCCCCGGCGGGTTCTCTTAGCGGCGGCGGTTTCAGGAGTAATCTGCATGCCGCAAATCGGGTCGGTCTCGTCGCGAGTCATTTCATTCGAGACGGCATCTTGATGACCGGCGGCACGGCAAAAAACAGAGGGACGCCGGAAGTGCTCTTGCCGGTAGACCTCGAGCAATTGCTGAATCAGCCTGCACGGATCGCCGTCGTAAAGAACGCGAGCTCCAGTCTGCTTGTTGCAGGCGGCCAGAATCGATTCGGCCATGTCGCTGATGCCGCCGGTACCGGTAAGCGCGCCGATAAGCTTGCCTTCGTCATAGGCGATGGCTAACTCCCCCAAAGTCCCGCTGCTGCCGCCGATGATGATCACGATGTCCGAGCTGCGAATGTTGACGACTTCGCGGCCCATCAGGCCGCTGCCGGTGAAGATCAGCACATCATGATGGACTGTCGGCGACTCGAACTTGAAGGCATGCTCTTCGAGGCTGAGGCCGGGCGAGATTCCGACAACTGTTCCGCCGGCGCGTTTTGCACCCCTGGCGGCGGCCAAAGGCAGGCCGGGGCATCCTCCGGTGACCAGTATGCACCCTGCTTGAGCGACTGCCTCGCCGAGTTGCTCCGCGAGTCGCAAGTGCTGGACAGCAACGTCTTCACCGGCGCCGCCCATGACCCCCACTGTCAATGCTAAATCGCTCGGAGAGCGCGGAGTTTTGGCATCCGTCATGTAGTGTACTTGTTTTGAATCAGTGGGTGTATTACGAAACCTCAATTCAGCACATCACATCCGCCGATGATTTTGTCGAACTCACGACTCATTCAGCCGCATAGATGCGGCGACGCGCGAATTGGGACAGCGGCTCCATGACCAGGTAGAGGAGGCATCGTATAACGACCGGCGTGATACGTCGCACGACGATGCCGCTAACGCCGGTAGGGAGCGCGTGACGTTGGCTTCTGCGGCCTAGTGAAACGTGACTTAGCGGCAGGCAATGAATTACCATCCTCGCCGCATCGGGAAGTCGTTGAATCATATTGATTACCTGGCCGTTTCGTTACCTATTACCGGCTGCCGTGATGATCCCGCAGATTCATACTTTGCTCCATTGCGTCGAACGCCGCGTATTACGTCTGCTCGTCGTCGCACTCATGCCCGACAAAGCACTACGACTGAACGCGGTGCGATCTCCAAGAAGTCCGAGACGGCGTCTCCGGCTAGACCGTTTCGTGAGATGTCATGCGGCGATTCGGCCGCCGTGTCGACGGCTTTTCGCCACACGCCCGTCGATCCATGCTGTACGCGAAACGTCACCGACCGAGGCGCTCCATTGATCAGGACGTACAGATCATCGTCGTTTACCGATCTGCCGCTCAAGGAGAAGGCGAGCGCTTGTGATGACGGAGACAGATCGACGGGACCTTCGGGACCGAACCAATGAACGTCGTCGCGCCAAAAATGACTACGAGAGAGGGAGGGACGCGCCTTTCGAAAGGCGATCATCTCCTTGAAGAACCGGAAAATATCTTGATGCTCCTCAAGTCGTCGCCAGTCGAGCCAGGATGTCTCGTTGTCCTGATTATACGGATTGTTGTTTCCTCCCTGAGCGTGAAGAAACTCGTCTCCCATCCGAAACATCGGCGTCCCGTTTGACAGCATCAACAGGCAGACAAAGTTTTTGACCTGTTGCTTTCGCAGACGAAGCACTTCGGCGGAAACAGCGCCGTCGCCTTCCACTCCGCAATTGTAGCTGAAATCGTCGGCGCCATCGGCGTTATCGTGTCCATTCGCCTCGTTGTGCCGTCGGTTGTACGACACAAGATCGTACAGCGTGAACCCGTCGTGGGACGTGATGTAATTGACGCTCTGGTTTGGGCGCAGCGCATGGGCCTGGTCGTCGGGGAATAGGTCGCTGCTCCCGTATAGTCTCGTCATCAGATCTCCGACGAGCCCCGCGTCACCTCGGACGAATCGCTGCAGCGTGTCTCGATAGCGGGAGTTCCATTGCATCCAGAGCGTCCCGGGAAATCGGCGGCCGAGCAGGAACGCACCCCCCGCGTCCCACGGTTCGGCAATTAGGCGGACATCGGCCAGCGCCGGGTCGCCGGCGATTTCCGCGAAAAGCGGCGGATCCTCCAGGTTGACCGAACCATCCGAGTTCCTCGTAAACACGGAGGCAAGGTCGAAGCGGAAGCCGTCGACATGCATTTCTGCGGCCCAATAGCGCAGACTGTCGATGATCAACCGACGTACGGCGACATGGGAGGTGTGGAGCGTGTTTCCGCAGCCGCTAAAATTGCGATAGGCGTCCGGTGAGTTTTCGGCAACGAGATAGTACGTCGAGTTGTCAATGCCCTTAAAACTATAAGTCGGTCCGTCGGCGTCGCCTTCACAGGTGTGATTGAAGACAACATCCAAAATCACTTCAATCCCGGCTGCGTGCAGGGCCTGAACCATGCAGCGGAATTCGCTCCGTTGAGCACAATGGTCCGGCGAGCCTGAATAGGCGTGATGCGGAGCGAAAAAGTTCAGCGGCATATAGCCCCAGTAATTGCCTTCTTGGGGATCGAACTGGAAGACCGGCATCAGTTCGACGGCCGTTACGCCCAACTCCACCAAATACGGTATCTTCGCGATCACACCGTCAAACGTCCCGCTCTGCTCCGCAGGCAGCCCGGAACTTCGATGGCGGGTAAAGCCGCGAACGTGCATTTCATAAATGATCAGATCCGCTTCGTGCCGAATTCGGCCGTCACCATTCCACTCAAACTCACATTGGCACTCGATCAGTAGGCCGAGGGGCGCCTTTCCAATGTTAGAGCCGGGACGTTGCGCCGCGGACCGATCGAACTCCGGCGGAAAGTAAACCGAACGCGCGTACGGATCGAGCAACAGCTTGTCGCCGTCCAACGCGCGTCGCGCGTCCCCGGCTTCCGCTTCTGATCCGCGGATTCGATAGGCGTAGAATTTCGCATCGTTCGTCGCACTGACGGGAATCCGGCAATGCCAGACGGCACCGGACTTGTTTCGCAGCGGGTCGAACGACAATACAAACGCCGGCTTTTCCAACTCATTCTCGCGGAACAGCAGTAGTTCCACGTTTTGCGCGTGCATCGAGTACACGGCGAAATTGTACGCTTGCTCCATCGGCAGCCAGTGGACTCCGAGCGGAAACGGCCGGCCTTCCACCTCGCTCCAGCGACCTAGCCTAGGTCGTAAAAGCGGCCTGCGCAGAGGCTTCTTGCAATGTAGGCATTCATAAGCGATCGCACTTGTCACGGGCATTGCCACTCCCTGGTCGCTGTCGTGGCTCATCACATCGGAAGCTAGAGGTTCCGTCGCCGGTTCGGTAATCGGATCGTCAGCTCGGTCGCATCCCTGACGGCATGTCGGGCCATTTGTTCGGCGTAGTACGTGGTGGTCTGGCAGCGTAGAACGACGCCCCGGCCCCAAACCAGCGGGCGCAGATCGCTGACCCTGCATGGGCCGAACAAGCCGTTCCGCTCGCGAAATTCTAGTTCGCCTGTTTTGAGTCCAAGCGGGGTTGCCGTCGCGCATGCTATGGTCCCGGCCTCGGCTGAGATTCGGGCAACGATCGGCCGCGCCGGCGGAATTGCCACTCTTTGACCAAGCAGTACAGACACGGCGCGACGAACAGCGTGATGAGTTGCACGGCCATGCCGCCGACGCTGGGGATCGCCATCGGCTGCATCACGTCCGAGCCGCGACCGGTGTCGAGGAAGACTGGCGCGAGGCCGATTACCGTCGTGGCCGTGGTCATTAAGCAGGGACGGATGCGTTTGAGCCCGGCTTCCAGCACCATTTCACGGATCTCTTCGACGCTGCTCGGCACATTCTTCTTGAACACGTCCTCCAGGTACGTCAGCATCACGACGCTGTCGTCGTCGGCGACTCCGAAGAGCGCGATGAATCCCACCCACACCGCGACGCTGAGGTTGGCCCCGTAGAACAGCAGCATCGCGAAGCCGCCGGATGCGGAGACCATGATCCCGAAGAACACGACGAGGGCGAGCCACCACTTCCCAAAGCCCATATAGAGAGAGAAGAACATCGTCAGCAGCACGATCGGGACCAGCAGTGAGAGTCGTTCCATCGCACGCTGCTGGTTCTCGAATTGCCCGGACCAAGTCCAGTAGTAACCCGGCGGAACGATCAGCGACGCTTCGACGTGGCGGCCGGCGGCGACGAGTTCGTCGCTCCGTTTGCGTTCGGATTGCAGCAGACGTTCGGCATCCTCGACCACGCTGATCTCGTCGCGGTCGCGCGTGTTGAGGGTGACGTAACCCACGAGCAGGCCGTTCTCGCTTTTGATTTCTTGCGGCCCGACGCTGTAGGTGACCTTGGCGACTTGCGCGATCGGCACATGCGCGCCGGTCGAGGTCGGGACGAGGATCGTATGCAAGTCGTCGAAGCGTTCGCGCAGCTCGCGCGGGTAGCGGACGCGGATCGGATAACGCTCGCGGCCCTCGACCGTCGTCGTCAACCGCTCGCCGCCGATCGCGATTTCGATGATGTCTTGAATGTCGCGGATGCTGACGCCGTACCGCGCGGCGGCCTCCCGATCGATTTCGTATTCGAGGTACGGTTTGCCGACCAGCCGGTCGGCGACGACGTCCACCGCGCCGGGAACCTTCTTCAGCAGCTGCTCCATTTGCAGACCGACGCGTTCGATCTCCTTCAGGTCGGAACCAAATATTTTCACCCCCATCATGGCGCGAAAACCGGTCTGCAGCATGACGATCCGCGTTTGGATCGGCTGTAACCAAGTCGGTAACACGCCGGGGATGGCGGCTTTCTGGTTCAACTCGACGAGGATTTCGTCCTTGGTGATGGGCCGCTGCTCCGGCCAAAAAAATCGCAGCGCCGGACGCCCCCAATCCAACCAATGCAGGTCGGTGTGCCAACGGTCTTCCGTCAGCACGCGCCATTCCTCGGCCGGCTTCAGCGT
>JAFLCO010000300.1 GCA_017303535.1 Planctomycetota bacterium
CAGTTCATGACGACCGTCGGTCAGCGAGCGCGTATCGAGCGCGAAACCTTCGCCGGGCAAAGCGTCGCCCCAAAACAAACCATCGACGAACAGTTCGTAGCGACCGGTTGGCTGACCGGCTTCGAAGCCGCCGGCGGGTCGAAAGCGGACGACGCCCGCCAGCGGTTCGTCCGTGTTGAGCCCGTCGAGCACCACATGCGCGGGCTTGGCCCAAGGGCGGCAGAGCGGATCGCCGAGCACGAGCATTTGCGACGGCGAGCGCGTGGCCTGATAGTAGGCTTCCGCCGCCGTGCAACCGCGAACGTAGTGCAGGTGTATGTAGGCCGTCGGGAATTTGTCGGGCACGGCGAACGGCTCGACGACCGCCCCGGAGGTGAGCGCCGCGCCGGCGCGCACAAACGACGAAATCGGCGTCTGGCCGGCCGATTCGTAGAGCACGCCGCTGGTGCTGGTCAGCGTTTCGCCAATCGCGCCAGGGAGAATCTTCACGCCGCTGGAGGCGAGCGCGAACTCGGCCGTGCCGAGCATCAGGCCGGCGACGTCGGTGCGATTGGCGGGGACGATCCCGTCGACGATCTCCGCGGCGGCCCCGTGATTTCTGATCGCCTCGACGGCCGCGGGAAATAGATCATGGCGCGTCGTCGAGCGCACGTCGTTGTTCTTGGCGAAGTAAATGCGGCCGGCCGGCGGCAAATGGTCGGCCTTCGCGGCGGCCGTGAGCGCGGCCATGACTTCGCTCGTCGAATTGCCCCGTCCCGCGGTGACGCCGAGCATCGTGCTGAGCATGTAGTTCATGCCGCCGGCTTCGAGCAGCCGGCCCTCTTCGTTCCAGCCGTACCAAGAGCGAAAGCCTTGGGAGCCCGGCGGCGTGGTGCCTGTGTAAGGGCGGTAATAGCCGTTGGCGTGGAAGAAGCGATAGTCAGGTTGCCCCTTGCCGAACCATTCGTGAAAGAACGTCACGCCGGTGAGCGAGGCTTGCGCCGCGAGCACCGGCGGGTTCGGCTCCGGCGCGGGATCGGCCGAGCAATCGACGAGCCACGGAAAGTCCGAAGAGTAGACGATGCAATCGACGTGATCGGCGATGCCGCGGCGATGCAGCTCGGTGAAGATCGGCTTAAACAACTTCTCGCGGCAGGTCGCGGCGTCGATCCGTTCGTTGTCTTCCCGCCAGTCGAGATAAAGCACGTTGCTCGGCGGAATGTTGCGAAGCTTGATGTAATGATTGGCGATCGAGAGCGACGACCAGCTGCGCTCGTTGACGACGAGGAACACGTTCTCGCCGCTCGAGCCGGCCGAAGCGATTCGTGTCGAAAAGACGATCGCGAAAACGCAAGCGAGCGACAATGCGGTTCGGCGCACTTTCGGCAGCTTCCCAACAGCACGCGGCATCGGCGTCTACTTTCGCTTGAAGATCCGCAGGGCGTCGCCCAGCGCGCGGCCGAACGTTTCGACTTCGCCGAGCGTGTTGTAAAAGTAAAAGCTCGCGCGGGAACTCGACGTGCAACTGAGTCGTTTGTGAAGCGGCATCGTGCAGTGATGGCCGGCGCGGACGGCGACGCCGGCCCGATCGAGCAATTGGGCGACGTCGTGGGCGTGCACGTTCTTCAGCGTGAAACTGACGATGCCCGCCTTCTCTTCCGGCTTCGGGCCGAGGAACCGAACGCCGGCGTCTAAAGCTTCGAGCACATCGTGGGCCCGACGGGTGAGCAAGAGTTCGTGCGCGTGAATCGCGTCGAGCCCGATTTGGTTGATGTAATCAATGGCCGCGCCCAGGCCGATGGCGGGGACGATCGGCGGCGTGCCGGCTTCGAATTTCGCCGGCAGATCGGCGGGCTCGAAGCCGTCGAGCCGGACGCGGCGAATCATGCTGCCGCCGCCCAAGAACGGCGGCATCTCTTCGAGCAGCGCTCGCTTACCGTACAAGATGCCGACGCCGGAGGGCCCGAGCATTTTGTGGCCGCTGAAGGCCAGAAAATCGCAGTCGAGCGATTGCACGTCGGTCGCCATGTGCGGCACGCTTTGGGCCGCGTCGACCAACACCTTCGCACCGGCGGCGTGGGCTTGGCGAATGATCTCCGGCAGCGGATTGATCGTTCCGAGCACGTTCGACACGGCCGTGATGCCGACCAGCCGCGTGCGCTCGCTGAGCACTTGCGGCAGCGCGTCCATGACCAGCCGGCCGTCGTCGGTGATCGGCAAGTGCCGCACCTTGCAGCCGGTGCGTTCGGCGAGCTGATACCACGGCACGAGGTTGGCGTGGTGCTCCATTTCGCTGAGCAGCACTTCGTCGCCGGCCCGGACGTTGGCGTCGCCCCAACTGCGGGCGACGCAGTTGATGCTCTCGGTCGTGCCGTGCGTAAAAATCACCTCTTCGCGCTCGCGGGCATTGATGAAGGTGCGGACCTTCTCGCGGGCTTCTTCGTAGAGATCCGTGCTCTGGTCGCTCAGCCAATGGATGCCGCGATGGACGTTGGCGTAATGCTTTTCGTAGACATCGACGAGCGATTGGATGACTTGCCGGGGGCGCTGCGTCGTGGCGGCGTTGTCGAGATAGACCAGCGGCACGCCGGGGTTGTCGCCTGACGCGTGCAAACGCGTTTGCAGAATCGGAAAATCGCCGCGGATCGATTCGGGATCGAAGCCGGAGACGGTGGTGAGTGACGAGGAAGCGAGCGCCATGACGGCCGGGAACTTTCTAAGCGAGCTTGACGAGTCGGGCTTCTGTGCGGGTTACGAACCGTGATCTTCGCGGTCGGCTTGTTCGAGCGTGCGCGGCGGCCCGAGCGGTTCGGCCGTCGTAGCTTGCGCCGTCGGCGAATAGATCGCCTGCTGCAGGACGCGCCAGGAGAGCAGGCAACACTTTTGGCGATTAGGCGTGAGCTTCGCGCCGAACAGCGCGAGCATGTCTTCCGCTTTGAAGTTGCGCACTTCCTCCAGGCTCTTGCCGGTCACATGTTCGACGAGCATCGAAGCCGAGGCCTGACTGATGCAGCAGCCGTCGCCGTTGAAGTAGGCGTCTTGGATTTTGTCGGCCGCCGCGTCGACGTCGAGTTCGATCCGCACGACGTCGCCGCAGAGCGGATTGTCGTCTTCGTGGGCGTGCGTCGTATGCGGACAACTGCCGCGATGGAACGGATCCTCGTAATGGTCGAGGATGTGCTCCTGGTAGAGTTCGTCTTCGTCGGCGCGATCAAAAGGCATGGCAACGGCGGCAAGAGGACGGCAGGGGGTGTACTGCCATCTTAGGTACGGCTTCGCGCAGGGACAACCGCCTGGGCGGCGGCGGCACCGCCGAAATTCCAATGAACAAGCACCGATAATCAAACAAATTCCAATGACGAATGATCAAACGGCGCTGCCGCGCGGTTTGATCATTTGAATTTGTTCTTTGTTTGGAATTTGGTGCTTGGTGATTGGTCATTCCGCCTGAGAGGCACGTCGCACTTACGTTGCGACGCTCGCCTCAGACCCCCAACACCTTCGCCGTGACGAACCATCGCAGCACTCCGGCGGCTACGGCGGGTCGGCCGCCAAAGTCGATCGCAGCCACGGCTCCTTTGCTGAAGTCGATGCCGGTGCGCCGATCGCCGATGAGGGCCGCCGTCATCTCGGCGACGTCAGGCATGTGGCCGACCCAGGCGACTTCGTCTTCCGTGCGACCGGCCGACCATTGCAAGGCGGCGGCGAGATCGGAGCCGCAGCGCAAGGCATCGACCGTTTCGAGTTGCGGCTCGTGGCGACCGAGATGTCGCACGATGATGTCGGCCGTCTCGCGAGCCCGCACATACGGACTCGTGGCGATCACTTGCGGCGCGAACCCACGCTCGGCCAGGGCTTCGACGACTTTGCGAAACCGCTTGCGACCGTCCGTGGTGAGCGGCCGCTGCGAGTCGTCAGCCCATTGCGGCCCTGGCTCTTCGGCCCAGGCGTGGCGAATGATGTAGAGACGCATGAGGAAGTGGGGAGTGCGGAGTGCGGAGTGGGGAATGAAAAGCTAGTATACGTCTAAGCGACGACCAACGCTTGCGAGTTCCCCACTCCCCACTCATCACTCCCCATTCCTGTTAGTGCTTCCCACCCGAAGCGGCGTCGCTTTCCGTCACCGTGTCTTGCCACTCGGCGCCGGCGAATGGCGCGTCGGGGGTCCACATCGGGACGACCGGATAGCCGAGCCGACGGGTTTGCACGATCGTCCGCGCGGTCGGTTCGACGACGACCTCTTCCACGACGTCTTCGTATTCCGGCTCCACAACGACCGGCGCAACGACGGCGACCGGCGGCGGCGGCATGTGGAACACGCCGGCCCCGTCGAAGCTCGGCAGCGGATACGACGGCGGCAGTTCGGCGGCCGGGGCCGGCAGGTACACCGGCTCCTTCACCTTCACCACCTTCTCGACGATCTTTTCCTTCTCGACGACCTTCTCCACCACGCGGACCGGACCTTCCGGCTCTTCGTCGATGAATTGGCCGGGGAGCAATCGGACGTCGCTCCGCAGCGTGCGGAACAGCCGGTAGATGTGCTCATGGCAGGTAAACAGCAGCACCTGCTTGTGGTCGTTGGCGAAGTCGCAAAGCAACTCAGCGGCCAGTCGCGTGCGGCGCGTGTCGAAGTTGACGAGCACGTCGTCGAGCACCAGCGGCATGACCTTGCCGCGACGGGCGTAGAGATCGACCAACGCGAGCCGTAGCGCGAGGAAGAGCTGTTCGCGTGTTCCGCGGCTTAAGACTTCCACCTTCAGCGTCTCGCCCGGTTTGCCGTCGTGCGGGGCCGTGTCAACGAACAACACGCCGGCTTCGAGCGGCGTCCAGACGCGCTTGTACTTCCCTTCGGTCAGCCGATCGAAATACCGCGACGCCTCGCGCAACGTTTCCGGTTGCCGCTCGGCCTCGTATTTCTTCCGCACGGCTTCGAGCAACCGCTGGGCGACCGTGAGGTGCTCCCACTTTTCGAGCGTCTCTTCGATCTGCCGCTCGACGTTCTTGAGTTCGTAAATCTTCTTCGGCAGCGACCGATCGGCGGAGATGGCGTCGAGCTTTTGCTGCAAGCGCCCCTGCTCTTCGTACAGTTCGCGCAGCCGTTTTTCGAGCGCCGCCAACCGATCGCATAGCTCCGTCCAGCGCTGTTCCAACTGGGGCAACGTGTACTGCTCGTAGCGCGAGCGGAGATCGTCTTCTTGTCCCTTCGCGCCTAAGGCCGCGAGGATTTCGCGCGACAACGCTTCGAACTCGTTCTGCAGCACGGCACGCCGCTGGAGTTGTTCGCGACGGGCTTGCAGCTCGCTTTCGTGCGTCACGCCTTGCGACCGTAGCAACGCCTTGCGGCGGCGGACGATCGTGCTGACGTCGCGACGCGCCGCCTTCAGCCGGCGGTCGACGATCTTGTATTCCTGCCGCAAGTTCTTGCGGCGTTCGAGCAGGTCTTCGTTGCGCTTCCATTCGCCGATCAGGTGATGCAGGTGATCGACGAGGCGTTCTCCCTGCGGCTCGATCTGAGCTTCCACAAACAGCTGCGCGATGCGATCGGCCACCAGCGCCAACTCGCTGCGACGCTGAGCTAGGTACTTCTGGCGGCGTTCTTCCTTGCGCTTTTTCAGCTCATGGCGAGCCCTGGTCTTGGCGGCGGTGCGGATTTGCGACCAGGTCATGCGCTCCGGCAGGCCGAAGCGTTCCATTTGTTGCCGCAGTTGCTTATGCGTCTTGGCCGCTTCTTCTTGGGCCACGCGCAGTTCCACGCGAACTTCTTCCAGGTCTTCGCGAACGACCGACCGCCGCGGCGAGGCGACGACCTGTTCGCTCGCCGTGGTTTCCTCATGTTGCGCCAGTTCGCGCTCGGCCGTTTGCAGACGGGCCAGCATCGGGCCGCCGCCGGGCGGAATCAGCGCGTCGAGTTGTTCGCGTTCGGAGTTGAGTTCATGAAGTTGGGCTTCGATCGTGCGAGCTTGCCGACGAAGCTGATCGAGCTGTTCATTGTTGGACGTGTCGCGCATGATCTTGAACGCCCCGGCGAAGAGCGCCATGGCGCCGCCGGCGATCGTCAGGAAGGTTCGCAACACGCCGTCCCCCACGACGCTGTCGGGCAGGAAGATGCCCGAGAGGAAGCCGCACATGCCGACCGTGACGAACACGCCCGGGTTGAAAATGATGTCGGCCGGTACGGTGTTGAGCGCGAGCTTTTCGCGCAGGTGCCGCTGGGCCTCGTCGCGATGGCCGGTAAGTTGATCGATCTTCTGATCGAGCTGCACGCGCTTGCGGAGGTTGCCGACGAGTTGCGACTTCTCATCAAGCGATGAGCCGTGGCTCTCGCGGCGCACGACCGTGACGACCTTGGCCTCTTCGGCGGCCGCGGCGTCGGCGATCTCGCGACGTCGGGCTTCGATGTCCGTGGCGTTGGCGAGCCGCTTTTCGGCGGCCGCGTGTTCGCGGAAGGCGCGTTGTAATGACAAGACGGCTTTGCGGTCGCCGAGCTTTTCGGCCGAGGCCGGCGTGAGCCCGAGCTTGACCCATTCGGACGAGAGCGATTCGCGGCGCTGGCCCCCTTGCGAGCTGCCGAGGCCGCCCAAGCCGCCCACCGTGGCCGACTTCTGCGAGCCTTCTTGTTCCAGACGGCGGATTTCGTTTTCGAGCGACTCGATCCAGCTTTCCTGCGCGGCGAGCACTTCGATGCGCGGGCCTTGTTGCCACACGACCGTGTTGACGCGCACCGCGGCGGCTTGTTTGCGGGCTTCGGCGCGCTCTTTCTTGAGACGTTCGATTTGCGGGCGTTGTTCGTTGTAGCGGGCCTTGAGTTGGGCCAACTTCTGCCAAACGTCGTCGGCGATCGGTTGCAGGTCGGCGAGCTTGCCGAGTTGCGCTTCGACGTCGATGCGGCGATGCCACCGCTCGTGGACGGCGACGGCCGTTTCCAAGAGTTCGGCGTTGCGACGGAGTTCGTCCGACTCGACTTCGCACCGTTCGACGTCGCCGGCCAGCCGCTGGCGTTCGTCGGCCAGAAGCGCGTAGCCGCGCCCATGCTGGCGCAAATGTTCGATTTCCGACTTCAGCTTCGAGCGGCGGTCGAGCAATTGTCCGACCGTGCTGTTGCGCTCGCTGGAGAAGAGGCGATTGCGGGAGTTTTCGAGTTCGCGATGGACTTCGGTGAGCGAAACGCCGCCGGAGCCGACGGCCAAGTCGTACAAGTATTCGGCCGCGCCCGCGCCGCTCAGCGAGCTAAGTTCTTGAATTTCGCCGAGGCCGAGCGCGAAGACGTTTTGGAACGTTTGTTCGTCGAGATCGGCGATGATCTTTTTCAGCAGGCGCGAGTCTTGCGCCGTGCCTTGGAGGTTCGTCAGGTCGAGCCGACCATAAGTCGGGTCCCCTTCCGTTCGCCGGCGAATCTTAAACTTGCCGGCCGCCGCTTCGACGGCCAACATGCCGCCTCCCATACCGCCGTGAACGGGCGGGAGGTATTTCGCGCGCCGCTCGTCGCTGAAGCCGTAAAGCACGCTGCGCATGAATTCGAGCAGCGTCGTCTTACCGGTTTCGTTCTCGCCGTACAGAAGCGTGAGCCCGCCGTCGAGCTCGTTAAGCGTGACGTCGTTCCAAACGCCGAAGCCGTCGATGAACAGGTCGCGAATGATCATAGTTCGGTTTCCTCCGCCAGCAGGTCGTGGGCCAGCACGACGGCCTCGCGCAACACGCGGCGACGATCGCCGACGTCGGCGACTCGCAACGTTTGGGCCCACCGGCCTCCTTCGCCGAGCAACGCGGC
>JAFLCO010000301.1 GCA_017303535.1 Planctomycetota bacterium
CGGCATCACGCCCAAGCGCGTAAAACCGGAAAATATCGCGGAAAGCGTACTGGCCCTTGTCGTCGAGCCCGAGCATTTCGCTGATTGCCTGCACGCGCCGGCTGCCGTCGCCCAAGCGGGCAATATTAACGACCAAGTTCAACGCCGAAGCCACCTGAGTACGGGCGACGTGCACCGGCAGGCCGACGTCGCTCATTAAGCAGAGAGTCTCCAGCCGCACGGCCGCGTCGCGCGGGGTGTTCGCGTGGACCGTACTCAGCGACCCTGCGTGGCCCGAAAGCATCGACTGGATCAGATCCAGTGCCTCGCCGCGGCGTACTTCACCGACGACGATTCGGTCGGGCCGCATCCGCAGCGAATCGACGAACAGGTCGCGGATGGTCACCTGCCCGCGCCCGTCGGGCCGCGGCGGCTGGGCTTCAAGGTAAACGGTATGCGGCTGGTTGAGCTGCAGTTCCGAACTGTCTTCGATGACGATGATTCGCTCGTGTTCGGGAATCGACGTTGAAAGAGCGTTCAACATCGACGTTTTGCCGGTTCCCGTGCCGCCGGCGATGACCATGTTCTTGTGCAGAATCACGCACAATCGCAGGAACTCGGCCGCCTGTGGACTCATGCTCCCCTTCTGAACGAGGGAGTCGAGGTTGAACGTCGACTTTTGAAACTTCCGAATCGAAATGCAGCAGCCGACCCGCGAGCTGGGCGGGATGATCACATGCACGCGGCTGCCGTCGGGGAGCCGGGCGTCCATGCTGTGATGGTCGGCGTCGATCTGCCGGTTGACGTACTCTCCGATATTGCGGGCCGCCGCCATCAAAGCCGCGGCGTCGGGAAACTTCAGATCGGCCTTGTTCAGGCGCCCGGCACGCTCGAAATAGATGTCGTCCGGCCCGTTGATGAGGATTTCCGAGACAGTTGGATCGTCCAGAAGAGGCAAGACCGGCCCCAAGAAGTGCCGAGTCGTTTCGCGGAAGATATCAATCATGCGCACGGGCGGACCTCGGCGGCGATAGCAAGGTGTTCTAACGACGGATGTAACAGGTCGAGCGCTGCTGCGCTACGAAATGTTACAGGCCCGGGTGCGATTCGAAACCTTGGCCCCGTTTTAGGAGAACATCTAGTGACTCGCAAGTTTTTCAGCGTTGGTTGCAAATTGACCTTGGCCGCCGTAGTGACCTTCGGCGTATGCGGCGCAGGGCGTGGCGAGGCCGGTCAGTGCAATACTCAAGGGGGCGGCGGATTCAATGGCGGTAACTTCGGCGGTCCGGTCTTCGGCGGCACGCCGAAAGTGCCGCAGATTCCAGGCCTGCCGCCGCTCATCGCCGGTTCGAACTTCCCGATCATCGTCGAACCGGCGGTCGCGAAACAATCGACGCCGGTCAAGATTCTCGGCAATGCGCCGATCGTCGCGAAACCGGCGGTCACGATTCCGATCGCCGTCACGAAGCCTGCTGTGGAGGTGCCCGTGACGAACGTGGCCGCCGCCAATAGCGTGGCTGATGCGCTCGATCGCCGCTAAGTGAACTGGTCGTCGGAGAACCGTCGTCGTCTTGACCTGGTGTCGTCGCTTCGTTGTTCGACGGCTACTTGACGCTGCTCGTGGCAGGAGGCGCGGCGAGAGTTGCCGGTGCGAGCTGGTTCATGAACTTATTGAGCGGCAGGTTGTAGAGGGCTGCTCCGGACGTTTGGCGCTTACCGTCGACGGAGAACGTCAGCACGCGAATCATGGCCTTATCGAGAAGCTCACGACGAATTTGCACCTGCCCGACCCTGCTACCGTCGGCCGTGGTCTTGAGTTCGATCGGCAGCTTGGCATCGTAGGCGTAGGTGCCGGGTGAAACCTGACGCAGCGCGACGAGCGTAAACGAGTGAATCGGCTTGAGCCGTCCTTCGTTAGTAAGCTTGAAGACGACGTTCACATGCTGCGCGCCGGCGGCGGTCAATTGCACGTCGTACTTCATCCCCCAGTCGTCTTTCGACGGACCGAGCGGGAAAAACACGGCCGACGCGACGCTGGTCGAGAGCGCGATCGCCGCGAAGATCGTGAGGCCGGTGGTCAACTGTGAAAATCGATTGTTCATCGGTCGTTCTTCTCCGAAACATGCGTACTCGCGGAGAAGCGGCGATATTACCGAACTCCGACCCTGCCGTTGCGGGGAACATTCAAGCGGCCTGGGCCCGACGAGGCAAGATCAATCGTTGACCGCCGCTGAGTAGGATTCGCGGCCAAAAATCGCGTTGATTCCGGCGTTTCCGTTCCGTTTCCGCACCACTCCGGTCCGCATGTTACTATAGAGAAGCATCCCCACCTTGAGCCGACCACGATGACTACGACCTCGCGACCGCTCTCAGCGTCTATCTTTCTCGCATTTTGCATTGCGACGGCGTACGAAGCCGCGGCTCGCGAGATCTTCGTCAGTAACACGCTCGGCGACGACAATCAGAACGGACGTTACCCGACGTCGTCCGACGTCGGTGGTCCGGTTCGTTCGCTGGCGCGGGCCATGCAGGTGGCCGGCCCTGGCGATCACATCAACGTCGCCAATACCGGCGTGCCGTATCGCGAGGTCGTAAGTCTTTCCGGCGGCAACAACTCCGGGTTCGTCGCGCTGCCGTTTGTGATCGCAGGCAACGGCGCCGTGCTCGACGGTTCCGCCCCGATTCCGGACGACGCCTGGACCGCGATGGGCAGCGACCTTTATCGGTTCAAGCCCGACGGCGGCGGCAACTTGCGGCTCTTTCAGCCCGACGGCAAGCCGGTCGTCGAAGTGAAGCTTACGCCGGGAGCCGTACGGCTTCCGAAACTCGCCGAAGGCCAGTGGTGCGAGCACGACGGCTACGCGTTTTTTCAGTGCGCGTTCGGCAAGCTCCCGCTGCACTACCGACTTTCTTATGCCAAGCTGCCCGTGGGCATCACGCTCGAGCATGTGCACGACGTCCGAATCGTCGACCTCGTCGTGCAGGGCTACCAGCGCGACGGCGTCAACGTTCATGACGGCGTGCTCGACGCCACGCTCGGCGGCCTGACGCTCCGCGGTAACGGCCGCTGCGGTATTTCGATCGGCGGCAGCTCACAAGTCGTCGTTGAAGGTTGCCTCCTCGGCGACAACGGCCAGTCTCAAGCCAAAATCGGCGGCCCCAGCACCGTCGGCTTCAAGGGGTGCAGCATTTTGGAAACGTCCGCGCCAGGCATCGTTCGGCCGAAGCAGTGGGAGAAGGTGTTCGTCGACGGCAAGCGGTTGGAATGACCTAAGTGTGCCACTGGTGGCTTGCCCACCAGTGCTCGTACAAAGGTCTTTCATGCTCTGGTGGACGAGCCGCCAGTGGCACCCGACGTGTCCCCTTACTTCCGCTTTTCCGGCGGCTTCTTCGCGGCCGTGGCGTTCTTAGGCTTGGCCGCCAGTACCGTAATCTCGCGCGTGCGCACATCGATTCGCTGCGGCCCGTTGCGGCCTTCGAGCGAGCCGTGGTCGCGGGCATAGCCGAGCAGCGCCGCGATCTTGTCGGCTGCCCGTGATTCGCCGGCGAGCTCCGTCGTTGGTGCGGAGCCCCAGAGAATCTGTGTTCCGCCGCGCGTCGTGAGTTCGAATTGCGGCACCGACTGGCCTACCTCGACCTCGGCCGGCGTGATTCTCGCTAAGTTCAGCTTCGGCCAGACCTCTTCTAACGCGGCCGCTACGAGCACGCCGGTTTGCACGAGCGGATCGGGCCAACGGACGCCGACCCGTCCGACGTTCATGCTCGTGATACCCGCCAATCGCGGGTAGGCCGCGGCCTTCTTGGGTTCGCTCAAAAAGTCTTGACTCGGCAGCAAAAACGCCGCCGCATCGACGGCATACAAGCCGGAACGATCGGGCAGTTCGACCATGCAGACCGGTTTTCGATAGACCACGTCGACGGCAACCTGCGCCGGCAGCGATTTCTTCACTTGCCGCACTTCGGCGACCCACGGATGAAACTCAAACGCCTTGGCGACGCGCTCCGCGAGTTGATCGTCGAGTACGTTGAGCGGCAAATCGAGACTGGCGTTGCGCAAGGCCTCGACGCGAACGTCGGCCTTGATCCATTCAGGCCGTGCGGTGACGACAACTTGCTCGAGTCCGATTTGATACTGAGCTTCGGCGAGCACTTGGTCGCGCACGTTCGACCAGGCCCAATATGCCCCGCCGACGACGACGATCGCAATGCCCAAGAGCGGGCGCACCCGCGGACCGAGCAACAGCCCGAAGATCGGTCCCAGCACTGGAACGCCGGGTGTGGGTGATTTGGAAACCTTCGCCATGGTCGCCTCCGTGCGACGCAGTTCTGATTGATCGTCCACTGACTTGCGGTCGGCCGAATCCGTTCGACGCCGCGCGGCTCAAGCCGAGGTCACCAAATCTTCAACTCCGTTTCCAATTCGACGCCGAGTCGCTCCTGAACACGGCCGCGAATGTGTTCGATCAACCGAATGATGTCCTGCGACGTGGCTTTCTCGTCGGCCACGATGAAGTTGGCGTGGCGATCAGAAACCTCGGCCCCACCAACGCGAGCTCCCTTCAGCCCGGCATTCTCAATCAGGTCGCCGGCGCTCATGCCGCGCGGATTGCGAAAGATGACGCCCGTTGCTTGGTGCCCCAGCGGCGTCTTGGCCTTCTTCACGATCCACTGCTGCTGCATCCGCTTCGTGAGATCGGCCGGATCGTCTTGTTCCAACTCGAACTTCGCCGAAAGGATCACCAGTTCGTCGAGGCTGCTTTCACGGTAGCTGAAGACGAGCTCTTCCCGACGGCGTGCGATAATCTCGCCGTCGTTATTCATGACCACGGCCTGCGCGGTCCATTGACCGATGTCGCCGCTGCGGCTTCCGGCGTTGCCACGGAGCGCGCCGCCGACCGTGCCGGGAATGCCGACCAGCGATTCAAGCCCGGCCAGCCCGGCCGCTACGGCCTTATCGACGGCGTGACCTAGCTTGGCTCCGGCCCCTGCGACGAGCGACTTGCCGTCGACGGCGATCTCTGAAAAGACCGGCGCCGAAAGATGAATCACGACACCTTTAACGCCGGCTTCACCGACGAGAACATTCGAGCCGCCGCCGAGCATACGCACGCCTAGGCCTTCGCTCTTGGCCCGGCGAACGATGGTTTGCAACTCGTCTTGAGTCGCGGGCTCCGCAAAGTATTCGGCGGGGCCGCCGAGGCGAAACCACGTGTACGGGGCCAGCGGCACTTGCCGCCGAACGCATTTCTCAATACCGGTATCGAATGCCATAACTCGTGTCGTACGGTGCGTAGTCTGCGGTGGGCGAATATCGAAGGTTGCGACCTTCGACAATCATTCGGCCGCGCGAGATTACTTCTATAAGGTGTGCGACGAAAACGAACAACCCCGCAGCCCCCGAACCTCGCAAATTACGCAAGTTTCACGCAACGGCCACGTCGAACATGGGGTGGCTGGGGCTTCGCCTTCGGCTCCAGACCCAGCCACCCAAATCTCAAGCGCTCGTCTACCAATCATCAAACGACACGGCCCGACGTCGCAGACTGGGGCGACGTCGGGCCGGCGGTGGTCCCTGCCGTCGGGGCGATCTTGCGATCGCCCCGACGGGCAGTATGTGAAGTCCGTTGTGAAGCACCTGCCGCTACGACCGACCCAGAGATCGCAACGGCAGGCTTAAGCTCCAAACCCAGGAGGGAGGGCGACGGCCTGATTCCCGCAAACCATAACCGTCTAACAACGGACTTCACCAAATGTTTTATGTGCCGCGCTACGGGGCGGCGATTGAGTTTTCAGTTCCTCTCATTCGTTCGCTGCACTTAGGCGGCACGACGAGTCGTCGATGTCGCCGAATTGGTTGTTTCTTGTTGGAGCGAGTACAAAACCTCGCGGGCGACCTGACGATCGTCCCAATAATCCTGTTCGCGATCTTCCAAGCTGTACTCGCGGCAGCCATGACCGGCGATGAGCACGCAATCGCCGGGGAGGGCTTCACGCAAGGCGCGGCGTACGGCATCGGCCCGATCGGCCACGACACTGCACTGCCCAATGCCTTGCAGGCCCGCAGCCAAGTCGTCGAGAGCTGTAGCATCGGCTGCGGCAGGGCTCGACGTGATCACGGCGCCGTCGCACCAATCGCGAACGCAGTGCGCGAGCCGCGTGCGTGCGACACGGTCGTGGCGCGGCGAACTGCTGACCACGCAAAGTAGCCGGCCTTGTGCGGCTGCCCGCAATGTCTCGAGGCAGGCGGCGAGTGACCGGGGATAAAGACCTTCATCGACGAACACGCCGAACGGCTGGCCGCACTCGACGCGCTCGAGTCGGCCGGGCAATTCGCGTACTTCTTCGAGCCCCCGCACGGTAGCGGTCGGCGCGAGGCCGTAGACCGAGCCGACGGCGGCGGCCAACAGCAGGTTGTGGACGTTGTGTCGGCCGAGCAACGGCGTGCGGAGCGGAATCACTTCACGACCGAACGACATCAGCAGCGTTTGCTCCGAGCGATGGCGTTCGAGAATCGTCGCCGAGATTTCGGCGGGCGCATCGATGCCGATCGTCAGCACCGGGCCGCCGTGTTCATCGGCCAGTTCGAGCGAAGCCGGATCGTCGGCACTGACGATGAGCACCCCTTCGGGCGCGAGTTGATCGAGAATTCGCAGCTTCGAAGAACGACACGATTTGCGATTTTGGGCGGTGGCTTCTTCGGCCGGAAGATTCGTGACGCACAAGCAATCGAACTCGACGCCGGCCAAACGATGATCGATCAAGCCCCGGCCGGAAACTTCGACGACCGCATGCGTGCGGCCGTTTTCCACCATGCGCGCGAGCCAGGCCGCCGCAACGTGTGCGGGAGGCGTCGTCCAGCGGGCGTCGGAGATTTCGGTGCCGTCGCAATAGCCGAGCGATGTGAGCAAGCCGGGAGAGCGCGATCCGGCATTAAGCGCCGATGCGGCGAGATAGGCGGTCGTCGTCTTGCCGAAGGCGCCGACGACGCCGATGGTTTTCAGTTTGCGAGCCGGATCGCCTGCCAAAGCTTGGCAAATACGGCCGTAGGCTTGGCGAGTTTCGGGCACATAGCAGACCGGCACTTTGCAGCCCGGCAAAGGTCGCGAGGCCAGCACGGCCGAAGCTCCCATGTTGACGGCTTCGGCCGCGAACGCGTGACCGTCGGTATTGCGACCGTAGAGCGCCGCGAAAAGGTCACCGTCTCGCGTGGCCCGGGAGTCGCTGGAGCAATGACGCACGACGATATCGTCCGCGCCGACGATTTCGGCGTCGGAGAGCAATGTCCGAAGACTGACCGCGGCGGGTTGTCGAGAGACGCCGTCCATGGCGCCAGGCCTCTGCTGCCTGTGGTGCGGAGCCGTTCGATCCGTCGCACGGCTCTTTTTGTGCGGGGTTCCGACGCGATCTTCGCCACGAAAGCGCGACTCGTCAGGAATTGGCCGGGAGTGTGGCGATTGGCTCGCTTTGGGTCAAGATCGACTTGTGGCGATTGGTTCCGTGCCGGCAGAGACGACTTTACATCCTGGCCGCGGTGCGATACCAAAACCGACATGCATGAGACGAAACCTCCCGCAATACTCTGGATCGGCGACGGCCGGCGGCCCGAATTTGCCGCAGCTTACGAAGCCGCACGCCGGCAGGTCGAAGTGATCGCGCGAGCGACGGTTGCCGATGTTTTGCCGGAGGACGAAG
>JAFLCO010000302.1 GCA_017303535.1 Planctomycetota bacterium
TCTTCCGATCTGGCGTCTTCGCGCGCAACGTGCTGATTGAGCGATGTAAGATTCATCACTTGCTCAGTCAGACGTTCGCCGATCAGCACGACGCGCACGGCATCACCGGCCGGCCGCAGAAGCTGACCGTGCGCGATTGCGAGATCTACTACGTGTCGGGCGATTGTTTGCAGTTCGACCCGGCGCGCGACCCTTGGGATGAAGTGGTCGTTGAGAATTGCACGCTCTGGACCGGCCCGTTGCCGGCGGATGCGGCGGGGTTCAAGCAAGGGGAACGTCCGGGCGAGAATGCGTTTGATTCGAAAACTCCGGCGACCGGTCCGCGGTGCCGGATTACGTTTCGCAACTGCCTGTTTCACGGTTGGAACCAGCCGGGGCAGGTGGGGATGTTGGCGGCGCTGAACTTAAAAGAGAACGTCGACGCGACCATTGAGAATTGCGTGTTTCGCGATAATGAAGTTTGCTTCCGCTTGCGTGGCCCCGGCTCGCGCGGCGGCGCGAAGGTGCGGATCGTCGACTGTGCGGTTTACGATTCCAAGCTTGCAGTGCGGATGGAGGACAAGCTCGAAGGTTTGAAGATCGAGCGGCTCGGCTATGGCCCGGGCATCGTTCGCAAGCTGCAGCAAACCGACGGCGGTCCGTGGCCGGGGTATGAGAACGTCGGCGAGTACGCGGCACCGACGTATGAGGAAGCGATAAGCGCCGGATTGAAACCATAGTTGAAGCGATATTTGAAAGGCTAGGAGACTTCACCATGCGGGGCTTTCGATTGGTTGTCTGTGGCGTCGTTTGTTTGATGGCGGCACCTGCGCTGGCCGAGCGGCCGCCGGAGACGGAAGAGGATGCGACGCACATCGTCGTCGGCGAGGTCGAGGCCGTGTTCACGCAAGACACGCGAGAGCAGCACAACTACGTGGTGAAGATCGTCGTCGACCGCGTTGAGAAGGGTGACGGCGTGCAGGCAGGCGACGCCTTCTTTGTGGAGTGCTTTCAGCGCAAACGGACGGCTCCGCGAATTCCTGCGCCCTACGGACACAAAGCGGTGCCAAAGGCCCGCGAAACGATTCGGGCCTGCGTGATTCGCGAAGGATCGCGCAGTGAAGGGATCTACAAGGATTGGTACAAGGTCGTTGCGGTCAGGGCGCCGGAATAAGTCGAAACAGCACGTTTTTCAACAGCTTCAATCTCAATAGCGAGTGCATGCTCGCGGTGCCCCAGGCATTCACCAGGGGCTATTGAAATACGCAAGCGACGCCGGCATCTCGGAGAGGATTTGAGAAGCTGGGCAAACCTTACCCATCGGTCGCCAAATTCTGTATGTGCCGCCGGTAGCGTGTCGAAGACATGTGCTGGATATGCCGCGCACTCCCGTTCTAGCGTTTGAACCGGAGATACCGAGCGGCAGCAGAATCGATGACGCGCTTTGGGGAGAGTTGCGATGTGGAAGCGTGAGACCCGTCGTTCGTGCGGCTTTGCTCTCGGAATGCTCGTGAGCTGGAGCGGCGCGAACTTGCTCTCGGCCGACGAACCGCAACCGTTGCCTCTGCCGCTGCCGCCGAGCGCGGACGAGCCGAAGGTGTCGGCCTTGGAGTCGGCCCCGCTGGCAAGCAAGCTCGCCGATTCGGCGGCCGGGCCGGTCGAACGGGTCGTCGAGCGCTATCCGAACCGGCTCGTGAAGATCGAGCGTCATGTGACGCAAGACGCCGACGGCAATTACTTCAATCACGGGCCGTGGACCAAGTGGTCGGAAGCCGGCACGTTGATGGGCCAAGGCGAATTCCGCAACGGCGCACAACACGGCCGCTGGGTCCGGCTGTACGACGACGCCGAAACGCGCGAAGCCTACGCCGCGGCTTTGGAACTTGGCTTTGAAGCGCCGTTTAGCTCGGTCGCCGAGTTCGACAACGGCCGGCTGCACGGCACTTGGGTCGTGCTCGACGCTAAGAAGCGGCAAGTCAGCGCCGTCGAACTCGACCAGGGCGTGCGCCACGGCAAGTCGCTCGCCTGGCATCCCAACGGAAAGAAGTTCCGCGAGATCGAATATCGGGCCGGCGAATTCGACGGTGCGGCCGTCGAGTACGACGTCGAAGAACGGGTCGTGAAGCAAGAGAAATTCGTACACGGTTACCGTCATGGCCTGAAGCGTGAGTATTACGGCTCCGGCGAAGTACGCTCGGAGTGCGAAACGCTGTTCGCTAAACAGTTCGTTGAAACGCACGACGACTGGTGGAACGGCACTTCGGAAGTGGAAGTCGTCGGCACCGAAGGCTACGACCAACGGCATGGCCGGTTCGTCGCTTGGAATCTCGACGGATTGAAAGTGCTCGAAGGTTCGTACGTAGACGATGTGCCGGAAGGCAAGTTTACGTGGTGGCACGAAAACGGAACGAAGGCCATCGAAGGCTCATACGTCCACGGGAAGCAAGACGGCACCTGGACCTGGTGGTATTCCAACGGCATGAAGGAACTCACCGGCGACTACGTGCAAGGCGAGGAAGTGGGCAACTGGAAGGAATGGCAAGAGACGGGGCTTGTGGCGAAGAGTGCGGCCGTGTTTGAAACCGAGTTGTACGAAGCCACGGAAGCGGTTGACTTGCAACCGATCGAAGTGACGCCGACGGACGAACCGACCGGGGAAGTGAAAACGGCCGTGGGCGTCGAGGGCAATGACAAGGTCGATCAAACGACGGCCGTGGTAATTGCCAAGCCGGAAACCATGGCTAAAGCGGAAGAGCCCACGAACGTAGCCGCCGCGACGTCGAATGCCAACGCCTCGGCGTTGCAGGTCTTGTTCCCGACGAGCGAGGCCGTGCAACTTGAGCCGGCCGACGGCGCCGTGGACATTGAAGAAGTGGAAGTCAGCCGGCATCCGGCCGAACTTCCGCGGCCGCTCACGCCTTCGATCCGCGCGGCTTCGCTTCGGACGATTAAGTCATAAGCCTGTGCGATTGCTCAGTAACCTGAGACCGATGAAAGCGGGGTCTTGCGAGACCCCGCTTTTTCATGCGCCGGGGCGAATGATAGTTGATCCCCCGAGAATTGCATCAAGCCGGCAATGGCCCTTCGGCTTCGCCAACTGATATAGTATGGGCGGGGTTTCACTTCGCCGACATCGAGCGTCGGCGGCCGGGCACGAGAGACGCGCGTGTCGTACGACAAGACGATTTCGCAGAACGCCGACGACCTGCTCCGCGCGCGGCGGCAGAGTTCCGAACGGCTCCGCCCTCCGACGGAAGTGCCGGGCTACGAGTTTGAGCGCTTTCTCGGCGCCGGCGCCTACGGCGAGGTGTGGGTCGCCGTCGATCGCAACACCAGCCGCCGCACGGCCATCAAGTTCTACATCCATCGCGGCGGCGTCGATTGGTCGCTGCTTTCGCGCGAAGTCGAGAAGCTGGCGTTTTTGTTCGCCGATCGATACGTGGTGCAACTGATCGACGTCGGCTGGGAAGCCAATCCGCCGTACTTCGTAATGGAGTACTTGGAAAACGGTTCGCTGGCCGACCGGATTCAAACCGGACCGATTCCGCCCGCGGAAGCCGTTTCGCTCTTTCGCGACGTCACGATCGGCCTCATTCACGCGCATGACAAAGGCGTGCTGCACTGCGACCTCAAGCCGGCCAACATCCTTCTCGACCAGGACGGCCGACCACGCTTGGCCGACTTCGGGCAGTCGCGGCTTTCGCACGAACAGACCCCCGCGCTGGGTACGCTCTTTTACATGGCTCCCGAGCAAGCCGACCTCGGGGCCGTGCCCGACGCGCGCTGGGACGTCTATGCGCTGGGTGCGCTTTTCTACTGCATGCTCTGCGGCGAGCCTCCGCATCGTTCGCCCGATACGCTCACGATGTTCGAGCGGGCTCCCGATCTGCCGGCGAAGCTTACGGCCTACCGGAAGTATCTGCAGGCCTCGCCGCCGCCGACTCGGCATCGCAACGTGCCGGGCGTTGACCGCGACTTGGCCGACATCATCACCAAGTGCTTGCAGCCGAACCCGAATCGGCGGTTTCCGAACCCGCAGGCGGTGCTTGATGCGCTGGAGACGCGCAATCAGCGGCGTGCCCGACGCCCGCTCTTGGTGCTCGGCGCGCTTGGCCCGGCGGTGCTCTTGGCGGTATTAAGTTGGTTCGCCTGGAGCGTTTACCGCACCAGCGTGAAAGAGTCGGACGAGGCTCTGACCAATCGGGCCGTCGAAACGAATCTTTTCGCCGCGCAATTTGTGGCTGAAGCCGTGGCGGGCGAGATCGATCGACGCTGGCAGACGTTGGAACAAGAAGCGACCGATCGCGACTTGCGCGAAGACTTGCAACGGATTTCCACGGCCGGCCAACTTCCGTCGGCCGAAGAGCAGCGCAAGCTGCAAACTTGGATCGAGCAAGCCGCGGCTCGGAATCCCGAAGTGAAGGGAGCCAGCTGGACGATGATGGACGCCCGCGGCAATCAGCTTGCGCGGGTCCCTTATGAAGCGAAAACAGTCGGCAAGAACTACGCCTATCGCGATTACTTCAACGGCAAAGGAGGGCTTCCGGAAGGTACTCCGAACATCAAACCGATCGAAGCCGCTCACCTATCGAATGTGTTCGTTAGCACGGCGACGCAAGATCGCAAAGTGGCGTTTTCCGTGCCGGTGTGGAGCGTGCCGCAATCGGCCGATTCGCCGAAGTCGGTCGTCGGCGTATTGAGCGTCACCGTCGCACTTGGGCAGTTCGCGGAGCTACGCAGCGACGACGCCGAGGCCGATACGCTGATCGCGGCATTGGTCGATGCCAAACCCGACTCCGACAATCGCAGCGGGGCCGTACTCGAGCATCCGCAGCTTGCGAAGCTCGCCGCCGCCAAGAAGCCAGATGATGCGTTTCCTGCCTATTACTTCGACAACTCCGGCATTCGCCGACTCAAAAGTCTCACGGACGCCGCCGTTCATGCTCCGAAAAGCAAGTCGCGCGGGGCTCACGAACTGAACTACCACGATCCTCTTGGCGGTGATTACGAAGGGCGCTGGATCGCCGCGATGCAACCGGTCGTCGTCGATGGGCGACCCGCGGAGTCGGGCGGCACCGGCTGGGTCGTCGTCGTGCAAGAACGGTACGAAGCGGCTTTGAGGCCCGCGCAACAACTCGGCGAGAAGCTTTGGCGTTACGGCGTCACGGCGTTGGGGATTGTGGTCCTGGTCATCACGGCGCTGTGGGGTTTTGTGATGATCGTGCTCAACGAGGCTCCTCGCTGGAAATTCGCCACGCTCTTGCCACGCTCAGCCGGGCTCGGAGTTCCCAGCATGAGCGGCGCGTCCAACTCCGTCGGCGTATCGAGCCCGCGCAATTCCCCAGGCCCTGCGACTCCGGCGGCCTCCGCAGGCGGCGCACTTCCGACGTTGACGATGGCAAGAAAAGAAGAGGAATAACGGGGAAGTCGGAATGGGGAATGAAGACAATTCGAGTCCTAAATCTTGTTCCTGAGATAAGACACCGTCAGTGTCCTTAGATCGATTGCGCGGCAAACCTATTTCCCATTCCCCATTCGCACTTCCCCATTTCATTCCATGCCCGACCTGATCGCTCAAGGCCCGCGACCTGATCAACGTTGGCGGCGAGCGCTGGTCGACGGTGTGCCGACGAAACTTGGTCGCGACGCGGGCGTCTGGTCGGTGCCGTGGGACCAGCGCATCTCCCGTCATCATTGCGAGATTCGCTTGCGCGGCGAGGAACTCGAAGTTCGCCGGCTCGATTCGGCCCGTAATCCGATTTTCGTCTCCGGTCGCGAGCAACAGCAGTTCAAGATTCACCCGAGTGACCACTTCGTCATTGGCGAGACGACCTTCACGTTCGTCGTCGATCGAGCGCAAGTCGGCCGCGAAGGTCCGGCGCCACTGGAAGAACAAACCTTCAGCGCCCAATATCTGCAGCGGGTTCGCTATCGCAACGCCGAACAGCGACTGGAAGTTCTTAGCCGGATGCCGGAAGTGATTTCCGGCGCCACGACCGATGCCGAATTGTTCGTGCGGCTCGTGAATTTGGTGCTGTCCGGAATTCCGCGAGCCAACGTCGTCGCTCTGACGAACACGGTCGCCGATGCTGCGGGCATTGAGCACATTCAGGTGCTGTACTGGGATCGTCGGCTACATAGCGGCGGCGACTTTCAACCCAGCCGACGATTGATCCTCGAGGCTCTGGAGCGCGAACAGAGCGTGCTGCATGTTTGGAATACGGCCGGGTCGACCGGCTCCGGCAACTTCACGATGTCGGACGAGGCCGACTGGGCGTTTGCCACACCGATCTCCGGCGAAGCTTGCAAAGGGTGGACACTCTACGTCGCAGGTCGATATCACGGCCACGCCGGTTTGGCCGCGACGCCGAGCGACCCCACGGATCTGCGCGAAGACGTGAAGTTCGCGGAGTTGGTGGCGGCCCTTGTCGCGGCCTTGCGGCAGACCGAGCAGTTTCGCAAGCGGCAGGCCGTGCTGAGCAATTTCTTCGCGCCGGCCGTGATGGGCGCAATGCAATCGGCCGACCCTGAACTGGTGCTCACGCCGCGCGAGGCCGACGTTTGCGTCATGTTCTGCGACCTCCGCGGTTTCACGCGCACGGCTCAGCGCAGCGCCGACGATCTGCTCGGCCTTTTGGAGCGCGTGAGTCGGGCCTTAGGCGTGATGACGCATCAGATTCTCGAACAAGGGGGCGTGCTCGGCGATTTTCACGGCGACGCGGCGATGGGTTTTTGGGGTTGGCCGCTGGTGCAGGAAGACGCCGTCGATCGGGCCTGCCGCGCCGCCTTGGCCGTGCGACGGGAGTTCGAACTCGCAGGCCGCACGCCCGGCCATCCGCTCGCCGATTTTCGCATGGGCATGGGGCTGGCCTCCGGCCGGGCCGTGGCCGGACGCATCGGCACCGTCGATCAAGTGAAAGTCACGGTCTTTGGACCGGTCGTCAATCTGGCTTCGCGCTTGGAAGGAATGACGAAGCTCGTGCAATCGCCGATCTTGCTCGACGAACCGACCGCCGCAGCCGTGCGCAAACGCGTGCCGGCGACCACGGCCCGAGTGCGCCGCGTTGCGCGGGTGAGGCCCTACGGTACCGACGGCCATGTTGAAATCAGCGAACTGCTGCCGCCCGCCGATGAGCCCGGGCAAATGACCGACGAACAGGTGCGACAATACGAAGAAGGCCTCGAACAATTCATCGCCGGTCAGTGGACCGAGGCCTTGGAAACGCTCCACGGTGTGCCGGCCCGCGACCGTGTAAAAGATTTCCTCACGGTCTTCATCGCCCAACACGGCCGCACGCCTCCCCAAGATTGGGACGGCGTGATTCCGCTTAGCTCCAAAGGCTGATTGCCTCGGAGCAAGACTAAAGCGTCGGCAATTCGAAGCCTTTGCGATATTCGCGACCAAGCAGCCCGTCGGCGGCCGCGTTGTCGACGAACTTTTCGTTCTTGGCGTCGATCTTCAGCGTGGGCCCCAGCACGAGCGGCGTCTTCGCCAGATCGACCGCGTTTTCACCGAGGTGCTCCGTCAGGCGGCCGAACGTCGCGCGGACTTCGTCGTTCATGTCCGGTTCACTCAATCGGCTTTGAACGTCGGCCACCGAGGTCTTCGCTCCCAAGCGATGCGAAATGTTGGCGACGTGGCAAAGTCCCGTCGACACGTGCCCTTC
>JAFLCO010000303.1 GCA_017303535.1 Planctomycetota bacterium
GATCCGCACGCCGGCCTTTTCGGTTTCCTACTCCATTTCGAAGCGGCCGTCGAAACGGGCGACGTCGGTGCTGGTGCCACCCATGTCGAACCCGATGGCCCGCTCGAAGCCGGCGAGTTGCGCAGCCCGGGCCATGCCGACGACGCCGCCCGCCGGACCGCTGAGCACGCTGTCTTTGCCGACGAATCGCTCGGCGGAAACGAGCCCGCCGGCCGAAGTCATGATGCGGAGCCGGCTGCCGGGGAGTTTGCGTTGCAGCGATTCGACGTAGCCGCGCAGCACCGGATTCAAATATGCGTCGACCACGGTCGTGTCGCCGCGAGCCACGATTTTCACCAGCGGCGCGACGCGGTGGCTCAGGCTGATTTCCGTGAACCCGACTTCGCGAGCGATGCGGTCGACGATTTGCTCATGCACGCCGGAGCGGTAGGCGTGCAGCAGGCAGACGGCCAAGGAATCAACGCCTTGCGACTTGAGGGCCGTGAGATCGCGACGGAGTGCGGCTTCGTCGACCGGCTTGAGTACTGAACCATCGTGCGCGAGGCGTTCGTCGACTTCGACGACGGCCGCATAGAGCGGCTCAGGCTTTACCACGCGGAGGTCGAATAATCGAGGACGATTTTGATAGCCGATCCGCAAAACGTCGGCGAAGCCGCGCGTCGTGACGAAGGCCGTTTGCACGCCGCGTCGCGTCAGCAGAGCGTTGGTGCCGCGCGTGGTGCCGAGCCGCACGTCGACCGGTGGAATCGGTTCGTCGAGCCTCAGCCCGAGCAAATGTCGGATGGCCAGAACGACCGATTCTTCGCCGGCGGTGAGTTCGTAAATTTGCCCGACGCGCGGCTCATGTCCGAGCGGCTGCTTGAACACCAGCACCGCGCCGCGCGACTCGGCCACTTCACTCTCGGCCACGGCCTGCCCGCGCTCGTCAACCAGCCGCAACCGATAGCCCCGCCAGAAGTCGCTCGGGTCATCGCGGCGTGCGTCGTCGACGATCTGTTCGACCGTCGAACCGTCGCGCACCGCCCCTTTCGTCACGCCGCTGGAAAGCAGCTTATGCCGCAAGAGCCTGCCGTCGGGTCGGCGAGCGAAGCAATCGGTAAACGTCCCGCCGACGTCGATCCAAAATTGCCACGGCGTGTTTAAGAACGACATCGGCGACGATCGTTTAGTAGGTTATAATGCCAATTGACCAACGGGCCGTAAGATTACGCCAATGCCGTCGTTGAAAAAACTCCTCGAGAAGATTTTGCTCGGGCAGTCCGACAAGAGTCTTCGCTTTGACGACGTTCGCCGCGTGCTTACTCGCCTTGGTTTTCAAGAACGCGTCAAAGGCTCGCACCACATTTTTTATCACGATCGACTGCCAGAAATCGTGAACCTTCAACCAGCCACCGGGGGCCTTGCGAAGCCTTATCAGGTGCGTCAATTGCGAAACATCATTCTGCAATACGGTCTCGTACTGGCGGAGTCGGAAGAATGAAATACGAAGTCATTATCTATTGGAGCGACGCTGACCAAGCGTTTTTGGCAGAGGTGCCCGAACTGCCCGGTTGTATGGCCGATGGTTCGACGAAGGCCGAAGCCTTGGCTGCGGTCGAGACGGTTGCCGCGGAATGGATCGAAACGGCGACGGCCCTCGGGCGGCCCATTCCGCAACCGCGCGGGAAGCTGATGTTCGCGTGACGTCGGTTACGCGTGATGATGATCGTCAAGCATTTGCGATTCACCCGTTGATTTCATCACCCTTGCCAACCTCCATTCCGCGCGACCCGCACCTGTCCTTCGGACATCCTCTCCCAGTGGGAGAGGAGTCGTCACCAACGCCGCTCGATATCGGTGTCGTTACTACTTCGCGGGCAGCTCTTCGGTTTGCTTCGGCAGCCCTTCCGCGAGACCGGGCACATCCGCCGCGCCGGCGGGTACTTGAATGCTTGAGCCTTGGAAGTCTTTGCCGATCGGTTCGTAGCGGCCGCCGAGATGTTCGGCCAAGAACGCTTCCGTCACGGCGTTGAAGCTCATCCGGTTTTCCGGCCGCTGGAAGCCGTGACCTTCGTCCGGGTACAGCACATACGTCACCGGAATCTTCTTCTCTTCCATCGCTTTAACGATCTGATCCGCCTCGGATTGCTTCACGCGCGGGTCGTTCGCCCCTTGGCCGATGAGGAGCGGCCGCTTGATCTTGTCGACGTGCGACAGCGGCGACTTTTCGGTCAGGAACTTTCGCCCTTCTTCGCTCATGTGGTCGCCGACGCGATCCTTGAACATCTGAATGGCCGGCTGCCAGTACGGCGGGATCGTCGAGAGCAGCGTGAGAATGTTCGACGGGCCGACGATATCGACGCCGCACGCGAACACTTCCGGCGTAAACGTGAGACCGACCAGCGTGGCATAGCCGCCGTAGCTGCCGCCGGAGATTGCGATCTTCGCCGGATCCGAAACCTTCTCATCCGTGGCCCATTTCACGGCGTCGAGCAAGTCGTCGTGCATCTTGCCGGCCCATTCTTTGTTGCCCGCGTTCACGAACTCTTTGCCGAAACCGGTCGAGCCGCGGAAGTTGACGCTCAGCGTCGCGTAGCCGCGGTTCGCGTTCCACTGCGCGTCAGGGCTGAAACCCCACGATTCGCGGGCCCACGGGCCGCCGTGAACGTCGAGCACCGTCGGCACCGGCACGTTCGGCCGGCCGTCGTTATCCGGGTCGGTGTTCGGCGGCAGCGTGAGATAGCAGACCAGCTTCAAGCCGTCGCGGGCCGTAATGACGACCGGATGCATCTTCACCAGCGGCAGGCCTTCCAGGTCTTTGCGATTCGTGAAGAGGAACTTCGCGTTCTTCGCCTTGCGGTCGTACAGATAGTAGCGCACCGGGCCGTCGTCCATCAGGTAGGCGACCGTCCACAGGTTGTCGTCGAGCGTACGGCTGGTCACTTCGACGTCGCCGTCGGCCACGGTCCGCAGGTATTCCAAGTCGCCGCGCACTGCGTCGCTCAGAATTTGCCACTTCGTTCGATCGTACGTAAACGACACCGCTTCGATCGTGTTCTCCGTCGGATGCGAGAGCACGCCGCCGACGTCGGCCAACGCATCTTCGGCAATCAGCTTTTGCTCGTTGGTCTTCAAGTTGAGCGAGAACAACGCCCCCGTGTTGCGACCGCGGCTGTCCATCACATAGGCCACGTCGCCCGACTTGTCAAAGCCGGCCAAGCCGGTCGTCATCGTGTCGGTCATCGGGATTTTTATGAAATCCTTCCAGCCGCCGTTGCCGTCGGGCTGAAGGTATTCGGTGCCGCCGTCTTGCGCGAACCGGCTGGCGAAGCGAATCTTGTAATCTTCGTCGATCGTGTAGCCGGTGTAGCCCTGCTCATTCTTCTCGACCAGCTTCCGCTCGCCGGTCGCGATGTTCACTCGGTAAACGTCGTGCAGCTTCTCATCGCGATCGTTCAGACCGACGAGAATCTCCTCCGGAAACCGATGGCTGACCGACTCGATCTGCGCGGCCACGCCTTTAAGCGGCGTCAGGTCCGTCGTTTCGCCTTTGTCGATGTCGACGGAGTAAACGTGCCAGTTTTCGTCGCCGTCGGCGTCTTGCGTGTAGAGGATGTGCTTGCTGGTGTAAGCCCAAAAGTACGAACGGACGCCGCGCTTCTTATCTTGCGTCACCGGCTTGGCCGCCGCAGGATCATCCGTCGGGCCGACCCACACGTTGAGCACGCCGTCGACCGGCGCGAGGTAGCTGAGGTGTTTGCCGTCGGGGCTGATGCGAGCCGCGGCCTTGTCGGGATTGCCGAACAGCACTTGCCGCGGAATCAGCGGCACGCCCTTGAGATATTCCGGCTCGGCCGCGCCGGCCGCCATCGCAAATTGCAAAGAGACTAAAGCCGCCACGCACGCGCTCCGTCGAATCATGGTCGTACATCCGTTACCGAGGTCTGGTCCGTCGCCGGTCGATCGAAAACCGGCCGCTTCTCTGGTCAAAAGGATAGCGGAACGCCGCGGCGCGGGGTAGCCTTGCGTCGATTCTCGGTCGGCAAACGAGCATCGGCCGCCAAGTCAAGACAGTTGGCGGATGCCACGACTTTTTCTCGCGACAAACTCGCCGTGCATCGAGCAACGCAATTCGTCGCGAAACGCGTCGCCGTGCGGCACCATCAGCCGCTGGTGATCGTGCTCGCCGCCGTGGTCGCGGGCATCGTCGTCGATCGCTACCGGCCGTTGCCGCTCGCCGTATGGATGTCGGCGGCGATCGCGATGTTGGCGGCGTGGGCCGTCGCCCACCGTCGCGAAAGAAATAAATTCGCGGTCGTCGTTTTGTTTCTTTCCGCAGGCAGCGTCGCCGGCGCTTGGCATCACTGCTGTTGGTATCTCTTCTCGACCGACGACGTCGGGCACTACGCCGCGGCCGAAGCTCAATCGGTTGCGATTCGAGCGATTGTCCGCGATGCGCCGCGCATTCTCGAACCACCCTCGCCCGAAGAGGCCAACTCGTCGGGCCTCGCGCCGCCGCCGGGTTACTCGCCCGATTCGCGTGCCCGCACGAAGTTCGAGATCGAAGCCGTGGCCATCCGCGACGTCGATGCGTGGCGACCGATCACAGGCCTGGCCGACGTGCAGATCGACGGCCGACTGACCAACGTCGTCGCCGGCGATCGCGTCTTGTTGTTCGGCCGATTGTCGGCGTCGCCCGAGGCTTTGAATCCCGGCGAATTCGATTTCGCGGCCCACTATCGGGCCGAGCGGAAGCTCTGCATCATTCGGATCGCGGCGCCGGAGAGCGTGAGCGTGATTGAGCCGGCGTCGAAGTGGAACGTCGTCGCGCAGTTGTCGCAGCTCCGCGCGGCCGGTCATCGGCGGTTGCTGCAATATGTTCGTAGCGACCAAGTCGGCTTCGCCTCGGCCTTGCTGCTCGGCTATCGCGATCTGCTGGCTCGCAGCGACAACTGGGCCTTTTTTCGCACCGGCACCGTGCATGTACTTTCGATCTCCGGTTTGCACATCGGGATGTTGGCGTTTTTTCTGCATGCGGCGCTGCGCGTCGGTTGGCTGCGGCGCGCGACCGCGATCATGGTCACCGTCGGCATCACGGCGGCCTACGCGCTCGTGATCGACGCCGAACCGCCGGCCGTCCGCGCGGTGATGGTCGTCATGCTAGTGGCGATCGCTTCGCTCTTCGGTCGCCGTGCGTTGAGCTTCAACGTGCTCGCGGCTTCGGCCTTGCTCGTGCTCGCGATCAACCCGTGCGATCTGTTTCGCGCCGGTCCGCAGCTTTCGTTTTTGGCGGCCGCCGTGTTGGCTTGGCGCAGCGAACAGCCGCGCCAAGAGCTTGATGAGGAAACGGCTGCGGAACTCGGGCATTCGCGATTTCGCATCTGGTGCACGGCCCGCGGCCGCGCGCTGGTCGACGGCTTGATCCTCTCGTCGTTGATCTTTCTGATCACGACGCCGCTCGTCGCTTATCGGTTTCATATCGCTTCGCCGATCTCGCTGTTGCTGACGCCCGTGCTGGCTTTTCCGGTTGCGGTCGGCCTGATGAGCGGGTTTTGCGTGTTGACCATCGGTTGGCTCCTCCCGCCGCTGGCTCCATTGCTCGGCATCGTCTGCGGCGGGTTGCTGTGGTTCATCGATTGGGTCGTGATCAATACGCAATTCTGGCCCGCCGCGGCGTTCTGGCTGCCCGGCCCTTCGCTTTGGCAGCTTTGTTTGTTTTACGCATTGATCGCGGCCTGGCTCTGGCTGCCGCCGCGGCGTTGGCTGCGCGTCGCCGGCGGGGCGATTGTCTGTGCATGGTGCGTGGTTTGCCTGCTGCCGTGGCATACGTTGCCCGAGGGCGTCGCGCAGCGCACGACGTTCATCAGCGTCGGGCATGGGCTCTCGGTCTTGGTCGAACAAGACGATGGCCGCTGTTGGCTCTACGATTGCGGTCGGATGCAAAGTCCCGAAGGCGCGGCTCGCAGTATCTCGGCCGTGCTTTGGACGCGTGGCGTCACGCACCTCGACGCCGTCGTCATCTCGCACGCCGACAGCGACCATTACAACGCCATCGGCTACTTGCTCGAACAATTCACGGTCGACAAGGTGGTCGTTTCCGAGGCGATGCGCGCGAAGGCGGCCGACGTTTTGGCTTACGTGCGCTACGCCGCCGATCGCGAAGGCGTGCCGGTCGTCGAGGTGTCGGCGGGTGACAAGCTTTGGCCCGATGAACAATTCGGCGAGCGCAATCGTTCGCTCGACCTGTGGCATCCGCCGCCGCTCGGCGTGCCTGCCGGCTCGGATAATTCCGACAGCCTTGTGCTGCTTTCGACGATCGACGGCAGACGAATCTTGCTGACCGGCGACGTCGAAGGGGACGGACTCGCCTCGATACTTCAACGACCGCCGGTCGATTGCGACGTGGTGTTGGCACCGCACCACGGCAGCAGCCGCAGCAACCCGCCGGGCCTGGCCCAATGGTCGCGTCCGGAGACGGTCGTCGTCAGCGGCACGGCCGACGGCGCGAGGGTCGTGCGGCATGCGTACGAGTCTGTCGGCGCCAGAATTCTGGAAACGACGAAGGTCGGCGCGATCACGGTCGACGTACTGACGAGCGGCGAAATTCGCGTTTCGACGTTCCGCGAAGAACGTTCCCAAGGCGAGCGGGGACCGTAAGGCCCCCGTTATGTTGGAACGACTTTCGCGCGCGGCAACTCCGATATTCCAAAGATCGCAAAATTTGTTGCTCGTGCGACGAAACGCCCGGCTCACGCCGGGCGCTCGCCTTGACACGTGTCCGCGTCTTTCGCCCTGTTTTCGCATCTCACCGCGGGCGTTGGTGAATCTGGGGCCTTTGGCGGCCCGTCCCTCCCTGGCCCCTTTTGCGGTTGAAAAACCCTTGGCGGTTGCTACATTTAGCTCTTTAAGTTGTTGTTTTGATTCACAGTAGGAAGAGTCCTGGCTTCGGCACGTGGAACGCTTGAGGGCGGGTTTCGGTGGAGATCTTCGCCGCAAACGTCCGATAGGTAAGGGTTTCCGCAACCGAAAGGGCCGATGAGCACAGTCCGGGTTTGGCACTCGGCAAGGTTGGGTATGGTGCCCGGCAGCTCGTCGCAAAAACGCACGTTAGGGTGAACGGTAAAGCAAGATGTCGATTACTAAAGAGCGCAAGCAGACCTTGATCACGGATTTCCGCAACGCCGACACCGATACGGGGTCGCCGGAGGTTCAGATCGCGCTGCTGACGAGCCGCATCACGGAATTGACCGAACACCTCAAGACGCATCAGCGCGACTATTCCAGCCGCCGTGGGTTGCTGGGCATGGTCAGCCGTCGCCGTCGTTTGTTGGACTATTTGAAGAAGGTCAACCCGCAGCGGTATCTCAACGTGATCCGCCGGCTCGACATCCGCAAGTAGTTGCCCTCTCGCTGTCGCGCAGCATTCGAAAGTCTGAGTTTTCCCGCGAGCCGAGCATCGCCCGATGCCTGCTCGTGCGGACTTCGCGGCCTTGCGATCTATGAGGATGTCCCCGGAACCCGGACATCCCTTCTCCGGAAGCGCGTGCTGCCAGGACGCAGCAAAAGGTAGGGACCATAAGTTGGCCAAGGTAAGAGTAGAAAAGCAGATCGGCGCAAGCGTCCTCTCGTTCGAAACAGGTTACATCGCCAAGCA
>JAFLCO010000304.1 GCA_017303535.1 Planctomycetota bacterium
GCGAGCTCGCCGGAGTCGGCTCCGGTCGTGAAGCGGAAAACATGCTCGGCGGTCGCCGCGCGCGTAGCGACTTGGCCGACGGTCGGCGCGATCGCCACGGCAACCTGATGGGATCGGCCAACGACCTGATCGCCGACGGCCAGATGATCGGCGAGAAGATCGTGCTCGTGACGTTCTACGTCGACGAAGAGGTCGAAGGGTCGCCGCTGATCGGCGCGCTGGCCGCCAAGGGCTACGTCGTCGAGCGGCTCACCGCCGATCTGCCGGCCGTCGAAGATTTCGCCCGCCAACTCGACGGCGCTCGGCAGATTTGGCTCATCTCGTCGGAAGTCAATCGTCTGCCGGCCGACCACCAGCGCGTGCTCATCGAGCGTTGGCGGGCCGGCAAGCTCGCGATTTGCCTGATGGTCGACAACACGCCGTTTACCGCCGAAGCGACGGCCGTCTTGAGCGCGATCGCCCCCGGCACCACGATCACCGGCGACTATCTGGGCGAACAAAAATTGCGTGCCGGTCCGCCGGGGCTCAACGGGCAACCGGGCTTCGACCCGCGGTCCCCGATCTTCCACAACGTGGAAACGCTCTTCGAGGGAACGACGATCAGCCACATCAACAGCCGGTACCTACAAACGATCGCCGTCGCCTCGAACGGCCTGCCGCTGATCGGCGTCTACCAGCAACCAGGCTCTAGCCGGCTGTTGGTGCACTGCGGTTTCACGAGCCTCTACGAACGCTTCTGGGACGACGCGGGCGTGAGCCGATTCGCCGTGAACGTCGCCGGCTGGCTCAGCGAAGCGGACAAAAAACCGATCCGCATTATCGCTACGCCGCCGACGAAATAGCGATCGCAAGAACGCAACGGCGAGCGGCGGGGTTTACCCCCGCCGTCTGGTTTCATCAACCGTCGATGCGCATGACGACGTTGTCGTCAATCTGCGCCAAGCAAAACTCTTGGTTCTCAACATATCGCGCCGCGGCGACTATCGCTGATTCACCATGCAAGTATCGATTGCTGCCGCCTTGCGTCCACCAGCGGCCCGTACTCGGAAACCGCTTGCGTAAGCTTGAATCCGCGACGCCCTTAAAAACGCGACGCACCGCCGGTCCATCGTCCGGACATTTGACTACTACGAGATGAACGTGGTTGGCCATTACCGCTCCGCGATGAATCCGCCAATCGCGTATAGCGGCGGCCGCGACCAATGCCTCTGCGGCAACCATGGCCTGGGTGGGAGTGAGGAGAACAGTCGTACCTTTCTGCAGCGACCGTGCGAGCAAGCGAGAGTCGGCGTCATCTGAATCGACGCGAGTGCCCGGAATGTTGTGCAACGGTTGAAATCCTCCGCTTGTCGACCGGGTATTGGCGACGTAGCCGCGTTCGTCGCCGGGGAGCCAGGTGCCGTAGCACGTCCATGTGATCAGCAAGGCGAACGCTTGTTCATTCATAAAAGCAGACGGCGGGGATAAACCCCGCCGCTCGCTGACGTCTAACGTTTCGATTCGTCCGCTCTAGCGGCTGCCGCAGCTACCAGCCCATCACCATGTTCGACTCGATCACCTTGCGGGCTCGTTCGAGATCGGTGCCGGTTTCGTGCATGTAGAGGCGGATGGCGTGCACTTTGTCGCCGTGGGCCTTGTGAAGGCAATCGCGGGCCGTGTGGCAGATGTCGCCCGTGTTGGAGATGCCGAGCGCGCCTTTGGAGATGACCCAGGTATCACGCGGGCGCTTCGTGATGCGAAGCGGCTTTTCGTTCGGGTAGCAATCGTGCACGACCACGGCGGCGGCGTCCTGGTCGGCGGCCCACGTGATAATGATGTGCGACTCAGTCTCGATTTCGAACAGAGGCATGATTCGGCCCCCCCTTCGCGACGAGGAACTCGGGATCCACAACTGCGCTGATCGTACGCCTGCCCGGACCGTTCGTCAACGATTCGGCCGGCGAACGCTCAAAGGGTGCGGATGCCCGCGTTTTCGCGAAGCCGGCGTGCCGGTCGCCGGCGGAACATTCGGCGAAGTTTCGCAATCAGGCGGCGGACTTCAGTCGACCACGGCCGGCCGGCGCAGACACGACGTTCCGCTCGGCCGTCGATCCTGCATGGAGGGCTCGAGCCGCCGCGTAGATCTGTTCGAGCGTCCAAAAGCTCGGATGCCCCCCGCCCGTCAGAGCTAAGAGCGTCTCGTAAAGTGCGTTCATTCGCGTGAGGTCGTCCGGCGTGTCGACCGTGAGGCGCAGCGACGGATCGAGTTCGCACCAGCGGGGCGGCAGCAATTCGACGTCGAGCGTTGAACGCCCTTGCCGCACGTACGGCGTGACGTGCTCTCGGCAGTAGTCGTCGAGATCGACGGCCTTCGCGATACCGCGCAGCGCGCCGACGTGGAGCACTTCCGGCACCGTCGGCGAGAGAGCTTCGGCGATGCCCGTGTAGTCGCACTTTGAATCGAGATGATGTTCGATGAGCCGCACCGTGAGGTCGGGACAGTAGAGCGGGTTGTCGGCCGTCGCTCGGACGACGATGTCCGTATCGTCAAGATCGCGAGCGGCGAGCAGGTATCGCGCGAGAACGTCGTTCTCCGACCCGCGTACGCAGCCGACGCCGAAACGTGCCGCAATCCGCGCGATCGGATCGTCCGCCGACAATTTGCTCGTGGCGACGACCAATTCCCAACGGGCTTCTTGAACACACGCCGCTCCTAAGGCCCGGGCCGCGGAGAGGCGTTCAAGACAGCGCTCGAGCAACGTGCGTCCGGCAACGTCGGCCACGGTCTTGCCAGGCCGGCGAGCCGAGCCCATCCGTGCTTGAAGAACGATTCGAATCGTGAACATACCGCACCTCTCGCCTTCCGTGACCCTGTGCCGGGGCGGAAGTATAGCCGGCGTCGGGAAGTCGCCCCAAGAGCGAAGTCGTGCGGCGGTGCTAGCTATGCACCCGCGCGAGGTCGTCCCCCTCGTCGATGATCGCGGCTTCGGCGGCCGAAAGTTCGTCGAGCCGGTCGCGGATTTCGTCTTCGCCGGCGAAGAGCTTAGCCAGTTCGACGTACACCGCATGGTGTCGGGCCTCGCTCGCGTAGAGGCTGCCGTAGAACTCGGCCAGGGCTTTGTCGGAGAGCCGGTCGCGCAGCAAGCAAAACCGTTCGCAACTGCGGGCTTCGATCAACGCGGCGACCAGCAAGCGGTCGATCGCCTTGCCCGGCTCGTGCTTACGCACGAGGTCGTTGAGTTTGCGACCGTAGCTGCTCGGCGTGAGCCGGCGAAACGTCATGCCGCGTTCTTCCAAGAGGTCGAGCACGAGGCGGAAGTGGGCCATCTCCTCGTTGACGATCGGCGCAAGCTCACGAACCAGCGGCAATCGATCCACGTAAGCGAAGATCAGGTTCAGCGCCGTGCCGGCCGCTTTCTTTTCGCAATGGGCATGATCGATGAGCACCTCTTCGACGTGGCTTTCGACGGTGTCGAGCCACCACGGGGCCGTGCTCGATTTCAAACTGAGCATTTCAATCTTCTTCCGCTAGATCTTTCCGCGCTTGCGCGCGACCCGAAACTGTCGCGCCAGCAGCCGCAAGTATAACCGCGGGAACCAGCGCTTGAGCCACCACAGGATGTGCGCGCGGCGCGGCAAGACGACGTACATTCGTCCCCGCTCGCTTGCTTGAAGAGCCGCGGCGGCGACGTCGTCGGCCGTGAAGCCGGCGGCGTCCATCGACTTTTGCGTGAAATTGCGCTGCTCCTCGGTCATCATCCGCGCGGCCGTCACGAGGCCCGAGGCGAAGAAGCCGGGGCAGACGACGGTGACGCCGACCTTCGTCTCGGCCCACTCCGTGCGCAAGGTTTCCGAGAGCGCCATGACGCCGGACTTAGCGACGTTGTACGCTCCCATGCTCGGCAAAGCCGCGAAGGCCGCGAGGCTCGCGACATTGATCACTCGCGCGCCGGCCGGGTTTTCACGCAGCCAAGCCGCGAACGTGTGGCAGCCGACGATGACGGAGCGCAGGTTCGTATCGAGCACCCATTGCCAATCGTCGAGCGGAAACTGGCCGACCTCCCCTGCCCCGGCGACGCCCGCGTTGTTGACGAGCAAGTCGAGCGACGGTCGTGCGGCCCGCAGCCGATCGTGCAGCTTGCGCCACTGAGCAGGCTCGCGCACGTCGCACGCCGCGCAAAATCCTTCGCCGCCTGCTTCGACGACTTGGCGGAGCGTCTCGCGATTCTCCGCCTCGTTGACGTCGGCACAAGCGACGAACCATCCGGCGCGCGCCAGCCGCACGGCGAAGGCGCGACCAAGCGAGCCCGCCGCACCGGTGACGACGGCCGTCTTACGCACGCTTTAGCCCACCAGCTTCTGCAGCGCCGCCAGCGAGGCGTCGTACTTCGGCTCTTCGGCCACTTCCTTCACTTGCTCGGCGTAGACGACCGTGCCGTCTTTATCGAGTACGAACGTGCCGCGGGCCAGGAGTTGCAGCTCTTCGATGAGCATTCCCCAATTCTTGCCGAAGTTGCGATCCTTGTAATCGCTGAGCGACTTCAGGTTCTTGATGTTCTCCGCGCCGCAGAAGCGGTTCATCGCAAACGGCAGATCGACGCTCACCGTCGCGGCGTTGATCTTGTCGCCGAGCTTCCCGAGTTCTTCGTTGAAGCGCTTGGTCTGCACTTGGCAAACCGGCGTATCGAGCGACGGCACGACGCTGATGATCGTCGGCTTGCCCTTGAAATCGGCCGGCGTCACTTCCTTCAGTCCGCCGTCGTAGAAGGCGAGCTTGAAATCCGGAGCGGGCTTGCCGACTTGCACGGCCTCGCCGGCCAACGTGAGCGGGTTTCCCTTAAACGTGACGGCGCCGGAACGACTCATGGCGGATTCCTCTATGCGGAAGGGTACGAACGAAAGCGACCGGTTGAGGGCCGACCGCGAATAGTCAAAACGTGCGGGCCGAAAGACGACCTGAGCCGTCGCGGCGCACCCAGTATCGCGAAATGGCTCGCCTGTTCAACCGCCCGGCCGTTTCCGTCCTGTTGCATGCGGCCGGTAAAAAAACGTTGCAGATGCCTCTCGGGCGGGGTATGTTCGGCCCGTTATCGCCCCGAGTGGATTTCGTCCCCTTCCCGCCCAGGACTGCCGTCGAACATGGCCACCACGTACACGTCGAAAGTCTCCGTTCGCTGCGTCAAGCAACACACCTGCGTGGCGTGCGCGAGCAAATATTCTTACGTGCTCGTGCGCAATCTTCAGGGGACCGGAAGCACGGCGGCGGCGGCGGAAGCCAACGCCGAGAAAGCCGCACTCAAGGCGGTGCAGGGAGAGGTCGACTTTCATCCCTGCCCGGCTTGCGGCGTCGTGCAGCCCGACATGACCGCCGTCGTCGTCAACAAGCGGTTCTGGATCGCGGGCCTCGTCGGGCTCGCCGGCGTCGTCATTTCATTCATCTGCGGCTTCGGTCGCGCCACGCAAATCATGCCGGCGGCGTATATCGGCGCGGCGTTTACTTTGGTCGGTACGCTCATCGCGGCCTGGGCCAATTTCTACGCGCCGAATCGCGACCTTGTTTCGAATCGCGCGACGAGCGAAGGCAAGTGCCAGACCGGCAAGCTTAAGCTCGACGAACGGGCCGCCGCGCAGCCCGACGCCATGTTGCAAACGCCGGCCTCTCAGAAGCGGGGCCATCGGATCGGCTTGGCTTTGTGCGCGGCGGCGGTCGTCGCGACGTTGGCCCCGCCTGCGCTACAGATGCTCGGCGGCTGGCCGACGAATACGACGAGCTACCCCGAGGTGGTCGGCGCGGGAGACGAGGCCCGCTTTTACTTCAACGAGGACATCGTCTCCATCAACGGCAAGTGGAAGGGGCACGAAATCGCGGCCTACGTCACTAATGCCGACAAACTCGGCACGGCCCAGCCGCGGCTCACCGCCACGACGAAATCCGAGTCCTGGGGGACGACGATCAGCGGCAAGAGCGTAAGCAACTCGACCAACAAGATGTATCTCGACGTCAAATTCCCCGCCGAGCCCGACTTGGCCGGCAAGGAACTCTCGCTCAATATGCAGGTGCGGGCCGTGTACCCTCACGGCGTCGGCAACGATGCGTTTCAGGACGAGTCGAAAGTCTTCAAACACGCGACGACCGTGACGATGGGGCCCGCAGGCTCCGGTACGAAGCTCTATCGCGCTTGGTGGGAAGGGGAACTGATGGCCGCGTCGTTCTTGATCGTCAGCCTGCTCGTTGCGCTCAAAGCGTGCGCGTCACTACGCGGCGACGCCGTGCCGACGACCGTGTTTCAGGCGGATGATAACGCTCGCTAAGCTGCGAATTAGCCTCAAGCGAACGACCTCGCGGCGCGCATGCCATGCCGCTCGCTCGTACGCCGCATTTTGATACCTCGAGAGCGAAGCAGAGAGATTGTATGTCGCCTAAGATCGGCTACGCTTTCGCCACGCTCGTTTCTCTAATTGGTATCGGCACGGCGATATTGGGATTCGTTTCCTATTCGCTCAACTCCTTGCCTGCCGCGGGAATTGCATTCGGCGGAGTGGTCGTCGGTTCAGGCTTAAACTATTGGACGGCACGTCAAGATTTAGAGTTGTCGCTCGTTCGCCGCCGATGGATGGCCGGGCTGTTAGCGGCAGCCGCAACCGCAATACTGTTTGCGCCACTCATGGCACTGGTATGTGGCTGGTCGTTCAACAAATCCTTCCCTGAGATTTTCGGAGCGGGAGACACGGCACGCTTATATTTCGACAGAGGAACGCCCGGTGTGAGCGGCCGATGGAACGGCGATGTCACGGCCGTCTTCACCAATCCGGATGTGCGGAATTCGGCACGACTGACCGCGAGGACTCGACGCGATCAATGGGGAAACACGATCAACAAAAGTGAACGCTATGGCGGAGAAAGCCGCATATGGGCCGAGGTGACGCTACCGAAGATGCCGGACCTTGATGGCCGAAAGCTTACGCTTAGCCTTCGAATGACTGCCAAAACTCCCGTGACGAGGAGTGACTTGGCCTTTGTAGACGAAACGCACGTGTTTCAACACGTTGCCGTCGTGACCCCCGCATCGCCTGGCGCCGGAGCAATTTATCGAAACTTGTGGTGGGCAGGTGAATCAACCGCCACAACGTTTGCGATCGCCACGTTGTTCATTGCACTCAGCATGAGAGAGTCTGTTGCGACGTCGATAACCTAGGTCAACTTGTCCAGCGGCCCCGCGCCGCAGAAGTCCGGATTGCCGAACTTCGTGATGCGGTGGCCGAAGGCGTGGGCGATCGAGAGCAAGAGCCGGTTGTGCGGCGTCTTGTCGTATTTCAGGTTGCGTCCCATCTTGAAGCCGAGCCCGCCGCCGACGAGCACAAACGGGATGTTGTCGAGCGTGTGCGAGTTGCCTTTGCCGAGTTCGTTCGTCCAGATGATCGTCGTGTTGTCGAGCAAGCTGCCCGGTCCGCCCGGCTCCGGCGTTTCGGCGAGCCGCTTGCAAAGGTACGCGAGTTGTTCGGCGTACCAGTGATTGATCTTCGTCAGCTTCTCGACGGCTCCCTTGTTCGAGTCGGGCTCGTGCGACAATTCGTGGTGACCTTCGTCGATGCCGAGCCAACGCATCTTCGGCTGGCCGACCGAATTGGTGAATTGCAGCGTGGCG
>JAFLCO010000305.1 GCA_017303535.1 Planctomycetota bacterium
CGCTCCGGCCATCAAACCCATCTCCAGCAAGAACAACGTCAGGGCGCCCTTGAATCCTGATTCGAAAAACGGCCGCACCGGTTCGTAGCCCCGCTCGCCGGCCAAAAATCCGACGAGCATTCCGCCGCCGAGCAGCACCATCGTGCGACCCGTCAGCACCTCGCGCACCACCTCCCAAGCCTTCTTCCCGCCGGCCGCCAACTCTTCCGAGAATTCGTCGGCCGCGTTTACGTTGGACCCAAGCGCGGCCATTCCGCCGCCGAGCGATACCGCCGCCGTGCGCTTTGCGTGGACCGATTGCAAGGCCCCGACCGCCAGCGCCACCGCGATGCCCGGACACTCCAAGACCGTGAGCAGCGTCGGGAGATAGCCTTCGACGGGCTCATGAAGCCCCGTACAGAACTGCTGGGCCGCGATGAACGTCACGGCGGAGACGCTGCCGTAATGCGCGGCGATGCCCGCCGAGTCGGCGATGGAGAATTTTCCCCAACGCCGCAGTACGGCATAGGCCGAGAGCGGCGTGAGAATGCCGAGGCCGAGCGTGGCCAACATCGGCAAATAAATCTCGCCGAAATGTGCGTGCGTCAGCTCGACGCCCCCTTTTAATCCCAGCGCGAACAGCAAGTACACGGAGATCGAGGTGTAGAGGTCTTTGGGCAGGGTCAGATCGCTGCGGATCAGCTTCGCGGCGATTCCCAAGACGAAGGCCAGTACCAGCGGAGAGAGAAGATTGTTCTGCAGAGTTTCCAACATCGACATCGGCGGACGCTCCTAAGCGTTGTCTCGTCGTGAAAGGTTCGTGAGGAGTTTTGGTCGCTTTCCGCACGTCAGCGGCGGTTGTTCGCGGCCGACAACCATAGCGCGTTCGGAATAAGCTCCGGATCCGACAAGCGTCCGACCCGCGGTTGCGACCCGGCCAAGAACTCTTCACACCAATCCGCCACCACCCAAAACAGCGCCGCGACGGGCGGCACCGCCAAGCAGCCCCATTCGCCGGAACTGGCCGCTTCGATCCCTGCGGCCGGCAGCAGCACGCCCGCAATCCCGAGGCCGACGACCTGCGCGCGAGCGATGCGACTCGGCGGCCGTTTTGCTAGGGGGTTCGCCTTCGGTAAATAGTTGGACATGCGTGACTCCTGAAGCGAGAGATATCAAGGACATCGCCAACTATCGTGTTTTCGCCGCCGCACGACTAATAGATATAGAGCGTCCATCCATAGATAAAATCGATTCTTTTTCGCAGCGTCGTCAGAAGTAACCTTCGCGTTTTTTCTGCTCCATGGAGCCGGTCTCGTCGTGGTCGATAAGTCGCCCGTGTCGCTCGCTGGTGCGCGCGAGCAACATTTCTTGAATGATCTCCGGCACCGTACACGCCGTGGATTCATGCGCTCCGGTCAGCGGGTAATCTCCCATCGTCCGAAAGCGCACGATCTTTTGCTGCGGCGTTTCCTCCGGAGCGAGCGGAAGGCGATCGTCGTCGACCATGATCCAGGCGTCATTGCGGCGAACCACCGGCCGCTCGGCCGCGAAATACAAACTGACCAACGGGATATTTTCGCGCCAGACGTACTGCCAGACGTCGAGCTCGGTCCAGTTCGACAGCGGAAATACGCGAATGCTTTCGCCGCGATTGTGCTTGCCGTTGTACAGGTTCCAAAGCTCCGGGCGTTGGTTCTTCGGATCCCATTGGTGACTTCCGTCTCGGAAAGAATAGACTCGCTCCTTCGCGCGGCTTTTCTCTTCGTCACGCCGACCGCCGCCGAAGGCCGCGTCGAATCCGTACAGATTCATCGCGTCGATCAGCGCATGCGTGTTCATCATCGTCGTATAGATCTGGCTTCCGTGATCGAAGGGATTAACGCCGTCGGCCAACGCCTTCTCGTTCTTGTGCACCAGCAGTCGCAGCCCGTATGTCGCGCAATATTCATCGCGAAACTTGATTATTTCGCGGAAGTTCCAAGTCGTATCAATGTGCAAGAGCGGAAACGGAAGCGGGCCGGGGAAGAACGCCTTCCGCGCCACATGCAACAGGCACATCGAGTCTTTGCCGATGGAATACAGCAGCACCGGATTTTCCAATTCGGCGGCCACCTCGCGAATAATATGGATCGCCTCGGCTTCCAGTTGATCCAAGTGCGAAAGGGCATATACGGGCATCAGTGCGGTTAACTTGCTAAGGATCGGGATCGAACTAAGACTCAGCGACTGACACCGCAATGTCGCCCGACGACAGGAACGCGAAGCACGATCTCCCACGCGATCGCCGGCAGAAGCGAGAGTACCCCGACGAGAGCCCACGTTTCGCCGGACGGCATGTCGCTGACGCCGAACCAACCGCGAAAGCCGGGAATCGTCACGGCGGCCAGCTGCAGCAGCGCGGAAGCCGCCAGAGCGGTCCCCAAATGCCCGGGAGCGGATGTCGAAGGACCGGGCCGACGCCGGCTGCGGCAGGTCCAGGCGAAAGCCAGTTGGCTGAAGCCGACGACGCAAAACGTCGCAGTCCGAGCTTCCGGCAACGAGTTTCCGGCGGCGGACATCGTCTGAAACGCAACTAATCCGCAAGCCGTCATCAACGCGGCCGGCACGAGGAGACGGGTAAGGTCGCCGAGACCGACGATGGGCGCCTCCGGCCGGCGCGGAGGTTGCGCCATGACGCTCCCTTCCGCCGGCTCGACGCCTAATGCCAGGGCCGGCAGCCCGTCGGTCACTAAGTTCAGCCACAGGATCTGCAGCGCCAGCAGCGGTTCTTGCAGGCCGAGCAAGAAGGCCGAGAACATCAGCAGCAGTTTGTTGGCGTTGCCCGCCAGGAGGTACAGCACGAAGCGACGAATGTTGGCGTAGATCGTCCGCCCCTCTTCGACCGCGGCGACGATCGTGGCGAAATTATCGTCGAGAAGCACGATCGTGGCGGCTTCCTGCGTGACCTGCGAACCGGTGACGGCCATTGCAACTCCGACGTCGGCCTCCTTGACGGCCGGCGCATCGTTGACTCCGTCACCCGTCATGGCCGTCACGGCGCCCGAGTTGCGCAGCGCCCGTACCAGCCGCAATTTGTGATCTGGCGTGACCCGCGCAAACACCGTCGCGGTCCTTACGCTCGTCGCCAACTCACGGTCGTCCATGAGTTCGATTTCCGGTCCGTCGACGATACGGCATCGGTCGTCGCAAATCCCCAACGCCCGGCCCACGGCCTCGGCCGTAAGTCGATGGTCGCCCGTGATCATGATCGTGCGAATCCCCGCGTTGCGGCAGGCTTCGACCGCCCGCCGTGCTTCTTCGCGGGGAGGATCTATAATGCCCAATAAGCCGATCAACGTAAGGTCGCGTTCTTCGATCGTCGCGGTCGGTCGTGATTCGGACCGCCAAGCCAAGGCCAAAACGCGCAGGCCCCGCGAGGCCATGCCCGCGGCGATGTCGACGACCGCTTGCCGGGCGGGAACGTCGAGTTTGCGTTCGATTCCCAGATCGTGATAGCGGACGCAACGATCAAGCACGTATTCGAGGGCGCCCTTCACGTAGGTCACGCGACGACCGTCGCCGTGCTCGCAAAGCACCGACATCGCCTTGCGCTGCGAATCGAACGGGATCTCGGCCACCGTCGCCGCGTCAAGATTCTCGCGGGTCAAGCCTCTTTTGGCGGCGACGGTCAGCAAACTGATTTCCGTCGGATCACCAACGGCGACGACGGCCTCGCCCTCCGCGGAATCGGGAACCTCGAGACGCCCGTGATTGCAAAGCACGCCGGCACGGAGAGCCAGTTCCAAGTCCCGCTCGCGGCGTCGTAACGTCACGGCGTCTTCGATGGCTGCGGTTTCATCGGCGCGCACCACGTTCCCGTTCGGTCGGTAGCCGACGCCCGTCGTTTTCCAAATACCGCCCCCGACGCGCAATTCGACGACCGTCATTTCATTCTTCGTCAACGTACCGGTCTTGTCCGTACAGATGACGTTGACGGAACCCAGCGTCTCGACGCCGGCCAGGTTCTTGACGAGCGCCTTGCGGCGCGACATCCGCTGGACGCCGAGAGCCAAAGCGATGGTGACCACCGCCGGGAGTCCTTCCGGCACTGCGGCGACCGCCAAACCGATCGAGAGTCGCAGGACCTCGACGCCCGCGGCGCCGCGCCACCAGTACAATGCTCCGATTAGGACGACCAAGGTGACGCAAATCCCCACCAACTTGCGTCCGAGTTGTTGCAAGCGTCGCTCAAGCGGCGTCTCGCCGCGCGTGACCCCGGAAAGCAGCTTACCGATTCGCCCCAGTTCGGTGTTTTGCCCGGTTGCAATGACGATCCCCGTCGCATGGCCGGCGGTCACCGTGGTTGCGGCGAACGCGCAATTGGAACGCTCGGAGGGGGGCGCGACGTCGGCCAAAAGCTCTGCGTCAAGCTTGTCGACCGGCTCGGATTCTCCCGTCAACACGGCCTCTTGGGTGCGGAAGCTCGCGGTATCACAGAGCCGCACGTCGGCGGGAATGATATCTCCGGCCGTCAACTCGACGACGTCGCCGGGCACCAACTCCTTCGCCGGTACCTTGCGTCGGCGACCTTCGCGGAGAACGACGGCCTCGGGCGGGGCGAGATTCGCCAGTTCGGCCAGCGCTTTTTCCGCCTTAAAGTGCTGGAGCACGCCGAGGACGGCATTGGCGACGACGATGATGAGAATTGCCGTCGCATCGATCCACTCGCCCAGCCAAGCGGCCGCCGCGGCGGCGATTAGCAACAGCAAAACGACCGTCTGCGAAAGCTGCGCGAAGAGCGTGCGCCACCACGGGGTCCTTTCTGCGGCCGCAGCGACGTTTTCCCCGAACTGACGGCGGCGCCGGCCGGCCTCGTCGTCCGATAGTCCGCTGGCCGTCGTCGTCGCAAGCGCCGCGGCAACCGCCTCCGTCGGCAGGGCGTGAAAGGGCCGAGACCTGGCCGGCGAGTCCGGCGGCAAAGCTCGCCACATCTTGTTCCGATCTCCGTGTTCCTCGGCGGGTGAGGTTTCCAGCAGCAACACGTTAAGTTTCTTGCGCATGTTCAGGAGGAATGGATATCGCGGGCGCAGGAGGCGAAAGCCCAGGATGCGAGAAGGTTTCTCGACCTTCGCCCAAGTGCTACGTTCCCGACGCCGATTGTCGGCCGAAGCTCTTATGGAACCAGTCGATCCGGCGGCCGATCAAGCGTCCCAGCCGCTCGGTCGTGCGATCGATCAGCGGGTGAATCTCGGCGTCGTCGTCCTGCACGACCAGCCGGCCGACTCCGGCGACTTTCACGACGATGCGACAGCGTTTATCGAACCCGCCGGCCGCCTCGCCGTTGACGTCGATCAAGGCGGCGTCGATGCTCTGAATCTTGGCGCCGAACCGACTGACCGCAAACAATAGCCTGCGCTCGAAGTAGGACCTCACTTCGTCCGTCAGTTGCAGCCGATCGGCAAAAATGTTGACACTCATCATTCAACTCCTGGCACTGGTTTCGATACCGTTTTCGTTGCACATAGGTCTTATACGGCAGTTTTCTGAAATTGGCCCATCGGAAGAATAAGCCCCAGGCATCGAGGTTTCCGATGGTACAATGACGGGATGAAATCACTTGATTACGGACAACTCCACACGTTCTGGATCGTCGCCAAGGAGGGAGGCGTTACGAAGGCGGCTGAGAAATTGTTTCTCGCTCAGCCGACCATCAGCGGTCAAATTCGCTCCCTGGAGCGCGCCGTGGGCAGGTCCCTCGTGATGCGCTCCGGGCGCGGCATCGCGCTCACCGAGTACGGACGCCATATTTATCAATACGCGGAAGAGATCTTTTCCCTCGGCCGCGAGATGATCGACGGCTTGCAAGGTCACCCGCACGCTCGTGTTCCGCGCGTCGTGGTCGGTATCGCGGACATCGTGCCGAAAAGTGTTTCGTATCGCCTGCTCGCCCCGCTGCTCGCCGAAGCCGAACAGGTCCGGGTCGTGTGCCGTGAAGGAAAGTCGGAGGATCTCCTCGCCGATTTGGCCCTGCATCGGCTGGATCTGGTGATCAGTGATGCGCCCGTCCCGCCCAACTCCAACATCCGAGCCTATAGCCACCTCATCGGCGACTCCGGAGTCACCCTCCACGGCGCCGCGCGACTTGCCCGGCGCTATCGTCGCAATTTTCCCAAGTCACTCGACGGCGCGCCGTTTTTGCTGCCGACGGACAACACGATGCTTCGTCGATCGCTGGAAGAATGGTTTGCTTCGGAAGATCTTCATCCGCAGGTCGTAGGCGAGTTCGAAGATAGCGCTCTGCTCAAGTTTTTCGGGCGCGAAGGAACTGGGATCTTCGCTTCGCCGACGAGCGTCGAAGAGGATGTCGGTCGAGTTTTCAGCGTCCGCGTGCTGGGGCGAATCGAAGCCGTGCGAGAACGCTTCTACGCCATTTCGGTCGAGAGGCGTCTTCGTCATCCGGCGCTCGTCAAGCTGTTGGAGCAATCGCGCCATGACTTGATCTCGTCGCACGACCGCGATGGTTCGAGAAGACGTTAATCGCTCAGGCCGGTGCAGCGAGAGTTTTAAGCTCTCCTTCGACCCCGGGCGGCCGAGCTGCCGGCGCGCAGCTTGTCGGCAATTTCGTAGCTTCGCTCGCACGGCGATCGTTGGTGCCGGCCCTTGGTTTCACAACTTGGGCTGGGACGGACGTAGACTGGAAAACAATTGCAGGCGAGGTACTGATCTGCCGGCCGTGGGTGAACCGCCCCCATATGAGCGGTTGTCAGCGTTGACTACTCCGTCAGCAGCTCGGCGTTGTCAATCCAGACGCCGCCGGTCGCAGAATGGTAAAGCCAACCGGCGTCTGTCGTGCCGCCGGCAGCTGTTGGGGGATTCGCGGCGGCGGCCGTGACTTTCGCGCTTCCGGTAAACGGATTCTCCGGCAACTCTTTTAAGTATGGACCGTATGGGAACGCCGTCGTCGTGCCGACGACGCCGGAGACGTTCGTCTTCTTCGTGAGGTCGACCAAATTGGCGGGCACCTTACCGTCATGCTGCGACTTAAAAAGTTCAATTTGCGAACGAATCGTGTGCAGATTGAATTTGCTGGTATTGCTCTTCGCGTCTTTCGTGCTGTCGGAGAACTGCGGAATGATCGTCGCGGCGAGGATCGCCATAATCACGACGACGATCAGAACTTCGACGAGGGTGAACCCGGCGGATTTGCGGTTTGAGGCCATGTTGATCGTCCGAAATAGTTCTTTATTGATCAAAGCTATCAGCTGCTGGCGGTCGTCAGCGAGGAGGAGACTTTGGAGAACGTGGAGTTCGCCCGCGTCCCGAGCGTCTGAATCGTGGTGAGACAGACCACGACGATCAGCGCCAACATGACGGCGTATTCCACTGCCGTTGGACCGTCTTCTGAATTAAGGAGCCTATGGATCCTTGCTAAATACTTCATGGAAGCGCTCCCATTCAGGGCGACGTGAACACACCGTATGTAGGTCAAGGAAGCGGGCTCCGCAAATTTAATGGGAAAATTCTGCCCGATATCCGGAGTACGTCGCAAATTCGCGCCAATCAGTGCCCGCGCCGAGCTGCCGGAGCCGTACGGCCGCGAGTCGGTAACTCGCATGGACGCCGAGTCTAGGGAGGCGATGGCAGTTTGT
>JAFLCO010000306.1 GCA_017303535.1 Planctomycetota bacterium
TCCGTACCCAGTCAGCAGTATTGAGTTTTACACCTATGCTCTGGTTGATAGCCCCCCCAATACATCGGAGCATGACAGCCGGCACCAGTACGGTGATCGGCGACAACTGCTTCTTCATGGTCAACGCCCACGTCGCCCACGATTGCGTCGTCGGCGACAACGTCATCATCGCCAACAATTCAATGCTCGGCGGCCACGTCACGGTCGACGACCGCGCGTTCATCTCCGGCGGCGTGGCGGTGCACCAATTTTGCCGAGTCGGCCGGCAATGCATGGTCGGCGGCACGGCGCGCGTCGTCAAAGACGTTCCTCCCTACGTCACGATCGACGGCGTCAGCACGTTCGTCGTCGGCTTGAACACCGTCGGCCTGCGCCGCGGCGGGATGACGTCGCAAGACATGGTCCAGCTCAAGGCCGCCTACCGCACGATCTACCGCAGCGGTTACTCTTGGCGCGAAGTGCTCGAGCATCTTGCAACCGAATTCGCGACCGGTCCGGCCGCCGAGTTTCACAAGTTTCTGCTTGGCACGAAGCGGGGCATCGTGGCCGAGCGGCGTTTGCCGCCGGGCGCAACGATCAAACTTTCGGTCACCGAAGAAGCCGACGATTCAGGCGAAACCTCGCGCCGCGCCCGCGCCGGCTAACTTCGCGAAACCACCGACCTCGCACGGCCCGACGAGTTCACGCTCGTCGGGCCGCGTCGTTTTCGCCTTTTCAACGACTTTCCAGCCCCCGTCATCGGTTTGACAGCCTCGGCGGATAAACCGATCATAAGACGCTTGGTTTCGGGACGTCCGCCGGCGGTCGTGCCGCCGGTCGTACTATTCCTCCGCTTAGCCGTCGCATAGATTCATGAACCGTCCCGAAGACACCGCCGCATCGAAGCCGCGAGCCGCCGGCGATCTCGAAATCAAAGACGCCCAACTGATCTTCTCCGCCGTTTGGGCCGACCTGCTGGAAGCCCACGGCCGCGACAACCTCCGCTTCCCGCGCGAGTTCATTTGGCTCGGCGGAGCGCCGGGCGCGGGTAAGGGGACGAATACGCCGTTTATCGCCGACACGCGCGGCATCACCGCGCCGGCGATCGTCATCAGCGACTTGCTCACGACGCCGCAAGCCGTGGCCTTGAAGAACCAAGGCAAGATGGCCGGCGACCGCGAAGTGATCGGTCTGCTGTTGGAAGAACTGCTGAAGCCCCAATATCACGACGGCGTGATCGTCGACGGATTTCCCCGCACCACGGTGCAGGTGGAATGCTTAAAGATGTTCTACCACGCGATGCTCGAACTCCACAGCGAGTACCGCTCGACGCCGCTGGTGCATTACTTCCGCAAGCCGATGTTCCGCATCGCGTTGCTCTTCGTCAGCGAAGAGGTGAGCGTGCTGCGGCAGATCAAGCGCGGGAAAGAAAAGGAAGAGCACAATCGCCAAGTCGCCGAGTTGGGCGTCGGCAAGCCGGTCGAAGTCCGCGTGACCGATCTCGATCCCGAACTCTGCCGCAATCGCTACCGCACGTTTAAGGAAACGACGTTCGACGCGCTCCAATCGCTGCAGCGGTTGTTTCACTTCCACTTCATCGACGCCGAAGGCAACCTCAAGGAAGTTCAGCAGAACATCCTTCGCGAGTTTACCTACCAAAGCACGTTGGAGTTGAACCAAGAGACGTTCGAAATCATTCGCAACATCCCGGTCGCCAGCCAGCTTACGCTGCACGCGCGGCAGGAACTCGTCGAACGGCTCGAACGTTATGAAGAAGAATGCAAGCCGCTGTTTCAGCGCGTCGTGAAGGTGATGGAAGAGAAGATGATTCCGATCATCCGTACGCATTCCATCTCGGGCCACGCACAAATTAACACCGAAGACGAACTGTTCGACGACCCGCTCGCGCTGCGCATCATGATCGACGTCTTCAGCGAACGCGGCTTCCATGCTTCGATCGACATCCACCGTATGGACGTGCCGGTGCGCGTGAACCCGGATACTTGGGAAATCGTCTGCCGACAGAAGCGCGTGTACCGCATCGAGGTCCGCTACCAGCCTTCGGAAATCCGTCGCGGTCACTAAGACATGGCCGACTCCGCCGCTGCCGAAGACGTTGCGTCCGTCATCAAGACCGGCTGCGTGATCGTCGGCGCCGGGCCCGCCGGGACAATTCTCGCTTTGCTACTCGCTCGGGCCGGCGTGCGAGTGACGTTGCTCGAATCGCATGCCGACTTTGCCCGCGATTTTCGCGGCGACACCATTCATCCCTCCACGCTCGAATTGCTCGACCAGCTCGGGCTCGCCGAACGATTACACGAATTGCCGCACGGCAAGCTCGGCAAGGCACAGATCATCACGCCCTCGGGCACTCTGACCCTGGCTGATTTGAGCCGGCTGCCGTCGAAGTTTCCGTACGTGATGACGCTCCCACAGGAGAAGCTGCTCGAGTTGCTCGTGGAGGCGGCCCGCGCGTACGACTCATTCGAATTGGTTTTGCAAGCCAACGTGCAACGTCTGGTCGATGAATCCGGCACGGTGCGAGGCGTGCGGTATCGCGACACGGAGAACCGTTGGCACGAAGTGCAAGCCGATCTAGTCGTGGCCGCCGACGGTCGCTTTTCCAAGATCCGCAAACTTGCAGGCATCGAGCCGATCGGCACCGCGCCGCCGATGGACGTCGTCTGGTTTCGCCTACCGAAGCGACCGACCGACGCCGCCCATGATGCGGAACTCAATATCGCCGGCGGTCGCTTCGCCGTGTTGCTCGATCGGGCCGACCAGTGGCAGATCGGCTACGTGATCCTCAAAGGGAGCTTCGCCCAATTACGCGACACAGGCATCGACGCGTTGCGCCGCGACGTCACGCAGGTCGTGCCGTGGCTAGCCGACCGGATCAACGAGTTGCACGACTGGAAACAGACGGCCGTGCTAAACGTCGAATCCAGCATGTCGCCGGTGTGGCACATGCCGGGGCTGTTGCTCATCGGTGATGCCGCGCACGTGATGTCGCCCGTCGGCGGCGTCGGCATCAACGTGGCCATTCAAGACGCCATCGCCGCGGCCAACCTGCTCACAGGGCCGCTGCTCACCGGCGTGCCGACGGACGACGACCTTGCAGCCGTACAGAAACTGCGGGAACCGGCCGTGAAAATCGTGCAGCGATTTCAACGTGCGATGCAAGAAAATATCGCCAAGCCGGGCCTGACGGGCAAAGAGTTTCGGCTACCGTGGTGGATGCGTTTAGCCTCGCACATCCCAATCGTCCGCGACATCCCGGCCCGCATGATGGCCTTCGGCCCGCACCGCGTGCGGTATCAAGAGCCGGGGCAGCGCTAGTTGCCCCCTCAGATCCGCTCCTCGCCTCTCAAGCAAGTCCGCCAAATCGACGTAAGTGTCAAAACGCTTGCGCGACTTACGTCAAAAGCGCAATTCTGTTGCAATTACGCGTGCGTACTAATTTCGGAATTAGTGCGCACCCTTAGTTCCTAGTGTCGCAGTGCGTACTTTTTCGTGCGTGATGTACGCACCCCGGCCCAGATGTACGCAGCGCGCGTCGACGTAAGTGCCAATTCGCTTGCGCGACTTACGTCGATTCTCCGAATCAAGAAAACACGCCGCCACTACCCCTTCTCCCACCGGGAGAAGGTGCCGCGAAGCGGCGGATGAGGGTGACGTTGCCCGAAGGTCGGCTTAGGAGACGTGGAGGCGCCAACCTCACTTCCGCGCGGCCCTCACCCGCATTTTCAGCGTCTTTCGACGCCGAAAATGCCGCCCTCTCCCAGTGGGCGAGGGCTTTCAAATCACACCGAATTGCCAAAGAACCAACCCCGTATTTTCCACTTTTGCGTTATCAATTCCAGGGAGTTTTTGGCCGGCTGATAGTTTCCGGATTTCGGCTCAATCGGCTTGATTTTGGCCACGGGCCGGCGACCGTGGGAGTGGGGCGCATAAGCGGACCGACCCCCTATTTGTTCGCTTCGGCGACGCGGGCTGTGGCGCTATAAGTAGGTCAACGCTACAAGTTCGGCACCGACGATGAGAAATAGAAACGGAGCATCCCACGTGTGCGGCGAATAAGCTTCGGCCAGAGCCGCCGATATCGGGATGACGAGTAAAGCCAGATAGAACTGCAGCGGCGCGAATTCAGGACGCACCAACATCACGCCGATCAAGCCGGACAAAAATACGCAGGCGCTCCCCTCGAGCGTCCGGCTGTACTTCCGTCGCGTGAACAGCGCCGGGCAACTGAACTTGTGCCGGCCAAACGCGACTCCGACCGGTTCCGCGAGTCCGTCCCCCAGCACGTTGACCATGATCGCGATGGTCGCCCAGGCAGCCACGCCCCGGTCGAGCAGCATCGCGTACATCACGAGAAACACGGCGTAGCCGGCCACGTACTGCGTCCACAACCAGCGCAGCGTGTGCGGGCGATCTTCCGGACGATCGAGGCTGGCGAACATAGTTCGCACAATGCGGCTGCGGTCCCGAATCGGCCGCGTGAACAGCAGCAGATGCATCGGGGCCAAGACGGACGTTAGCGCCACGACCGGCCAGTTTTCTTCCAGATCAAGCAACCGCTGCAAGGCCCAGGGGACGCCGATCGTCATGAAATGACCGATCTTGCGCGAGTAGTTGACCTTCAGTCCGCGATAGCGCACGAAGTATCCGCAGACGTAGGCCACGAGGTACGTCGTCGCGAAGAATAGCGAGATCGAAAACAGGAAACGAACGAGTGCTTCGTGCGTCACGGCTGGGCTCTCCTCGAGCCGCCAGAAGGCGGTCGCACACAAGCCGACCCCGGACTGTGGTCGGCGCCACGCATTTACGGGCGACCGTGAGAACTGCGATTCGTGTGCCGATCGCCGCAACGGCAATTCAGGCAAGAGTTAACGGCGATTTACCCGCAGTGCGCATTGCCAGGCGATGAATAACTGAACAGCCGCGCTCGCGCCGCGACCATCCGGAAGAACAGCCGAGGCGCAATCAACGGCTCGGTCGCGCAGCCGCTCCCGAAGTCACGGAAGTCGTCGGCCGTCGCTTCAGAAAGCACCGCTCGCCGCTTTCTCCGCTACTTCTGCTTTCGCACCCAGGCCACGTGCTTCGCTACGCCCGCGTGTTCGCGCAGCAGCTCGAGCGTGTGATAGGTTTCGCCGAGTTCGCGCTCGCTGAGCAGGGCGTGCAGCCCATCGTGGCAGAGGCGGCAGATGTCGATGCCCCGGCTGCGCAACTCTTCTTTGCTGTGCCGCTTCTTGAAACGCGGCTTGCCGTGCAGTTTGCGCGGGATCAGATGATGGAACGTGAGCGGCTTCTCACGCCCGCAAAGAGCGCATCCGACGGAGCTTTCAATCGTGGTCGACATATCGTCATTCTACGCGGTATCAATCCCGAAGCGAATGGGTGGCTGGGGCATAGCGCAGCGGTGCCCCAGTTCCGTCATCAACCTTTCCTGGGGCTTCGCCTTCGGCTCCAGCCCCAGCCACCCAAATTGAATTGGTTATTTCGCGGCCCAAATGCGGGCCAGCCCGCCTGCGCGGAAGCCCGACGGCGACGCACTCTCTTCAATTCGCAGCGTCACCTTGCCCAAGTTTCCCTGCATCCGGGTCGCGGTGACCGTGGCGGAGACCGCTGATCCGCTCGCGCGGCGATCGTCGCCGGCCGGGACGATTCGCACGGTTTGCTTCGGCATTAATCCCCGGGCAATTTCGCCGGTTTCCTGAAAGAGCGTCAGATCGATTTCGCCGTCGGCCAAGCGATCGACATAGCCCGGCCCGCCAAGCTCGGCCAGTTTCTTTGAATGGACCGCCTTCTGCTCGGCTTGCCACTTCAGCAGACTCGGCTCGTCGAGAAACACCTCCCAGCAGATCCGCCGCGCCCCTTGGCCTGCGCCGTGAGTCTTCGTGCGTAGCGGCATGCCGACTTGCACATCTTCAAACTTCGCCGGCTCGCCGCCCTTCCAAAAACGCGTCTCGGCGTCGGTCTCGAGCAGCAGCCCCTTCGTGCGCACGAACGATTTGTCGAGGTTGGCCTGCGTGATCGTGAATGTCCGCTTCTCGGCGTCGATCGCATCGACGTGGTAGTACTCCTTGTGTCCGTTCAAGAAGTTCATCTCGTCTTGAATGTAGGTCAGCCACACCCATTGGCCGGCGTCGTTCTCATGCAGCCGAAAAATGGCTCGCTCGCCGACGCGGTAATCGTCCAGGTCGCCGAAGGCCGCGTGATGCAAAAGTTCCGCATAGGGCATCACGGTAAACGACATGAGTTCGTTGTTGCTCTCGTTGCGAAACGTGCCGGTGCGCTTCCAGAGGTCGACGCTCACCAGTTCGCCCCAGATGCGACGCATGGCATCCGTCGGCACGATCACTTGGCCCGGCGTGATTTTGAGCTTGGGCTTCGCAGATTCCTTAGGCTGTTCTTGCGACCGCGCACCCGACGCTTGCGATTTCGCGCCGCCCGCAAGCTTCTGATACGCGGCAAAATACCGTCGGCCCAACTCGCGATAGCCGGCGGCGTCGAAGTGAACCTTGTCTCCCTTGTGTTGCAAACCTTCGGCCGAGACGTAAGCCGCATTCTGCACGCGGTCGGGCAGGCCGCGATTAGCGGCGTCGACCATCGTCTGATATTCCGTCCACGGGACGTCGGCAAACTTGCCGATTTGTCCGAGGACGAACGGTACATCGTCGGCGCCAAGTTCTTTGCGGAAGCGGGCCACGAGATCGTCGAGCTTAGCCTGATAGGCGGCGGCCAGTTTCACGTTGGCGTCCGCTTCCCCTTGGTGCCAGAGAATCGCCTTGAGCGTTCCCTTTTCCATGGCGGCCTTCGCACGGCGCATGGCGTCGTCCCACGGATGACCTTTCGTCGGCGCGTAAAACACGCCGGGCAGCCAACTATCGATCGGCGAACCGCCGTGAGCGCACGGGATCAGACCGACGGTGATCGTCGGATCGGCTTCGGCCGCCAGCAGGCCGAACGTTCGCCCCAGGCCGACCCCTGCGGAAGCTTTGTCCCAATGCATGGGATCGACGGCCGGCACCCAGACACCATCCTTATTGAGCATCAGCACGCGCGGGTTCGGCGTCTGATCGCTCGGCTCCACCTGGCCGCGGCCGGCCATGTTCGACTGGCCGACCAACAGGTAGAGGTGAAACTTTTCTTTGGCCGGCAACGTCGCCGCTTCTTGAGCGGCGGACGTTCCGCATGCGACAAACAACGCGGCGAACGCGAACAGGCTACGCAACAAACTCATCGAAGCATCTCACAAGCGGCAAAGTATGAATGAGTTCCCGCCGACGACTCACTCCACCGCGCGGCGCGGTTCGTCGGCTCGGGTTCCCAGATTACCGTACCGATGATAGTCGTACGAGATGCTCTGTTCACGCAGGTACCAGAGAAGTTCGACGCGTCCTTCGCCGACGACCGGCACGTCGGCAATCCAGCAGCCGCGCCGGGCCGCGGCCGTGCGAACTTCGGGGCCGACCCGATTGCGGTCCGCATAGCGCACTCGCAAAAGTGTGGCGGCGTTGATATGTGCGATGAGCTCGTCGTCGGTCTCTTCCATGATCTCAATGCCGGCCGCCCACGGTTCGGTCGCGGAGTCGAGTCGG
>JAFLCO010000307.1 GCA_017303535.1 Planctomycetota bacterium
CGCGCGACGCGATGCGGACGGCTTCGACGAGTTCCAAAGCCTTCGGGCCGGCCAAGTCGGTGATGACGGCACCGAGCATATCGCCCAGCATCCGCACGTCGCGACGGAGCAAATCGTTGCTTACCACGGGCAGGGTTGCTTTCTCTTCCGAAAGGTAGGGACGGGGCGATGCGGCGCGCCGAAGGCCGAGCGATGCGGAACGGCCGGAGCGCTTCAATGCCAATGTATCAAACGGCGTGCCGCCGACGGGAGGAGGTCGAACGCAAATGCCCGCCGAGACGGAAATCCCGTGAATTTTGCAACGTCCCACTCTGTGACTCGCAGCCGAAGGCACAAATTGTGCCGGCGTGCCGGGCAACACTGCTTAAGAACGTTGCAGGAACAACAACGACCGAGCTTGTCGGAAAGCTTCTGGGCCTCCGCGCCATAAGCGTTGCGTCGTCGAGGAACTCGCATCAACCAGACCACCACGGCACATCTTGGATCTTGAAATGCCCGGCATTTATCGAGAGATACTTCGTAGGAATACCCGAGCGGGGCATGCAACTCAAAATGCGATCTTTCTTGCTGTGATGACCTTGCTGTTTGTGAACCAAGCATTCCGTTTCTGCGGCGGCACATGCCTTGCGAATGGCGGGCAAATCCGACTTCGGGCTACCGACGAGCGCGATTGTCTACGTGAAACTTTCCCCAGCGCACGAGTTCACGCCATGAACCCTCCGACGACCGCTCCCGAACGCGAAATGCTGCTGCCGATTGACGAAGTGAGCCATTTGGTCTCGACCAACGGCAATCCCGGCGAGACGTTGGCGAACATCACCTCGCTCATTCAAATGCGATTCGCGGTCGACGTCTGTTCGCTCTACTTGCTCGACCCATCGCGCACCACGCTGATGCTCGCCGCGACGGTGGGGCTACGCAAAGACAGCGTTGGTCGGGTACGGATGGACCTGCGCGAAGGGTTGGTCGGCTTAACGGCCGAGAAGATGTGTGCCGTGCATGTCGAGGATGCGTTCAACCATCCTCGCTTCAAGTATTTCCCCGAGGCCGGGGAAGACTTGTACCATTCGTTTCTCGGTGTGCCGATCGTCGATCGCGGCGCTTTGCAGGGGGTGCTGACCGTACAGACGGCCGAGCCTCGCCAATTCAACGCCGACGAAGTTCGCCTGTTGACGATGACCGGTTCCCAAGTGGCTCCGCTCGTGGCCGAAGCTCGTGCGTTGGAGCTTTTTCGCGTACCGTCGCTCGAAAGGGCCGACGAACTGGCGAGCAATCTTTGGTGGAGTTGGGACGTCGACTCGACCAACATTTATCGAGAGCTTGATCCCGTTCGATGGCGCGAACTGGTTCACAACCCCATCGAGTTGCTGCAAGAAATTCCGATCAACGTCTTTCAGCAGCGGGCCGACGAACGCGTGCTGCATAGCCGAATCAATTACGCCTATCGGCGAATGCATGAGTATCTTTCCGCCGGGAAAACCTGGAGTTCGGCGAATGCCGGCATCCTCAAAGCTCGTCCTGTCGCGTACTTCTCGGCCGAGTTCGGAATTCACGAATCGGTGCCGATCTACTCGGGCGGCTTAGGAATCTTGGCCGGCGACCATGTGAAAAGCGCGAGCGATCTCGGGGTGCCGCTCGTGGGAATCGGCCTATTCTACGACCAGGGCTACTTTCGACAGCGGCTCGATATGGATGGGCTGCAACAGGAAGACTACCTGGACGTTGATCCAGGCAAGTTGCCGCTGGTACCGGCAATCGTCGCCGACGGCAAACAACTTGTGGTGAGCATCGATACCCGCAGCGGCCCGATTCACGCTCGCGTTTGGAAGCTTACGGTCGGCCGCAACACGCTGGTGCTGCTTGATTCCGACGTCGAGGGAAATCAGCCGGAAGACCGTGAATTGACGTCGCGGCTTTACGGCGGCGATACCCGTGTGCGAATTCGGCAAGAATTGCTGCTCGGCGTCGGCGGCTATCGGGCGATTCGCGCGCTGGGGATCCAACCGGGCGTGTTGCATTTGAACGAAGGCCACAGCGCATTTGCGTCTTTGGAAGTGATTCGGCGCCGCATGCAACAAGAAGGAATCGCCTTCGATGAAGCGGCACGGCGCGTTTCGAGCCAGATTTGCTTCACGACGCATACGCCCGTGCCGGCCGGGCACGACAGGTTCACGGCGGACCAAATTGAAGAGCATCTCGGACCACTACGTGACGAGCTTGGTATTTCCCACGACCAACTGATGGGGCTGGGACGGGTCGACCCGTACAATCCGCATGAAGAATTTTGCATGACGGTGATCGCCCTGAAGCTCTCGCGGCGCGCGAACGCCGTTTCGTCATTGCACGGCGAAGTGTCGCGCAGTATGTGGACATCGCTCTATCCGGGGCGTCCTGCGGAGGAAGTGCCGATCGGTCATATCACCAACGGCGTGCACGTGCTCAGTTGGCTGGCGCCACAAATGCAGCAGCTTTACGATCGGCATCTGGGCCCGACTTGGCAAAAGCACAGCGGGGAATCAGGCGTCTGGGAAGACGTTGAGAAGATCGAAGACGGCGAGTTTTGGGAAACGCATATTACGCTTAAGGCGCGGATGCTTGACTTCGTGCGCCGCCGCGCAGCGCGGCAGGCCGAGCGCCGCCACGAGCCGCCGGAACACATCGCTCAGCTAAAGAGGGCGTTGAGCATGGACGCGCTGACTATTGGTTTCGCGCGGCGATTCGCCACGTATAAGCGGGCCGATTTGCTGTTTCAAGACATCGATCGCGTGGCCGAACTCATCGGCGATCCGCGGCGTCCGGTGCAGTTTGTCTTCGCCGGCAAAGCGCATCCGCACGATCGACCCGGCAAGGGCATCTTGCAAAAGATCGCACAGTTGGCCCGCGATCCGCGGTTCGCCGGTCGTCTTGTGTTCGTCGAAGACTACGACATCAACACTTGTCGGCACTTCGTACAGGGTGTCGACGTTTGGTTGAATAATCCTCGACGGCCGCTCGAGGCTTCCGGCACGAGTGGTCAAAAGGTCATTCTTAACGGTGGGTTAAACCTTTCGATTCTCGACGGTTGGTGGGCCGAAGCCTACGACGGCTCCAACGGCTTTGCCATCGGCGACGGCTACACGCATAGCGACACCGGCATTCACGATAAACGCGACGGTGAATCGCTCTTTGAAACGCTCAAGAACGAAGTCATCCCGCTGTATTACGACCGCGACCGTGACGGCTTGCCGAGGGCTTGGATCAAGCGAATGAAGCGGGCCGTGAGTACGCTCGGCTGGCGATTCAGTTCCGACCGCATGGTGATGGATTACGTGAAGCAGTGCTACGTGCCCGCGGCGGGCGGTACTTCGAGCGACATGAGTCGGTCGCGATCGTAACGGACCTATGAAACAGACAGGGCGGCGTGACAATCTGTGTCTCGCCGCCCCGTTCGATTGGCCTTCAGCTTTTATTTAAGCTACGGCGCTACTTTCGCTCGTGCAACGGTATGAACGAACGCTTGGCCGGGCCGTTGTAGATCTGCCGCGGTCGGGCAATCTTTTTCGACGGCGACATCTGCATTTCCCGCCAGTGAGCGATCCAGCCCGGCAGGCGACCGAGAGCAAAGAGTACCGTGAACATTTCCACCGGAAAGCCCATCGCTCGGTAGATGATACCGGAGTAGAAGTCTACGTTCGGATACAGCTTCCGCTCGATGAAGTACGGGTCGCTGAGCGCGGCTTGTTCTAGCTCTTGAGCGATGTCGAAAATCGGGTCTTTGATCTTCAGCTTCTTCAGGAGCTTGTCGCAGGTTCGCTTGATGATCGTCGCCCGCGGATCGTAGTTCTTGTAGACGCGGTGACCGAAGCCCATGAGCCGGAATCCCGACTTCTTGTCTTTGGCCATATCAATGTACTTTTTCGAGTTGCCGCCGTCGGCTTTGATGGCCTCGAGCATCTCGACGCAAGCCTGATTGGCGCCGCCGTGCAGCGGGCCCCAAAGAGCACAAATTCCAGCGGAAATCGAAGCGAACAGGTTGGCATCGCTTGAGCCGACCATGCGCACCGTCGAGGTGCTGCAGTTTTGCTCGTGATCGGCGTGCACGATGAACAGCAGGTTCAAAGCTTCGACGAAATCGCTGTCGAGCTGATAGTCTTCGCTCGGCACCGCGAACATCATGTAAAGGAAGTTCTCGACGTATTCCAGCGAGTTCTTCGGATACATAAACGGCTGGCCGATCGACTTCTTATGGCTCAGCGCCGCAATCGTCGGCAGCTTGGCCATGAGCCGGAAGATCGACATCTCGACTTCTTGCGGATTCTTCGGATCGAGCGAATCCTGGTAGAAGGTCGAGAGCGCCCCCACCACGGAGCTAAGAATCGCCATCGGGTGGGCGTCTCGCGGGAAGCCGTTGTAGAACATCCGCATGTCTTCGTGCAGCATCGTGTGCCGACGGAGAGAGGAGCGGAAATGCTCCAACTGTTGGGCGTTCGGCAATTCGCCGTACATCAGCAAATAGCTGACTTCGACAAAATCGCACTTTTCGCAAAGCTCTTCGATCGGATACCCGCGGTACCGCAAGATTCCTTGTTCGCCGTCGAGAAAACAGATGGCGCTTTGCGTCGAGCCCGTGTTGACGAAGCCTTCGTCGATCGTGATGTAGCCGGTCTGAGCACGAAGGGCCGAGATATCGACCGCCTTCTCGTTCTCGGTACCGACGATCGTCGGTAGCTCGAGATCCTTCCCTTCGATTCTGATCTTCGCAACCTCGCCCATCGAGGCTTCTCCCTTCGTACGTCAGGATTCTTGCGTCAGGACTCTTGCCGAAGGCCTCGTCCGCACCGCTAAAAGGGCGTCGCAAGGCCGGAAACCAGCAGTGTAGCGGTCGGCCCGCGATTCTTCAAACCGGTGACGTCGCGGAATTACGACGTTGCAGGGCGTCGCAACATGAGTTCGACGTACGACACCGCCACGAGGTCGTCAGCCGTCAACTGAAAGGCGGATTGAAGAAATTCCACTTGCGCACGCCCGGCCGATTCATTGACTTCGGGGCCGAGCACGGCTTCAAATTCGATGAAATCTCCCAGGCCCGTCACGGTGTCGAGATGAATCCTCACGTTGTTGTAGAGGAAAATCTCGCGCTGTTTCTCCACGACGGCGCGGACGCCGCAGGCCGCGACAAGAGCTTCACGTAGTTCGTCGGGATGTGCGACGGCGACCAGACGGTAATCGCTCCGCTTCGCCGCGGCCTGATCAGCGCGTGAATACCAAACGAGTTGAGCCGTCTGACCGCTGATTTCACGAAGTTTGAGACGGCCGGTCGCTACGTGAAAGTAAGTGTCGCGTTGGGCCTGAGATTCGACCGGAGAGGTGGCAAGCGCCGCGGCGATTTGGCGAGCGCTCGGCAAGCTTCGCAGCCGCGCCTTGAGTTCGACGTTGCCGCGAAGTGATGAAGCGGCGTTTCCCGGGACGTCGAACATGAATGGCCCCGCAGCCCAAGCGGCCGGCAGATGATGATCCTCAAACGATACGCAATTATACCGGGCCGGCGAATTCGATCCGCCCCTGACGCTGCTTGATTTTAGCGCAACGTACCGGACTTGGGCTGGGCGGTTTGAATCGGCTCGTCGAAGATCGTCCAGACCTGGGCCTGCGCCTTGATCTCCTTCAAGTATTCGAGTTTGGCGTCTTCCATCCGCTTGTTTTGCACGGTCTTGCGGATGTCGTTCTGCACATCAACGAACGATTTGCGACCGGCGTCTTTCCGCTCCGTGACGCGAATGATGTGGAAGCCGCGTTCATCCTCCAAGATCGGGCTTAGCGTGCCGACCGCCAACGTGAAAAGCGCGTCGTCGAGCGTCTTCGACACTAGGCTTCCCTTGGAGGTCCAATCGTGCACGCCTCCGTTCGACGCAGTAGAGCCGTGAGACAGCTCTTTCGCAACGTCGGCGAATGCGCGCCCGTCGAGGATCTGATTCCCCGCCGCGGCAATCGCGGCGTAGGCCTCGGCCTTACCGGGAAACTTATCGAACCGCATCGTCAGTTGCTCCCAGCGAGCCTGAGCGATGAACTCGTATTCCTTGGCATGGTCGTGATAGTAAGCCAGCAACTCTTCATGAGTGACGTCTTGGTTGACTTTCACGCTTTGCTGCAACCAGGAGTTGCGTAAGACCTGCTCGGCAAAGCTGCGTTTCTCGCGCTCGAGCGAGGTTCCCTCTTTGCGGAGTTCGGCTTCGAGTTGCTGAACCGTGTCGACCTTCCGCTCTTTGAGCATTTGCGGCACGACGCTCTTATCAAACTCCTCGTCGAATTTTTGCATCGCTCCCTTGAAACCTTCGGCGGGAATCCTCCGCTTGGCCTCATTGCAAACGATTCGGGTTTCGACAAGCTGCATCGTTCGCATCTTCACAAGTTCGCCCATCTGTGAGGCGACTTCCGGGTTCTTCGGATCGAGTTTGTTGCGAATCAGATAGCCCTTGACGGACGAAAGCACTTCACCTGCCATAATCACTTCGCCGCCGACGCGAGCCAGCACTTTCGCTTCTTGCAACTCTTGCGTGGCAGGCTGCCAAGAAACAGGGCCGAGCGTCGACAACGGCGGCTGCGTCGCGTAACTCGGCGGTGCGGCCGGTGCCGTCGGCATGGCGGTTCCAAACGAAGCGGTCGCTTGACCGCCGCTTATTGCGCCCGGAGGAGTCGCTCGAGACTCTTGCTGTTCGGCGGAGATCGGCGGCTGCGGGAACAGAGAATTCGCCGCGGGCGATTGCGCACGGGCTTCATCAGGACCAAAATTGAGCTGCGTTGGCAACCCTTCGCGAGGCAGCCATTGCGCGGCCGCGGCCCACAGCGTTAGTCCCGAGACGAAGAGATAGAAAATTCGGGTCACCGGGCACTTCCATGTGTCCGCGTTGTTGAAAACCGCACGTTTGCTTCGTGCAAACGGCGTGAACTGCAGATCAAATCGCTTGCGGGGCCGGCGATGATCTGGTGTTCACGGCGGGGAGTATAAGTCGACGTTAGTCGTGCTGCAACAGTGATTTAACGTAAGCCGGCAACTGCTCGTGCGCGATGCCCTTACTCGGCAGCGGTATGTACGCGCTTTTCGTGTCGGCGACGCGTAGTGCGCCCTTAAGCAACCTTCCAAGTTGCTCGATCTTCTTAGGATTCGTGTAGCCGAGCACGACGAACTTCTCTTCGACGTGAATCGACTCGATGCCCCAACCGTGTGCTAGCACGCGAAGCTCCATTCGTTCCAGCAATCGATCGACCGCATCGGGACGCGGCCCGAACCGATCGGCCATTTCCGTGGCGAGGTCACTCAACTCTTGCAACGTGGCGACTCGCGACAGTCGGCGGTACAAGTCAATCTTGTGCCGCTGATCGGGAACATAGCGACGCGGGAGATAGGCTTCGCCGGGCAGGTCGATGTTGACCTCGACGTGTTCCTTCGGCGGCAAGTTCTGCAGTTGACGCACCGTCTTTTCGAGCAGTTCGCAATAGAGTTCGTAGCCGATCGTGGCGATGTGCCCGCTTTGCTCGGTTCCCAATATGTTGCCGGCGCCGCGAATTTCCAGATCGCGCATGGCGATC
>JAFLCO010000308.1 GCA_017303535.1 Planctomycetota bacterium
GAACTGCTCCGCTCAGAGATCGCTCAAAAGTTTTCGAGTGAGCGCGACAACTTCGATCGGCTCGTCGCGGCCGTCCCCGACTACGACGACCTCCCACTAGCCACGGCCGACGCCTCGGCTCGCGAGTTTCTGAAGTCGCATCTAAGCGACCCGCTCCTGATCGAAATGCTCCTTTGCCCGCTGATGTACTACGGCAGCGCGCGAGAGCATGATATGGATCTCGCCCAGTTCTTCATCATGTTTCGCAGCATCTTCTGCGAAGGGTTCGCACGCCCTGCGGCCGGCATCCGCCCGATCTTGAAGCTGCTCACGAAGCGCTACAAGGAACTCGGCGGCGAACTGCGGCTGCGCGCCGGAGTGCGGCGCATCGTGCACGACGGCGAGCGCGCCGTCGGCGTCGAACTCGACGACGGCACGCAACTCGCCGCCAAGGAAATTCTCAGTAGCGCCGGCTATGTGGAAACGATGCGGCTCTGCGACCGGGCAGAGCAACCCGTCGTCGCCGAAGCGGGCAACCTGTCGTTCGTCGAAACAATGTCGGTTCTCGATCGTCCGGCCCGCGATCTCGGGCTCGATCGCACGATCGTCTTCTTCAGCACGACGGATCAGTTCCACTGGCAGCGTCCCGACGACTTCGTCGATCTCCGTAGCGGCGTGCTCTGCGTGCCGGGCAACTTCGATTTTGAGCCAGACGACGAAGGGCTCGTGCGCGTGACGGCACTGGCGAACTTCCCCAAATGGCGGGCTCTGGCCGAGCCGGAATATCGTGCGGAAAAGCGCCGTTGGTTCGACGCGCTTTCCGCAACGGCCGTGAAGTTCCTGCCCGACTTCCGTCCGCACGTTCAGGCCACGGATATGTTCTCGCCGACGACGGTCGTGCGCTACACATGGCACGAAAACGGGGCAATTTACGGGGCCCCGAAAAAGCGGTACGATGGCGGGACGTTTCTCGCCAACTTGCACCTGTGCGGAACGGACCAAGGCTATGTCGGCGTCATCGGTGCGCTTGTGAGCGGCATCTCGATGGCGAACCGTCACGTGCTCCAGGCCGTATAAAATTTTGCGCATTGCGGCGAGCCGGTAGCCGCGTCCGCCCCCGTTTCGTCGCCCTCTGCTTGGATGCCGATGTCGAAAGATTTTCTCAAAGGATGCCGCGACGAATACGACGTGATCGTCATCGGCAGCGGGCTGGCGGGTCTCACGGCCGCCAACACCTTGGCGAAAACCGGTCGTAGCGTGTTGCTGCTGGAGCAGCACTATCAGCTCGGCGGCATGGCCACCTGGTTCAAGCGAGCCGGCGGCCACATCTTCGACATCTCGCTGCACGGCTTTCCGATCGGCATGATCAAAAGCTGCCGGCGGTATTGGACGCGGGAAATCGCCGACTCTATCGTCCAGCTTAAGAACATCCGGTTCGACAATCCGATGTTCTCGCTCAGCACGACGTTCGACCGCGACGACTTCACGCGGCAACTCGTTGAAAAGTTCAAGGTGCCCGCCGAACGCGTGACGGCGTTTTTCGACGCCGCCCGGGCACTGAACTTCTACGACGACCAAAACCAAACAACCGGTGAGTTCTTTCAAAAGTTCTTCCCGGGGCGCGACGACGTCATTCGCCTCCTGATGGAGCCCATTACCTACGCCAACGGCTCGACGCTCGAAGATCCGGCCGTGAGCTACGGCATCGTCTTCTCCAACTTCATGTCGAAAGGCGTCTACACGTTCCAAGGCGGCACCGATCGCTTGATCGGGCTCATGAAAGACGACTTGGCCCGCAACGGCGTCGACCTGCGGATTCGTTCGAACGTCGAAAAGATCCACGTTCGCCGCGGCAAGATCGAAGGCGCCACGATCAACGGCCGCATGATCCGTTGCCGCACGATTGTGTCGAACGCCAACCTGAAGTCGACGATCTTCAAACTCGTCGGCGAAGAGCACTTCGACCCCGGCTTCATCGACGAAGCCAAGGCGGTGCGGCTCAATAATTCAAGCTGCCAGGTCTACATCGCGCTGAAGCCCGGCGATCACCTCGATGAATCGAACGGCGACTTGCTCTTCAGCAGCGTGGCGCCGAAGTTCGAAACCGAAGCATTGCTCAGTCGCGACGTCACCAGCCGGACTTATTCGTTCTACTACCCGCGCACGCGGCCCGGCAGCGATCGCTCGATGATCGTTTCGAGCACGAATGCCAATTACGCCGATTGGGCGCATCTCTCCGACGAAGAATACGACGCGAGCAAGAAAGACCTGATCGAAACGACGCTCGCGGCCTTGGAAAAGTATGTGCCCGACATTCGCGGCCGCGTGGAATACGTCGAGGCTTCGACGCCCAAGACGTTTGAGTTCTACACACGGCATCTCGAAGGGGCGAGCTTCGGCACGAAGTTCGAAGGCTTGGCCGTCAGCCGTGCGGTGCCGCAGCAAGTGGCCGGTTTGTACCATGCGGGCAGCGTCGGCATCATCATGTCGGGCTGGCTCGGCGCGGTGAACTACGGCGTGATCGTGGCTAACGACGTCGACGCCTATCTTTCCGGCGGTCGCCGCTCGGCGGAAGTCGGCGCCGCGTCGTAGACGCCGATCCTGTGCCATGCCGTCATCGCCGCAGGCGAGGTCGGCATGTTCTTGTGAGTTTCACATGCCGACCCGGCTGCGCCGTGACGGCATGGCACGCTTTACACTTTGCGCATGGCCGGGGCTGGAGCGTACTCGCTAACACGAGGAACTCCCGCTAAACTCATCGGCTATGACTCTCGAAACCATCCAAGCCGCGATTCCGCATCGCGATCCGTTTCTGCTGATTGACACGATCGTCGCCCAAGACGAGCGGACGATCCATTGCCGCAAGACGTTCACGGGCGACGAATACTTCTACCGCGGCCATTATCCGAGCTTCCCGCTCACGCCGGGCGTGCTTCTGTGCGAAGCCGGAATGCAAGCGGGGGCCGTGCTGTTGTCGAAGCAAGCTGCGGCGGTGCCAGGTAAAGTTCCGGTGGCCACGCGGATCGACTCGGTTCGCTTCAAACGCATGGTCCGCCCCGGCGAAACGATTGATGTCGAAGTCGAGCTCGTCGAAAAATTGGCCGACGCTTACTTCATGAAGGCTAAGGTCAGTTGCGGAGGTCAGGTCGCCGCGCGGTTCGAATTTGCCTGCACCATGGCCGAGCCTCGTTGACATGACCGCCGATTTTCTGCAACTGACCGATAAGACAGTTCTCGTGTGCGGCGTCGCCAATAAGAAGAGCGTCGCTTGGCACACGGCCCGGGTGCTGCAAGACGCCGGAGCGAACGTCGTTTACGCCGTGCGCTCGGCCGAACGTAAGGCCCAGCTTGAGCCGCTGGTCGGCGACTGCGACGTATTCGTCTGCGACGTCGAGCGGCAGGAAGATATCGATCGCTTGCGGGACGACGTCGCCAAGAGCCATCCAAAGCTGCACGGCTTGCTGCACTCGATCGCGTTCGCCGACTATCAGGAAGGCCCGAAGCCGTTTCACGAAACGGACCGCAAAGCGTTCTTGCGAACGGTCGACGTGTCGTGCTTCTCGCTCATCGCCTTGGCCCGAGCGTTCGAAAAGCTGCTGGTACCCGACGCCTCGGTCGTGGCCATTTCTATTTCGACGACCCGCATGGCCGCGGAAAACTACGGCTTTATGGCGCCGGTGAAAGCGGCCCTCGACTCGTCGCTGGCGTTCCTGGCCAAGTCGTTCAGCAACTTCTCGCAAATCCGCTTCAACGCCGTCGGCGCAGGCCTACTGAAAACCTCAGCCTCGGCCGGCATCCCCGGCTACGTCGATGCCTACCTCTTCGCCGAGCAGGCGACGCTCCGCAAGCAAGCTTTGCAAACGGGCGAAGTCGCCAACACGGCAGCGTTTCTCTTGAGCCCACGATCCTCAGGGATCAACGCCCAAACGCTCGTGGTCGATGCCGGTATGGAAGTGAACTACTTCGACCGCGACTTGGTACGCCGAGCGATGGGGAATTCGTAGCTGTAGGCGGTACTTGAAGCATGTCGACGGACCAGTCGCTGCACATCCTTCTCGCCACGATCGGCAGCGCCGGCGATGTGCATCCGTTTGTCGGGCTGGGGCAGACTTTGCGACGACGGGGGCATCGGGTTTCGCTTCTGACTGGTGCGTATTTTCAGCCGCTGGTCGAGCGGGCCGGGTTAGAATTCGTCGAGCTCTTCTCGGCCGAAAAGTATCGCGAGATGATCGACAATCCGGACCTCTGGCATCCGGTGCGCGGTGCTGCGTTTGTGATGAAGCACGGCATCGCGGCTCATATTCGCACGGTTTACGAGCGGATCGCCGAGCGCTATGAGCCGGGCCGCACCGTGGTCGGGGCGTCGAGCTTGGCGATTGGCGCGATCGTCGCCCAAGAAAAGCTCGGCGTGCCGACGGCGACCATTCACTTGCAGCCCGCGATGATTCGCAGCGTGATGCGGCCGCCCAAACTCGTCGGCATGATGACTCAGCAGTGGTTGCCGCGCGGCATAATCGCCGGCCAATATTGGTTGGCGGATAAAATCGTCGATCGCTTGATCGAACCGGAGTTCAACGGCTTCCGTCGCACGCTCGGGCTCCCGCCGGTCCATCGCTTCTTCAACGGCTGGCTTCACTCGCCGACGTTAGCGGTCGGTCTGTTTCCTCCTTGGTTCGCGCCGCCGCAGCCGGATTGGCCGCCGCAGATTCGTCTGACCGGCTTTCCGCTCTACGACGAAGGGGATCACACGCCGCTCGGTGCGGACGTCGAAGAGTTTCTCGCCGCGGGCGCGCCGCCGATCGCCTTTACGCCCGGCAGCGCGATGACGTTCGGGCAGAGCTTTTTTGCCGCGGCCGTCGATGCCTGCGAGCGATTGAACCGCCGCGGCATCTTGCTCACGCGGCATCAGGAACAAATCCCGGCGTCGCTTCCGCCCGAGGTGCGGCACTTCGCGTTCGTGCCGTTTACGAAGCTCTTGCCGCGCTGTGCGGCTTTGGTGCACCACGGCGGCATCGGCACGATGTCGCAAGCGCTGGCGGCCGGCCTGCCGCAAGTGGTCATGCCGCTCTCGCACGACCAGCCGGACAACATCGAGCGAGCGGAACGCCTGGGTGTCGGTGCCGCGCTCTACCCGAAAAAGTTCACCGGCCCAAGGTTGGCGCCGATCCTCGGTCGACTTTTGGAATCGCCTGACGTCGCCAAAGCCTGCCGAGATGTGGCGGCCAAAATCTCAGGGACCATGCCGCTAGAAGACACGGCGGACTTGATGGAAGGTTTGGCTCGCTAAATCAGGCGTATTTGCGTCCGCCGCGAAGAACGATAGGTGGCCAAAAACCGATTTGAACCGACGCCGCAAATGTGGAAAATGCGGGGTTGGCTCTTTGACAATTCGGCAGTTCTCAGCGACTCAGACAGCGAGCCGGGAGCGTCAGCGACCGGAGTCTTTGCGCCGAATGGAATTGCGCCCTCTTAGTCTTAGCCCTGGGCGAGTCGCCCAAGGCGGCGTCGGCTAACAGTCGAAGCCGAAGATCGCTTAACGCTGCCCCCGGCGACTCGCCGTGGGCTTAGACGGCTCTCCCAAAAATCGTCGTAAGTCGCGCAAGCGAATCGGCACTTACGTCGATTATTCCTTGTGCGCACTCGGGCCAAAGTGCGCACTAATTCGGGCATTTAGTGCGCGTCGGAGCGCTTACCAACAGGGGTGCGCACTCATTCGACGCAACAGTGCGCAGTGCGCGGCGAGTTTTGGAGTTCGCCGGCGACGTAAGTGGCGCAATGGTTGCGCGACTTACGTCGAATTCATGCAGCGTCTTTCGCCCCCGGCGCGGTGCCGGGGGCTCGACGCTGTGACTAAGCCGCGGCCATCGCCAAAGCCGGCTTGCGGGTCGGCATCGGGATCGTGGCCGGTTCGTCCCCTTCGATCATCGGAGCTTCGCCGGTGATGCCCCAGATGAACTCTTCAACGATCCGCAGGTCCAAGGCCGTCGCGCTGTCGGCTTCCGGATGGAACTGCGTGCCGAAGGCAAACCAATCCGGACGAATGCTTTCGATCGCTTCCACAACGCCGTCCGGGCAGCGGGCCGAGACTTGGAAGCCCGGCGCGATTTCGTCGCACGACATGTGGTGCATGCTGTTGACGCGAATTTCCCCTTCGCCATAGACGCGTTCCATAATCGTCCCCTTGATCACTTCCAAGGCGTGGCGATGGTTCGGGTCGAGCGGATCCTTGTGCGGCAAGCTCTTCGGCATGTCTTCCGGAATGTGCAAGAACAGGTTGCCGCCTTGCGAAACGTTGAGCAATTGCATGCCGACGCCCACGCCGTAGAACGGCAAGCGACGATCGGCGACCATCCGCACCAGGCGGCGATCAAAGATTTCGCGGCGAGCTTCCATCGGGCGCACCGTCGGATGGAGCATGAAGCCGTCGCGACGCGGATCAAGATCGGCGCCGCCGATCATCATCACGCCGTCGAGCAGGTCGAGAACACGGTTCAGGTCGTCGTCGTTCTCAAGCATCGGAATCACGACTGGGATGCCTCCGGCCTTCACGATCGCATCGTGGTAGCCGGCGCAGAGGTAGCTCATGGCCGGGCCGTTCTTTTGAGCGGCGCGGTAGTCCATGTTGATTCCGATCAGGGGCTTCTTCGACATGCTTCTCTCTCCTTGGGCGACACATCCCTGTGTCTGGTAACGCTTGGCGCTAGAGGCCAAACGCAAAATCGAATCCCTTCGCACGAGGTCGTGTCGTGAGCATGCGCCGCGGATATCCCACGGAGGAGCCGGACAAGAATCCGGAGCCGTAGCGGCGAACGAGACCGGCAAATACGCCCGAGGCCGAGCGGCCGAAGATGCGCGGAAGGTGCGAGCCCGAAGGCAAGCGTCCGATGCGCGAGCGCAAATGATGAGTCATACGCGTCGTCCCTAACGCCGTCGGACGAATCGCAGGAGGCCCATCCCGAGCCTGACCGATTCGCCGACCTCCCGCGACGGACCGCCGTGGCGAGACGTCGCAGCGATATCCCTATCGACTGACCTCGCACGCATGAGCCTCGGACGAATGTCCGCGGGGAAGGCTCGCACGGGCGATGGGTCGAGTTATAGATGCGTCCAGATCAATTACAAGGAATTCGCGTATTTTGCGTGTTGCGTGAGTGCTAGCACCAAATCGTGTGCCGGCGACGGGCTGCCGGCGTCGTGTGCCGGCTTGTGAATCGGGCCAAAACCCGCTAATTTCAGTGGTTCGGGAGCGATTGGAAGGTCGCCGCCGTGCGACCGCGTTGTAGAGACCGACATGCAGCTGCGTTACGAAAACGTTTGTATTGAATCGCTGGGTTACGATCTGCCGACGGAGATCGTTTCGACGGACGAATTAGAACGGCGGCTCACGCCGATTTATGAGCGGCTTCGTTTGCCGACCGGTCGATTGGAATTGATGACCGGCATTCGCGAGCGGCGGTTTTTCCCAAGCGATATGCCGCCGAGCGAGGCGAGCATTCGCAGCGGACGGCGGGCGCTGGCAGCGGCGGGACTTGAAGCCTCACGTGTCGGCGCACTCATCCACGGTT
>JAFLCO010000309.1 GCA_017303535.1 Planctomycetota bacterium
GTGCGTCGATTTCGGAAAATATTCCGTGAGCAATCGCAGTGTTTCTTTGGTTCGCCAACCTTGCAAAGTCCAGTAGTATTCGCGATCAGGGTTACTATGTGTCAACTCGACGGCGACGGAATCTAGGGCGTCAATGGCATTCATGAAATCAGCCGGTGGGCCTCGAAACTATAGTACGCTATGGAGTAACAAATTCGATATCGCAATTCATGAAGATACCCCGCAGCGTCCAGGTAAAATCTTGGAAGGTGATTCGCCGCGACGCAAGCAAGCCGACATCTCGTACGACCAATTTGAGAATCTTCCACCAGCGTCGGCGCGGGCTCATCGGTTGCATCCGCAGATACAACACACGATTTCGTTGATGGTGTCTCATTTTCAGCGGGGAGTTTGAAAGCGCCGGAGCGTCGAAATCAGGGGTCTTGTGGACGGCAAAGCTATCGAAGACGAAATATCCGGGCATGAAACGCGAGATACGTGTGGTGAATTCAATGTCGTCCCATAGCAAGAAGAAACCTCGGAACGGAACTCCGACACGAGCTATTGCAAGTCGATTCACCATTACGCTTACAAACGTCGAAGATTCCGCGCCGATGCAGTGATCCGTGGCCGTCTTGCTAATCCATGTGTGCGCCGGCGTTAACGGCGCTGAGAGCGGTTGGCACCGGCCGTCCGTCCAAACGACGATGCTCGCCAGAAAACCTGCGGACTTATCTCGGAATTGCGGTGTGTCGCACATTCGCTTCAGAGCGTCCGGTTGCGGAATCGTGTCGTCATCCATCAGCCAAAACCAATCGTGGTTCCGCCGGTATGATTCGATGACGCCGGTGGCTTGCCCACCGCTGGAACCGGAGTTTTGTTGACGAACGACGAAAATATCGGGCTGTTTCGACAGCCAGTCGTGCGTTCCGTCCGTCGAACCGTTGTCGACTACGATGATTTCGTCAGGTACACGCGTCTGTTTTCTCAGCGCGTCGATGCATTCTTGCAACAACGATAATCGGTTGTACGTTACGACGACGGCGCTCACTGAAGAGTTGCTCAGATACTACCCTGCGTTGATTTGCGCCAAGGCTTCGTCGGGGATGTTGAAATTGGCCGAGACGTTTTGGACGTCGTCGTGGTCGTCGAGCGCTTCCATGAGTTTCAGCACCGTGCGGCCGGTGTCGGCGTCGAGGTCGACCGTGCTTTTCGGGATGCGGGTGACTTGAGCGACGTCGGGTTTGATGCCGGCCATCGTGATCGCTTCGTTCACTGCTTGGAATTGGCCCGGCTCGCAGGTGAGCTCCAGGGCTTCGCCGTTTTGGCGGACGTCGTCGGCGCCGGCTTCGAGCGCGATTTCCATCAGCCGTTCTTCACTGGTTTGCGAGGCCGGAATGATAAACAGGCCCTTGCGATCGAACAGATACGCGACACAACCGGTCGTCCCGAGTTGGCCGCCGTTGAGTTCGAAGATTTTGCGAACTTCGGCAGCCGTGCGGTGCCGATTGTTCGTCAGGATTTCGCACATCACGGCCACGCCCGCAGGACCGTAGCCTTCATAGATGGTTTCTTCGAGATCTTCCGACTTCAACTCGCCGGTGCCGGTTTTAATGGCCCGCTCGATGTTGTCTTTCGGCAAGCTGACGGCCTTCGCGGCGTCGATGGCGTAGCGCAGTTTGAGATTGGTCTTCGGATCGCCGCCGGCCTTCGCCGCGACAATGATGGCTCGCGCGAGCTTGCTCCAAAGCTTGCCTCGCTTTTTGTCGATTATCGCCTTCTTAACGGCGATATTCGACCAGTGGGAATGACCGGCCATGGCTGTGCGTTATCGAATGCTTAGGACTTAGACTTGGTTTTTATCTGGGCTTCGGCGATCTTCTTGCGGACGGCGGCGAGCTTTTCGGGATCGTCCTCTTTGGCAAGCGACGCTTCCGCGCGACGCCAGGCTTTCAAGGCTTCATCCGTACGGCCGAGACCGAGGTAAGCGTCGCCCAGATGCTCAAGTATGACCGCGTCCGGCTCGGCGTCGTCTTTCGAGTCGGTGTCTTTAGCGTCGGCAGCGTCCGCCGATTTTGCATCCGGCTTGGTTGCCAACTCCAACTCGGCGACCGCTTCGGCGAACCGGCCAAGCTTAAAATATACCCAGCCCAGGCTATCGCGGTAGGCTCGATTGTCGGGCTCCGCGGCCACGGCCTTTTGCACCATTTCCAGCGCTCGGCCGAGGTTCTTGCCTGCGTCGGCCCACAGGTACCCGAGGTCGTTCATTGCGCCGACGTCGTCGGGGAATTCGTCGAGAATCTCCTCCAGCGGTTGCTCCGCTTTGGCGACGTCTTTCAGCATGACGTAGATGTTTGAGAGCGCCAGCCGAGCCTCGCGAAGCAACTGTCGATCGTCGTCGGATTTGTGGTCGGCGTCGAATTTTTGGATGAGTTCGTGGTAGGCGTCGGCTGCGGCTTGATAGCGTTTGGCGTGATAGAGAATCCACGGGATGCGGCTCTCGTAGCGGAGCCCGCCATCGCCGAGCTTCGCCGCGCCCTTGGCGACATTGAGGGCTTCCTCCGTTTGGCCGTCGAACTCCAACGCCAGGGCCAGATAGGTGTGAAACGCAGGGTTGTCCGGCGTGACGTTCTCCGCGACCGCGCGGCGAAAGACTTTAACGGCCCCCGAATGTTGATCGTCGCCCAAGAGCCCGAGCCCCCAGGTGAGATACACGGCCGGAGCGTTCTTGGGATCGTGCAACAACGCCAGCTCAAAGAATTCGCCCGCCGTCTCGAACTCTTTGGCTTCCAGAGCCAACTGGCCAACCGCAAACGCTACGGGGCGACCGTCTTCCGGTTCGCCCTTGCCGGCGGCTTTGCGACCGGCGGCGATAAGCGCGGTGACCCGCCTTTTGTCGGCCACGAGCCGCGCGATCGGTTTTTCGATCGCATCGAGCGAGTTCGTCTTGGCGACGACTTCCGTGAGTACGTAAAGCTGCTTCTCGGCGTCGTCGGTTTTGCCGGCCGTCTCGAGCAATCCTTCGTAAGCTTCGGTGGTGGCCGATCGACGGACGAGATCGTCGTAAAGCGGCTTGGCCTCGGCGAATTCCCCGGCCGTGGTCAATTCGCGCGCGAGAAAATACTTGAGCGGCACGTTCTTGGGATCGGCCTTCGCGAGTTTGCGGAGTTGATCCGTTAACTCCTTGTCGCGCTTTTCGGCTTTGAGCAAACGCTTAAGGAGTTCGTAGGCGTCGACACCTGCTTCGCCGCTCTCCGCGTCGAAGTAGCCGGCGAGTTTTTCCAGGGCGATTTTCGCTTCGCCGCGCTTCTCGGCGAGGCGGGCTTCGTAGAAAGCGTTGAACGCGTCGTCGGCCGAGACTTTGAAGGCCCGCTCGACGGCTTCGGCGGCGAGTTCGGTACGGTCGGCACGAAGCAACGTCTCGGCGATGAGGTAATAGGTACGCCCCTTCTCGCCTTCGAGGGCCGATTTCGCGCGGCCGCGAATGCCGTAATCCTCCGGCGACTTCAGGGCTTCGAGAACAAACGCAAATGCGTCGGCCGCTTTCGGAAAGTCGTCAAGACGAGCGTAGAGCTGGCCGATGAGCAGCTTGAGCCGGACGTAGCCGATCGATTTCTGTTCGCCCTCTTTGATCGCGGCCGCCTTCTCGTACAGTTCGACGGCTTGCGTAAGTTTGTCGTCGTCGGCAAGAAATGCGGCGAGACGTTCGAGCAACTCCGGATTCGCCGGGCCGACTTCGGCGGCTTTCAAGGCGTAGCGAATCGCTTCTTGATGCCGCTCCAAGGCCCAAGCGACTTCGACGATCTGCCGCAGCACGGCGGCCGAGTTCGGGTCGTAGCGTAAGGCCCTTTGATAATGCTTCAAGGCCTCGGCGCGGTTGCCTTGCTGCTCGTACATCATGCCTGCGCCGTAGTAGGTAAGGGCTTGACGCTGATTGCGCTCGGCTTCGGTTTCGGTCTTCTTCGGGACAAACGGGGCCGGAGCGTCTTCGAGTTCGCCGTCGGCGGGGAGCGGCGCGGCGGCGAGCGCGAAGTTGGGCCAATTCAGCGATGAGCAAGTGATCGCCGCCGCGAGTACGGCAAAGAACGTGGCGATAACTGGGGGAGGCAGATGGGGATTGGTTCGCAAGGAACGCTCTCTAAAGAGTGGCTTCGGTTCGCCGGACGTACGGTTGCCCACGTCCTTGGCTTGGTCAATTTTAACGAATGACAACAAATCGAGCCAACGTTGCGGCCACGAGCAGACGCATGCGAAATCTAGCTGGTCTGGGAAATCCGGGAATACGCATCGGCGATGGATCGGGCGTGCAACGCCCACGAGAATTGCCGGGCCCAATCTTTACGCTCCTTGACGACGGCCTCGCTCGAATTGTTTGTCATGACGTCCGTAGCCCCGGCAAGCCACGCTTCGATGTCAGCAACCGCAGCATATTTGGCAACGTTGCCTCCGGCTTCGCGAAGCGTCGGCAAATCGGATGCAAGCACGGCCCCTCCGCATGCTAAAGCCTCGACCACCGGTAGACCGAAACCTTCGGCATCGCTTGGAACCAGGGTAATTGCGGCTCGGCGATATGCCTCAATTAGCGCCGAGCGATCGACCTTTCCAAGATGCATGACGAAGTCGTGCAGCCTTAGATCGGCGATTTGCCGACGTTGCACGGGCGTCCATGCATCGCCGATCTTGACTAAACGAAGTTCGGGGAGCGATGAGACAAGTTTTGCGAAGACATTTAGCAAAACATCTATCCGCTTACGAGGAATACAGCTGCCGACGTGCAGCACGAACGGCCTCACGGGGAGGCGGTCCGAGATTGAGGTCCCCTCGCTTCGGTCCTCGGAAAAAAAGACTTCGTCCACTCCAAGCGGCACATGGCATAGGCGGCCTGCCGGAATAGCACAGTTCTCCGCAAGCACGCGGCCCATAGTCTTTGTGCTGTGAAACACAATTGCTGCGCGAGATAACCCTTCGTAAATCCATCGAGTGATTCGACGGAATATTAGCGAACGGTGTTCGGTTTGCGGTGCGAGAAGACAGCGAAACGCATCGACGTCGTGGCAGTAGACTCCTGTTTGCCCGGCTGGCAATTCATGTACGAGGTGGGCGTAACTATGATCGACGATATGAAACAGATCAAAATCTCGGCACACCGCCCTCAAATAGGCCGGCAACAGCCGGTAGCGATTGCGGGCGCGATCGAGATTGCGCGCCGTGCGTGATGTGCCCGCGACGGGAAAGTATGTCGCCAGACGACGGTAAGAGCTCGCTACTTCAACGGCCGCGAGATTGGCGTTATCCTTCGGCCAATGGCGAAGCAGTTGGTCGGCCGAGAGATCCATGCTTGGCCAGCCTTCTTCGCGGAAGTCGCGTATGACTGCGACTCGTTTCAAACGAGATTCCCATGTCGAGCGTCTCTCAACCGTTCAAAGAATCCGAGGTGTCGGCGGGCAATTACCGGCCACGCGTATTCGCATCGCACGTGCTCAAGTCCCTGGGCGGCCAGTAATTCACGCTGCGACGGACTTTCTAGTAGAGCGGCCAAGGATTCGCTCCAGCCATGCAGATCGCGCTCGGGCAACACCCGGCCTGAGTCGCCGATGACGAATGGTATTTCCCCGGAATCAGAACCGACCACGGGTACACCGCAAGCCATCGCTTCGATCAGCATTCGTCCGAGTTGCTCGCGCCAACGCGGCGTCGATTGGCTGGGGGCGGCAAGAATATTCATCGAATTGAGATAGACCGGCACATCGTCGTGCGGCACGTTGGTGACAACTCTCACGCGATCATCTGAGTAGCGCCGTGCCCAGGTCCGCAAGTATTTCTCCAAAGTTCCGCCGCCGACGAACAACGCACGCCACGGTGATTCGATGGCGTCGAGCGCTCCGCACAAAAGCTCAATGCCTTTCGCGGGGATGAAGCGGCCCAAATAGCCGACGACGGGAGGGCCGCCTTCGTCCCAATTCAGCGTCCTGAATGTCGCCTTACGCAGCTCAACATTCGGACGAAACACGTCGAGATCGACGCCCAGCGGAATGACTTCGTGCGGCTTGCCGCCGAAACCGCGGGCGACGGACACCTCCGCCGTCGTAGCGCCGCAGGCCAGCCAACCGATACACCTACGGTAACAGTACCGTTCAAACCAACCAAACGGCGGCGGGTAGTACTTATTTATGTTTTGTGCCGTCCAGAACGTCATTGGCGTTTCGCGACGTATCCAGCGGCTAAGTTGAAAGCCTGAGAAAGTGTACGGTTCTTGCCAAATATGCACATGATCCCAATCGGCCCGAACAAGTTCTCGCAGGCGCCTTGAATAGCTGCTGACATGGGGGCGCTGCGAGAATCTCAGCGGGAAGGTCAGCGTTCTGCACGCTTCTCCGGTAGATGGTTCGCAACGGATGGGCCGAAGATCACCATGCACGAAATCCGGAGCGGCGACGGTAACTTCCCATCGCCCCTGCCCGACGACGGCCATTTCGTGCGCGAGGCGTCGATTCAACGCTACGACGTAGGAGTGCCCGACGGTTAGGAGTTTGTTGGTTCTGGGCACTGATCTTGAAAGCAGGGTGTTGCCGATGGCCGTGTCCGGATTCGTTGGTGAAGTCCGACGACCCAGCCGGAAATCGTCGCGCGCCAAACTTGCGCCAGAATTCGAAATTCCCGCAACGGATGGCCGTAACGCCCGATGGCAACGATCATTGCCAGCACGCCGGGCGTCGCTGTCCGACCTACAAGTAGTTGAATGAGTAGTCGGATCGGAAGTAGTGGAATCGGTGAGTGCTTGGCGTTGACGAAACCAAGATTAAATGCCGAATTGAATATTTTGACGTCGAGATCACTATCGCGCCCACCTGCGTAGACGGTATTCAAAGGGAAGTGGTCTACGATATTGGCGTAGTCGAAAATAATCTTGTAACCGCGCGAGGCAACCTGCCGACAAACCTCCAATTCGAACGACTGCCAATATGGTCGAAGGCGTTCTTCAAACCGCCCAAACGCGCTTCGACGAAGAGCCATGTTCGAGCCCGCCAAGTGGTCTGCCATGACCCGACCGCGACTGCGCCACTCGTCCGGATGGTCGGTCAAATTGCCGACCGGTAGACCGTGCCAAGGCCAACGCGCGGCGGGCTCGACCTCCCGAGTGGGAAACCTAGTGCCTCTCGGGTCGTAATTCGTGATCGGTCCGCCCACGGCCCCCACGGACGGATCATCCAAAAGCGGGGACATGCGTTCCAGCCAATCCGTCGGAGCGGCGGCGTCGTCGTCGATAAGGGCAATCCAAGCTTCGGATGCATGGTCGAGGGCCAGGTTCTCCGCGGGCACGATTCCGATAACGTCGGAATGCAGCAGCTTAAGCTCATACGGAAGATCGGCCTGTATGCGTTCGACGGATTTGCGGGTGGCTTTATCGTCCGCTTGCCACACCACGATCACTTCCTTCGGCAGCAAGCATTGTGCGGCCAAAGAACGCAAGCATGCGGCAAGCCGTTCCGGTCTGCCGCGGCTCGGGACCAAG
>JAFLCO010000031.1 GCA_017303535.1 Planctomycetota bacterium
AATAGCAAATAGCTTCGGCCACTTCGTCCGGCGTGATCATCCGGCGGAACGCCTTCGCCAGTGGGCTGGCATCGATCATCTGGTCGGCCAAAGCTTGCGGGTCGACGGCTTTCTTCAGATCGGCGTTCATCATGCCGGTGTCGCCGACAGGGCCGGGGCAAACGGCGTTGACGCGAATCTTGTCGCGGGCATGGCACAGGGCCAGGCTGCGCGTGAGGGCAACGAGCGCACCTTTACTGGTCGAGTACACCGGGTCGTGGGCCCGCGGCAGAATTCCGGCATTGCTGGAAACGTTGATGATGCTGCCGCCGCCGGAGCTACGCATGGGCCCGATGGCGTGCTTGGCCGTGAGGAACGCGGCCTTGAAATTCGTGTCGAGGCAGCGATCCCATTCCTCTTCGGTGACGTCGGGGATCTGCTTCACCAGCCCGATGCCGGCGTTGTTCACGAGGATGTCGAGTCGATCTTGCGCCGCGTACGCCGTTTCGATTAACTGCTTGACCTGCGCCTCGCTGCGCACGTCGCAGGGAATCGACGTGATGCCGAGTTTGGCGAAGCGCTCGACGTTTTCGGGCCGCGATTGAATATCGCCGGTGAAAACGCGGGCCCCGCCGAGCGCAAGCCGGACCGCCGTGGCACGTCCGATGCCGTCGGCGCCGCCGGTGACTACGGCAGTGCGACCTTGAAAGGGAAGTTCGTTCATTCGGGTGAATCTATTCGTGGGGAAACGCGAAAAGGTAGTAGGCGCGCGGCGTGGCCAATTCGAGCAGTTGTTGAAGTTCGGATTTCCGCGAAGCCGCAGTGGCGGCCGAAGCTCCCATTAAAATGTCGGACAAACCGCTCGGCTTGTGGTAGCGAACGACCTTCGTCGTGTCGCGGTTGAGGCTCGCCAGTTCTAAGGCCCGAGTGATCGCGTCTTCAATGAAGCCTTCCCTGTCGACAAGTCCAAGCTTTAGGGCTTGGGGCGTGGTATAGACTTGGCCCGTAGCGACATCGTCGACTTGCTTGGGCGTCATCTTCGGTCGGCCGTCGCGAACGATTTTCTTAAACCGGGCATAGCTTTCGTCGACCAGCGTCTTCAGCACCGCCTCTTCTTCCGGCTCCATCGGCTTCGTCGGGCTCCCCATACCCTTGAGGTCGCCTTTGGCGATCGTTTGATCCTTGATATCGAGCCGCTTCATGAGGTCGGCCACGTTGTAATTGGGAATCATCACGCCGATCGAGCCGCACCATGTCGTCGGTTCGGCGTAGATGACGTTTTCTTGCTTGCCACACGCCATCGCCGAGTAATAGCCGCCGCTGGCCGCCAGAAAGCCCATGCTCACGACCATCGGCAATTTTTTTTCTTCCACGAGCCGGCGGAGGTGATGGTGGATGTAGTCGCTGCCGTTGACAGTGCCGCCGGGAGAGTCAATGCGCACGACGATCGCTTTGACGAGGTCGTCGGCCCGCACCTTGTCGATCTGTTTCTTCACATCTTTGCCGTCCATGATCGTGCCTTCGATCTCGATGACGGCGATCTTCTGCGTCCCTTCTTTGTTGAGGGTGTAGTAACGCTCTTCGAGCTTGTTGTCGGGATCGCTCGAAAGCGTGCTCGGCATGAACACGGCCGTGATCATCACGAGCACGAAGAACGCGAAGGCCAGCCATTGAAAGAGCGTGAAGAGCCGTGATAGCACGCTCGGTTTTTGCTGCAGGGGTACGGCGATATAGACCGGTTGCCCGGGGCCCGGCGGTTCGGGATACGTCGACATGGGCGAAATCCTTCAGTGAATTGCGTGCTTCCACAATTTGTCGGCTTCGCAAGGTTGCGAGCGACGCCGATTTCCCGCGATTCTATCGGTCGCGGTTTGCAAGGCCAACCGTCTCTCGGCGCCGCAGCCAGCATGCCTGCCATCGGGGCTGCCGTGGGGTTGCCGCCGAGGGGGCGACGGGGGTAAGCTACGCCGTTGCTTGGCCGAAGCACGTTCAAAGTGCCGGCGACGCCGCAACTTGCGGCGAACGAACCACGCGATGCAACGGTTCGCGGCGACTTGGTTGGTAGATCGTACTAGGGAGAGTACCGTGTTCGTCGCAGCCTCTACGGATTGTTTCGCTCAACTTCCTTTCGACGCCGCTCTGAAGAAGATTTTCGACCTGGAATACAGCCGGGTCGAGATCGTTCTGCGCGAGAACGGCAATCAACTGAAGCCGTCGCAAGTCGTTGCCGATTTGGAAAGCGCCGTCGTCGCCTGCCGCGACACTCATCGCCTGACGCCGGTCGCCTACTTCTTCGACGCCGATCCGGAAGGCCCCGACTTCTACAAGCAGTTCACCGCCATCTGCAAGCTGGCCAAGGCGACGAAGGTCGTCGTCGTTACGGTAAGGGCCGGTGAACTCGGTACGCCGTTCAACGCCGAAATCGAGCGGCTCCGCGACCTTGTGAAGATTGCGACGATCGAAGGAGTGCTCGTCGGTCTGAAGACGGAAGCCGATCGGATGACGCAAGACCCCGACACCGCCAAGGTCCTGTGCGACAACGTGAAGGGGCTTTGCCTAACGCTCGACCCGAGCCATTACCACCACGGGCCGATGTACGGCGCGAAGTACGACCATTTGTTCCCGTACGTTTGCCACACGCAACTACGCGACTCAAACAAGAAGCAATTTCAGGTGAAAGTCGGTCAGGGCGAAATCGAATACGGCCGGATCATCTCGCACCTGCAAAAGTTTAAGTACCAGCGGGCATTTTGCGTGAACATCGCCGACATGGAAGATCCTGAGATCGACCATCTCGGCGAAATGCGAAAGATGCGGCTGCTGCTCGACAGCTTGCTCTAATGCGGGCGAACGTCGACGGAAGCCCCGGCCGGAACGACGATCGCGGTCGTCGCGCTCGCTGACTGCAGCTGCCAACGGTAGTAGGCCCACGGTAAGCCGGCCAATATCAGCGCCGCGGCCCAAGCGGCGATACGCCACGCCGGGCGCGGCTTACCCGCCTCCACCCGCAGTGCCGCGTGCGCGAGCAGCACGATCCATATCGCCGTGAGAAACACGGTGACGAACGTTTTGTTGCGCGTCGCCGCTTGTCGCTCTCGGGCTAGCGCGAGCCATTGGTTTTGCAGTTGAGCGTCGAACTTGAGTTGCGTATGGAGAAATAGGGAGTCGCCCGCGGCCGTACGAACATGCTCCTCCCATTCTTCGCCCACGACGCGCGAACGTAGCTTCGCTTCTTCGGCCAAGGCCGCAGCCGCGGCATCCGGGCCGGCCAGCGTCGTCGCATAATCGACGATCTTCGCACGCACGGCTTCCTGTGTCGCGCGATCCAGCGCGGCCCGCGTGGTTTCCGGGCCGACGAGCACTTTTGTTTCATAAGTTCCGCCGTTGAGCAAGCCGGGCCGATCGACCCAGGCCGGCCGCGAAGATGACTTCGGC
>JAFLCO010000310.1:0-4275 GCA_017303535.1 Planctomycetota bacterium
CGCCGTAGGCCGCGTATTCTTCCGCGGCGCGGGCCTCTTGGGCGGCGTCGCGCGCCATCTGGGCGACGTCGCGTGCTTCGATCGCTTCCCCTTCGGCCTTGCGGGCGTTCGCCGCTTCGACGACGGCGATCCCCTCCGCTTTGCGAGCGTTGGCGGCCTCGACCGTCGCGATCTTTTCCGCCTCGCGAGCCTTCGTTTCTTCGACGCGCGCGACCTCTTCGGCCTGCAAGGCCCGATCTCGCTGGGAGCGGATGCCGAAGTAGGCGACGACGCCGATGATGAGCACCGCGGCACCGAGCACGGCGACGAATTGTTTGGCGCGACGCAGACGCACTTGCCGCGCATCGCGCTCCGCCTGGGCGCGGCGGATTTGTTCGGCGAGGCCCGAGTGCGAGGAGAGGTTGCGATCGAGCAGGCCCGCGGCGAGATCATAGTCTCCCTTGCCGAAGGCCGCTTCGGCGTAGCGCAGCCGGGCGATCTGCACTCCGTCGGCGGCCCGTTGGTTTTCTTTCCAAAGGGCGAAGGCCTCTTCGAAGCCGAACAGTGCGCGCGAGTAGTTTTGATAGTCGCCCGAGGCCGAAGCTTTGGCGAGTTCCTCTTCGGCGCGATGTACGAGCGCCAAGCTCTCGGAATGCGCCAGGCATTCGCGAATGCCCGCCTGCAGTGCGGCGACCGACGGGTAACGGTCGGCCGGCAGCGTGGCCATGGCCTTGCGGGCCACGTCGACGAGTTCGCCCGTTTTGTCGGTCGGCAGGATCTCGTTGCGGGCCGCCGACATCAGGCATTTGGTGACGTTGCCGCCGGAGTGCGGCGGCTTGCCGGTGAGAATCTCGTAGAGAATCGCGCCGAGCAGGTAAATGTCGCTCGAAAACGTGATTCGCTCGATCGGGCCGATCGCCATTTCCGGCGCCATGTAGGCCGGGCTGCCCCCCATGCTCGAGGTTTGCGTGATGCTCGCCGATTTGCGGAACGCGGCCGTCGAATAGGCGAGGCCCCAGTCCATGACGAGCACTTCGCCGAACTCGCCGAGCATGATGTTCTCGGGCTTCAAGTCGCGGTGAATCACGCCGCGCGAGTGGGCGAACGCGACGGCGTCGGCCGCTTTGAGAAGGATCTCGACGTTTTCCTGCTGCGATTTGGCGGCGATGACTTTCGACCAAGGCGTTCCTTGCACGCGTTTCATCGCGTAGAAGAGGTCGCCCCCTTCGTTTTTGCCGAGATCGTACATCGGCACGATGTTCGGATGGTCGAGATCGCCCGTGACGACCGCCTCGGCCAAGAATTTCTGCTGCAAGTCGCGATTGCCGGCCATGCCGGGCTTGAGCATCTTCACGGCGACGGTGCGATCGATCGACGCCTGGCGGGCCGTGTAGACGACGCCCATGCCCCCTTCGCCGAGTACGCTGAGCAGTTCGTAGTCGGCCAGCGTCGGCGGTTTGCCGCCGATCGTGGGGTCGAGCTTGCGATTATCACGGACCGCGCGAGAGTTGATCACCAGCGTTTGATCGCTGCGCGTGCGGGTGATTTCCTTACCTTTGATCGTGACGTGCGGTTGAGCCGAAGCCTCGGATTCGTCGGCGACTTCGGGGCCCCAGACCATCGACAACTGCTCGACGAGGTCCGAGCCGACGGGGCCGGAGTCGTACGTGGCGGCGATGTTGGCGTCGTTGAGGCCGGTCTTCTTGCCGACGTCGGACGACGAACCGGGCGCGGGGCCGGAAGACGGCGCCGGCTTCGGCGCGTCGAACATTGCATCGAAGTTCATGGTTTGCAGGCCATGGGCTTCGTGCACGGTGCCGGTCTTCGGTTCGTCAGATCTCGATTCTTCGGATGGCGTGCTTGGCGCGGCTGCGACCGGCGGTTGCGCTGCGCCGAAGTCCGGCAGTTTGCCTTCGCCGAAGAGTTGCCCGAAGTCGGCGGTTTGCAGGCCGTGCGCTTCGTGAACCGTGCCGGTTTTCGGCTCGTCGGCTTGCGGAGCTTGGGTCACATCGGAAGAAGCGGCCGGCGGCGCGGCATTGGCGGCGGAGTCGGGAGTACCGAAGTTCGGCAACTTGCCTTCGCCGAAGAGTAGGCCGAAGTCGGCCGTTTGCAGGCCGTGTGCCTCGTGAACGGTGCCGGTCGACGGAGCGACGGGCTTGTCGCCGGCCGACGCATCGTCGCCTAGGGATGATGCGCCGAAGTCCGTCGTTTGGTCGATGCGAACGTCGGCGACGGTGCCGGGCTTCTTCGAGGTCAGTTCGGCGCCGCAATGCGCACAGCGGCCGCTCGACGCCGAGGCATCGTTGATCGGACGACCGCATTGACGACACTGCTGGATGGTCATGTGCTTAAAGGACTAACGAGGAAGTTTGCGGCGCGGCGAAGTCGGCCGGCGGAGGCGGGAATACTTTTGAAACTTAGCGACGGCGGCATCGACGCGCTCCGTCCAACTACCAGCGCCGCCGGAGAGCAGCAAGCCTGCCCCTACGGCGAGGCCGGCCGATGCGACATTCGATGAGGAAGCGACGTCGGAGTCGTCCGTCATCGCGGCGGCTTCGATCTCCGCGCCGGCTGCGGCCGCTTGATCGCCGGCGTCGATTTCAACGGCTTCGTTCACCTTTTCCGGCGTGGTCGGCTTGCCGTCGCGAACGTCGATCTCCATGACCATCCGCAGCGATTGTGTCGCCGGTTCGAAGAGATAGATGCGATAGCGGCCGTTGCGGACCTTCTCAAAAATCTTCGGCAGGTCGTCGAGCGCCGAAAGGTCGAAGCGAACGGAACTTCCTTCGGTGCCGTCGGGCAGGACTTCGCGGAGGATGATGGTGCGCTCGGAAGCGTCGGCCGATTCTTGCGCGGCGCCGCCGGAACTGTAGACGTTGGAACGGGACTCGGCCACGACTGCGCGGAGGATTTCGCCGATGATTCGCAGCGGCGGATCGGCCGTGAGGTAGCGGACCTTGACCGTGGTGTCGATGCGGACGTTGCGGACGCCGTCGCCCGGGAAGTTTAGCGTGATCTGCGAGGTCGTCGTTTCGTAGCCGGTGAAGCGGATGCGCGAATCGGCGCGGAGCGTGACGATGACCGGAATGGGCGCCGCCGGGTCGCTTTGGTTTGGGTTGCCGGTGTAATTGTGCAGGGCCGTGTAGGTGCCCGGCGACACGAGGCTGATGACGTCGACGGTGCCGTCGGACCAATTGACCGTGGCCGTGAAGCGCAGTTCGCTGAAGCGGCCGTAGTTGAACGTGACCGAGGCGTCGCCCGTGTTGGCGACTTGCGGACCGGAAACGTTTTGCAAGAGCGGCGGGATGTCGATGATGGCGCCTTCGATTGCGCCGGAGATGCTTTGCACGCGGACGTTGGGCGCGAAGGTGATGTTGCGGCCTGCCGTGCCGACGATGAGGCCGTCGGCCGCGGAGACGACGTCGTTGAAGACAAAGGCGTCGTTCATAAGGAGATCGGTGCCGGCGGTGAAGACGATGTCGCCCGGCGCGCCTGCGGCCAGCGCGATCGGCGCGTTGACCGCGAGGTGGTCGTCGTTGCCGCCGTTGGCACGACTGGTGAGCGCGATGCCCCCGCCGGCCGCCGTGACTTGGGCATTGACATTAAGCGGACCGGTGTGCGCGACGGAAATGCCGCCGAGACCGAGGTTTTGCACGCCGTCGAAGAAGCCGATGGTGGCGATTTCCAGCGCCGTGCCGCTGCGGTCGTCGATTGCGATGCCGCCCGACGTGATGTTGACGGCGGCCAGCGACCCGACCTCGGTACGCAAGGCCCGAGTGTTGCCGATGCCTGCGTCGGCTAAAAGTACGAGTTCGCCGGCGTAGACTTTGGTTTTGACGTCATTGATATCGGCGATGTCGGCAAACTGCGAAGCGAGTGCGGCGCGGGCCGTGCCGACGTCGACCGCTTCTTCAAGCGACAACGTTTGTCCGGCGATGAGCTGCGCGTCGTCGTCCGTCGTCGTGATGCCGACGGTTTCCGTACGGCCGAAGGTTTGCACGCTGCCGACCGTGAGATCGTCTTGATCGGAAAACGCGAACGTGCCGGTGACGTCGGCGGCGAGCGTGTCGACGTCGTTGGTAGGGATAGTGAACAGCACTTGCGTGCCGATCAGCTGCAAGCCCTTCGCGACGATGCTGCCGAACTGGAAGATGTCTTGCGTCATCAGGCCGCCGGCCTGGAGCGTGACGTCGCCGGCGACGGTGTCGATGCCGCCGACGCCGTCGACCGTGACGAGCGTGAAGCCGTCGACGTCGCGGTAAGAAATCTGGCTCCCGACGCCGAAGGTGTGGATGC
>JAFLCO010000310.1:4285-7473 GCA_017303535.1 Planctomycetota bacterium
GCGGCCTCGCCGTAGGCCTCGCGCAGCACCGCCATCACTGCGTCGCGGTTGGTGTCGTGGGTCTTGCCCGAAGACTTCGAACGATCCGGCTCGCGGGAGAACTCGCCGACCGCCTCGACGGCCAGGCGATTGGAGGTGATCGTGCCGAGGGTCGGCGTGCTCGTGACGCCGGCTCCGGTGATGATATGGAAATTGCCGATGTTTGCCGCATCGACGGCGTCGGTCACGCGGACTTCGCCGGAATCGGCGTCGCCGAATTGGAAGAAGTCGACGTCGATGCGGGCCAGTTCGTCGGCGTCGAGCGAGAGCCGAGTGGCCGAGTTCACGTTTGTGCCGAGTTCGAGTTCGCGGCCGACCGTTTGCTGGACGAGGGTGATGCGACCGTCGGCGGCGACGACGATGAGGAAGCCGCCGAGGTTGACTTCGATATCGTCGGTCGTCAGCAGCATGTCGCCCGTTTGCGAACGGACGAGCGCATTGACGATGATTTGCGGCGTGGTGATCGAGAGCGCCGGCCCGGCGGCTTCGGTGAGTTCGACCTGGCCGTGGAAGGTCGTCGTGCCGGTGCCGGCCGTGTGCGTGAAAGACTCGGCCGAGAAGACGTCGTCGAACGTCACGTCGTCGGCCGCGGTGACGACGACGTCCAGCAGCGGCGTACCGCCCACTGCCGCGTTGAATGCAATATCGCCGGTGTCGGCGTCGAGCGTGAGGTTCTGCGCACCGCCGAGCGTGGCGGCCGTGCCGAACGTGATGTTGCCGCCGGCGGAATCGATCGCCACCGGGCCGGTGAGCGTCGTGGCCGTTTCGATCGTGACGTTGCCGCCGGTCGTGGTGATGTTGCCGGCCGTGTTCAGCGTGCCGACGCCGTCGATGAGCACGTTGCCGCCGGCCGTGATGTCGCCGGCCGCGGCGATGTTCATCACGGTGCCGACATGGAACGTGACGTCGCCCGTGAGGCCGGCGGTCGTGTCGACGGCCGCGTTGAGGTTGATCGTTTCGGCCGTCACGGTGAGGTTGCCGTCGGAGAGGCCGCTGCCGAGCGTGAGCGCGGCGTTGATCGTCACCGTGTCGTCGTCACCTTCTCCGTCGATCGTGATTGACGACGCGAAGGCCGTATCCACGGAGGCGATGGTGACGACGTCGCCGCCCGCGCCCAGGTTGAGCGTGAAGTTGCGCGCGGGATTGGTCGCCGGCGGAGCGATTTGCGAATCGGTTACGGAGAGCACGTCGATTCCCGAACCGGCGTTGAGTTCGAGATGCGCGACATTCGTATAAGTGAGCCGGCCGCCGGGGCCGAAGAAGTTTTCCGCGCGGGCGAAGTCGAGACGGCGGAGACCGTCGGGCGTAAGCGGCGGCTCGACGACCCAGCCGAGCGTCGTGTCGCGGGTGTCGAATCCGCTGCCGGCCACGTCGCCGTCGATCGTGCGAACGCGGTAGCGCAGATAATCGCCGGCTTCGGGGTTGAAGGCTTGTGCGCCGTCGTTAATGTCGGTGCGGAGGATGCGGAACTCGTAGAGCGGTACATCGGTGCCGCCGGGGGCCACGGTCAAAGCGGCGGTGACCGGCGTGGTGCCGTTGTTGATGTAGAGTTCGATTTCCAGGTCGTCGAACGGTCCGTTCGCGGTGCCGGGGCCGGCCGTGTACGACTCGATGAGGCCGTAGACGTAGTCGGCGTCCCACGTGAAGCGGCCGCGAGCACCGGCCAGATCGAACGAGCCGGAATTCGTGGCACCGGTCTGATACAGGCTTTGCACCTCGCCGGCGCGCAGCGCGTTGCCGTAGACGGCGATTTCGGCCATCGCCCCGGTGAGCCCGTGAGCTTGGGTGCGGCCGTCGGCGCCGAAGATCCAGTCTCCGGTGTTGCCGGCGGCTTGCGTCCAAATCGCGGGGTTCGTCGTGTTGTTGATGAGGGCCGTGTCGAGCGCGCCGTTGATGTAAATCGATGCCGTGCGCGTAGCGAAGTCCCAAGTGACGGTGACCTGCTTCCACTGGCCGACCGTCAGCCGCGTGTCGCTGACGATGATGTTTTGGTTCGACGCCGGCGTGTTTTCAAACGGCGAGAAAATGATGCTTCCCAGTGAGCCCGACTGCCGCGAGATGCCGACGAAGATTTGTTGGTTCGAGTCTTCGACCAGAGCAATGTAGCCGTTGGCCGTGTTGTCGACCGTAAGCTGATCCGGCCGGACCCAGAACGAGATGGAACCTTGCGTCTTGGCGAAGTCGAGGCTCGTCGAATCGGCGACGCGGATCGAATCTTTGTCGCCGTCGAACAACACGGCGTTGAGCGGAGGTCCGCCGGAGGGCAAAGTCGGGCCGCCGCCGGCGACGAACTCGGCGCCTTCGGTTTGCGGGCCGAGTTTGAGGACGATGTTCGTACCGCCGTCGCCCGCGACGAGCGTCGTGCCGACGGGGTCGTCGAGATTCCAGTAGGCGACGAGCGTGCCGCCGTTGGCGACGCTGTTCAGGCGGCCGGAAGCATTCACTTGCCCCGTTCCCGTCAGTGCTTGAGCGTCGCCGACGCTCTTGGCCGTTTGGCCGACGCCCGCCAAGGCGTTGCGCTCGGCCGGCGTGAGCACGTCGTTAAACCAGGCGATGTCGTCCATGCGGCCGTCGACAAAACGCAACGCATCGCCCGGATCACGACCGACGTTAATCACTTGGTTCGCGGTGCTGGTGACCGTCGTCCAAGTCAGGTCGGTCGGCGTGAAGCCGGAAGCATAGACGGATTCCACGCCGTCGCGATAGATGCGCATCTGGCCCGAGGCAAAGTCCCAGGTGTACTGCAGATTCGTCCAAACGCCGACGGAGTTGTTGTCGTTGGTGTTGCGAATGACGAAATCGCCGTTGGTCTGCACGCGGCCGTAGAATTGGCCGCTGCCGTTGGTCCGAAACTGCATTTCGAAGCCGCCGTCGCCGGGGCCTTCAAAAAATTGGTGCCGTTTACCGGTGACCGTATCCAGTCGCACCCAGAAGCTAAGGCTGCCGCGGGTGCCGACATCGAACGATGCGTCTTGAAACGTCGCGTAGTTGTTTTGCCCGTCGAACTCCAAAGCGCCCCCGAATCGTCCGCCGTTGACGACAAACTGGGGAAGCGGCGGAGTGGTGTAGAGCACGATCGAGGTTCCGCCGTCGCCGGCGACGACGGTCGTGCCGGGGGCATCGTCGAGATTCCAATACGCCACGAGGTT
>JAFLCO010000311.1 GCA_017303535.1 Planctomycetota bacterium
GGCGGCACCTGCATTTGCGTCAGGGCGTAGATCACGGCCCAGTAGACGAGAAACTGCGAAATGCCGACGGCGTAGATCACCCAGTAGGCCTTGCGACGCAGCACTTGGGTGAGCGTGGTTCGGACGACGGCCGCGGTGCCGCGCCAAGTGCCGACGATCCCTTGCCCTAGGCGGCCGGACCACGCGTGATAATGGGCGGCGTCAATTCCCATGCGCGAGCGCCTCGTCGGGAGTTACGGAACTTGCTTGTGCTACGTAACGGCCGGCCGACGCCGGCCGCTCGCCGCTTTGCGTCACGCGGAAGAAGAGTTGTTCCAAGTCTTCTTGCTCGGGGCGTAACTGCACGACGACCGCTTCGCTGTGCGCCGCGAGTTCGAAGAAGCGAACCGTGCTCCACTGCGGCGGCACGACGACATGGGCCAAGTGATCCGCGCCGCCGGCCTTCGCATCGGCCGCGAGATGGGCGTCGTCCGAGTCGAGCGTTACGCCGGCTTGCTGCAAGGCCGCGGCGAACGCTTCGCGCGGCCCGCGCCACGAAACGAGAAACCGGCTGCTCGTGCGTTGCTTCAACGCTTCGAGCGAGCCGGCCTGAGCGACCGTGCCTTGGTGCATGACGACGACTTGCCGGCAGATGCGCTCGATGTCTCCCAGCAAATGCGTGCAGAGAATTACGCTCTTGCCGGTCTGCGCGATGAGGTCTTCGATCGTGCGCAGCATCGCGGTGCGGCCGGCCGGATCGAGACCGTTGGTCGGTTCGTCGAGTAGCAGCAATTGCGGGTCGTGCACCAAGGCCGCGGCCAGCTTGAGCCGCTGCAGGTTGCCGGTCGAGTATTCGTCGAGCCGGCGGTAGCGCAATTCGCCGAGGCCGACGTACCCGAGGACTTCGTGAGCCCTGCGGCGCGCATCGCGACGGGCCATGCCGTACAGGTCGCCCGAGAGCGCGACGAACTCCACGCCTTTGAGCAGCGGCACGACGGCGTGGGCCTCGGGCATGTAGCCGACCAGCCCTCGCAGCTCGGCGCCGCCGGAGCGGACGTCGCAGCCGAGCACAGTGCCGTGGCCGGTCGTCGGCTTCAAGAGGCCGAGCAGGATGCGCAGCAGCGTCGACTTGCCGGCCCCGTTGTTGCCGACGATCCCGACCGTGCCCGACTCGAGCCGGAGCGAAACGCCGGCGAGCGCACGGACCGCGCCGTACGAGAAGCTGACGTCGTGGATATCGACTAAAGGTTGCAGACGCGTTCAGGGTTCGGGGTTCAGGGTTCGGAGTTGTCGGCGCGCGACGTGGGAGTATTGTCGCTGCGCGGAACCGTGAGGCAACCCGCATTGACCCCGGAGACAAGCTCCGGGGCTAAATGGGGTTCGGCAACCCTGAACCTCGAACCCTGAACCCTGAACGGCCGAAGAGCCGGCCTACTTGGCCGGTTCTTTGGCCAACAACTCTTCCAGCAGCTTCGCCAGCAGCGAGGGGTTGTCGGCCTTCACGACGTGGTCGATGCGCGTGGCCGGGATCTTGAGTTTTTCCAGCGTCGTCCGAATCTGTTTCCACTTCGTCGCCCGGGCCTTCCCTTCGGCCAGGTAAAGATCGGTCACCTGTTCGCCGAGCCGCTGCAACAAGATCCCGTCTTGGTTCTTGTAGTAGTTCTTGATGATATTTTCTTGATACTTGCTGCGCTCGGCCATCGTCGTACGTCCTCCGTGGAAGGCCCTGCCGGTAGGCGATTTCGGGGCGACTTGCGCCGGGCGGAATGCGTGCGAATACGCCGGAATCTCGACGTTTCGCCGCTTTCCGCGAGGTTTCCAAAACCGCCTCGGTAGGCTAGATTACTAAACATATTCGGTTTCCGCGCGGGTGCCCATGAGCCGGCGGAAACATTTCAGGTCGGCGCGCGTTTGGACGACTTTTGCTCAGGGTTTGTCTCGATCAGGAATTTTTCCCGATCAGCGAAATTCCCCAAGCCTCGGGTCGGCCGGCGCGAACGTGAACCACGGCCGGCCCGTATCAGTTCGCCCTAACGAGAATCGCGCGCCACGGAGCCTGCGGATGCCGACGGTCAACTTTGTCAACGAGAAGAAACAGATTGAAGTTCCCGCCGGCGCGAATCTGCGCGTCGAAGCGATGAAGGCCGGCATCAAACTGTACGGCGGCCTCAACGGCGTCGGCGCGGGCCTGAACGAAGTGTTCAACTGCCACGGCCTCGGCCACTGCGGCACCTGTCGGGTGAAGATCACCAAGGGGATGGAGAACGCCTCGCCCATGAGCATGATGGAAAAGGTGACCTTCAAGTTCAACCCGCTCGGTCCGGCGATGTTCGCATACATCGGCAACGAAGACACGATGCGCCTGGCCTGCTGCACGCGCGTGGAAGGCGACATGACGGTCGAGACGAAGCCGCCGATGAACCTGACGGGCGAGAACTTCTTCAGTTAAGGGGGAGTGGGGAGTGGGGAATGATGTCGGAACGACTCTTGGTCCTCAGTTTCATTCCCTCCTCCTGCCGCCTGACTCCTGGCTCCTGACGACTGCCGCATGAAACAAATCGTCGCCGTCGTCAAACCGTATCTTGCCGAGCGCGTGCTCGAGAGCCTGAAGCGGGCTCCGCTCGAAGCCGTGAGCGTTCGCGAAGTGAAAGGCTACGGACGGCAGAAGAACTACCTCGACCAATACGCCGGCAGCGAATACTCGCTGGCGTTTCTCCCCAAGGTCGAAATCGAACTCTGGGTCGAAGACGCCCGGGCCGAAGAGATCCTGAGAAAGATCGTGGAAACGGCCCGCACCGGACGGATGGGGGACGGCAAAATTTTTGTGCTGCCCGCGACGCAGAAGATGCGCGAGATTAGCTTCTGACGGGCGGACGACGTCGATGACTCCCTTCTCCCCTCGCGGGAGAAGGTGCGGCGAAGCCGCGGATGAGGGGGCGGAACTAACGTGAGCGACGAGACCCAACGCCATGTCATGGTTGTGCAAGCTATGCGAACGTGAGCACGTCGATGCCCCGCTCTGTTTCGCGATCGAAGCGCCATGGCGCGCGTTGGTACCCGAAAAAGAGTTTGCGGCCCGGGTACTTCTTAACTCTGACCAATGCGTCGTCGACGAAAACACGTTTTTCGTTCGGGGCCATATTCAAATACCGATTCAAGGTCGGTTCGATAAACTCGAGTTCTCAGTTTGGTCATCACTGAGCGAGCAAAGCTTTCTACATATGTGCCAACGCTGGGAGGCACCCGACCGCGATACCGATCCGCCGTATTTTGGCTGGTTGTGTAGCCCAATTTGCGTTTATCCAAGCACGATTCATCTCAAACTGTCGGTTCAATCGCGAGTTCCGGGATTGACGCCTCTATTCACGGTCGAACCCACCGATCATCCGCTTGCCGTCGACCAACAAGACGGAATTTCAGTAGACCGATGGCACGAGTTTGCCCATCAGATCATGCACGACTAGTTCAGGGCTTAGCATCCGGAACGGCTTTGCCATGTTCCGGCAACGCCCTCGTATTCGAACTCGGCTTGCCGCTGCGCCTCTTCGAGTGTGTCGTGATAGGTGTCCGTGATCGTCGCCCAAGTTTCGTCGCAGCCGAACAAGTAGTACCCTGAATCGCCCGCATATCGGCAGATCGCCACGCCGGCGGCGGGCCCTTGCAATTCGCCGCGCACGTTATGCCGGCAGTTACCTGTATGCCGATGTCGCTCGTCGATCGGGGTGAAGCACACGACGTCAGCGCCGTCGATCTGCGCCGGATAAGGTTTCATCACGCCGTCGGCTTTTCGTACTTCTTATCCGCCGGGACCGCTTTGAGGAGCATGTCCAACAGCTCCTCGCTCCCCTTGCCTGCCGCTTGGGCCGCGAAGTTGGCGGCCAAGCGATGGCGCAGCGCGGGCTTGACCACGGCTTGCACGTCGGCGATCGAGGCGTGCATCCGGCCGTAGAGCACGGCGCGGGCTTTCGCGCAGGAGATCAGCGTCAGCACGCCGCGCGGGCCGGCGCCCCAGCTCATCCAGCGGTTCACGAAGTCCGGCGCTTCGGGCGTGTTCGGACGCGACGCCCGCACCAAGGCCCAGGCGTACCCGAGCACCTGATCGCTCACCGGCACGCGAAGCACGAGCTTCTGAAACTCGAGGATGTCGTCGGCCGTGAGCACTTGCTCGATGTCGCCGAGCCGACCGGTCGTCACGCGGCGGGCGATCTCCCATTCTTCCGCCGGCGTCGGATAGCCCATCCGCACATAGAGCAGAAACCGATCGAGCTGCGCTTCCGGCAGCGGATAGGTCCCCTCCTGCTCCAGCGGGTTCTGCGTGGCGAGCACGAAGAACGGGGCCGGCAGCTTATACACTTTGCCGCCGGCGCTCACCTGCCGCTCTTGCATCGCTTCGAGCATCGCGGCCTGCGTCTTCGGCGGCGTGCGGTTCACTTCGTCCGCCAAGATCATGTTGGCGAAGAGCGGGCCAGCCAAAAATTTGTACTCGCGGGCCCGCGTCTCAAGATTCTCTTGAATGACCTCGGTGCCGGTGACGTCGCTCGGCATCAGGTCGGGCGTGAATTGTATCCGCTTGAACGACAGATGCAGGGCCTTCGCCAAGCTGTTGATGAGCAGCGTCTTCGCGAGGCCGGGCACCCCCTCGAGCAGCGCATGGCCGCCGGCGAACATGGCCGTGAGCGTTTGCTCGATCACTTCATCTTGTCCGACGATCGTTTTGGCAAGCTCGTCGCGCAGCCGCACGTACATCTGCTCGCAACGAGCCACGGCGGCGACATCGGACTCAGTCGGGGCGGTCTCAACACTCACGGAGGAACCTCAAGGGTGGTAATGACGAATGTCGAAATCCGAATGACGAAAGAATGACGAGGCTCGAACGACGAAGGTAGCGTCACTGAGCATTTCGTCATTCGTCATTCGGGCTTCCTTCGACATTCGTGCTTCGTCATTCGACATTTTTGAAGTAATTTCGCAGTCGTTCTTCGTACCCGCGCGGCGCGGGGCGTTGGGCTTCGGCGCGGATCGCGGCTCGCAGCTCCGCCGGAAGCTTGGCCATCCAGGGCTCGTCACCCTTCGGGCGATTGCCGTTCACGGCGACGTCGGCGGCATTGCGTCCGGTGTTGTTCACGCTCGGCTGGCTCGATTCCGTCGCCTGCGCGAATTGCGAACTCAGCTCGCTGTGCTGCTGCGCCTGCTTGCCGGAGGGGCCCGGTTGTCCCTTGGTCGCTTGTTGCGACGGCGCGGTGGCGACGTTGCCCGGCGCGCTACCCGACTTGGGCGGGCTCGACGACGTCTCGACCTGCGTGAGTTGCTCGAGCGCCTGAGGGCCGGCCATCATTTGGGCCGTGGCCTCGGGCGTGGTCGGCGCGAGCCCCTTGCCCATCTGCGTGGTCTTCGGCAGTTCGCCGGGTTGCGGAGCCGCTTGACCGAGCTGCGATTGCGCGGGGACCGGCACCTCCGGCTGCTGCGGAGGCAGCGGAATCTGCGCGGCGGCGGTCGGCGCCTGCATCTCGCCGGCGGGCGGAGGATTCGCGCCGGCCGGCGTCGTGAAGTTCGACGCTTGCTCCAAGGCCTGCGCGAGCGCGGTGTTGGCCGTGTCGCTCTGCCCGGCGACTTCCTGCGCCGCCTGACCCGTAACCTGCGCGGCTTGCGCGAAGTTTTGCATGGCGCTATTCAGATTGCGGGCGGCGGCTTCGGCTTCCGGTCCGGCCGGCGACGATGGAGTCGGCGCGGCTTGCTGGGCTTGGCCTTGCGCAGGAGCAGGCGAAGTCGCCGGCTTGCCGGCCATCGCTTGCTGCAGCGCCGCACGTTGGGCGGCGATGTCTTGCGTCGCCTGCTGTTGCTGGGCCAGCGAGTTGAGCATGGCCTGGGCGAGTTGCTGGTCGCGCTTCACCATTTGTTCGCGGGCCGCCAGTTCCGCGCCGGCCCGTTGCAGCGCTTGAGCCGTTTGCTTTTCACTCCTGGCGGCCTGGGCCGCGGCCGGTTCGGCCGGCATCGACGCCCCGTCGGCCGCCGCTTGTTGTGCCTCGCGCAATGCTTCCGTCGCACCGGGATCCAATTGCGCCGCTTGCTTGGCGAGCTTGTCGGCGGCAGCCGCTTGTTGCTGAGCGCGCTGTTTGCCTTGCGCGGCCAACGCCGCTTGAGCCTGTTCGACGGCCTTCTTCGCTTGGGCGATATTCTTGGCCGCCTCGTCTTGCGACTTGGCCGCTTCGGCCGCCTGGGCCTCGGCGCCGGCCATCGCGGCCGCGTCGTTCGACGCTTCCTCAGCCTTATCGAGCGGCTCCCGAGAAAGCGGCGCGTGACCCAATGCCGTCCTCTTCGCTTCGGCGATCGCCGCGCTTACGCGCTGCTGGGCTTCGGCGTCGGGCTTGGCCGCCGGCATCTTGGCCGCTTCGGCCGCTTCGGCCTTTGCCATCGCCGCGGCTTCCGCCAAAGCTTCGGCCGCTTCCTTTCGCGCCGCTTGCGCTTCCGGCTCTTTACCGTCGAGCGTCAGCTTCGCCGCTTCTTGGGCGTTCTTGCGGGCCGCGGCCAGCTTATCGCCGAGCGGATCCGGCTTCAGCTCTCCGGCGGCTTGCTTAGCTTGCGGACGAGCGGCGGCCTGCGCAGCCAAACGTTCGATTTCATCAGCCGTTTCTTGCTGCTTGGTCACGGCTTCCAGCGGCGTTTCTTCGCGACCTTGATTATGATCCTTCGCGGCCGACGCGGCGCTTTGCTGCATTTGCTCCAGCGCTTCGACTTGATCGGTGAGTTCCCGCGCCGCGGCCGCTTCGGCCTTACCCGCCGCGCGGAGTTGCTCGGCTTCCGCTTTGTCCAAAGCTTGCTCGGCCGCGGCCAGTGCGAGTTGCGCTTCGCCGTTGGGCTGCGTCGGCGGCATGGCGGCTTGATCGACGGCCTGCATCGCCGGTCGCAAGGCGGCGAGTTGCTTTTCCGTTTCCTTCGCCAAGTTCTGCGCCTTCTGCGCGGCTTGACGACGCAAGGCGGAGGCGGCCGACGCCAATCTCTGAGCGGCGGCGTTGGCCTGAGCGGCGGCGGCTTTTAGTTCCGCGGCGGCCGGCGGCTTCGTCGGTTCCTTGCCGGCGAGTTGCATCGCCGCGTTCTCGGCGGCGGTTTTCGCTTCCGCGAGCGGTTGGGCCGCTTCGGGAGCTTCTTTGGCGACCGCCTCCTGCACGGCGGCGGTCACGCCGACGACGCGTTCTTGCTCTTCGGCGAGTTCCTTGGCAGCCGCGGCGTCCATCTGGGCGGCGGGGTTCTTGGCTTCGACGTTCGCGCGGCGGGCGATCTCGCGCTCGGCCGCGGCGGCCCGATCGAGGGCTTCGGCGGCCCGCGACAATTCGGCGGCGGCGACGGCCGGTTGCATACGCTTCACGTCGGCCAAGGCCAAACCGAAACCATTGGCCTTATTGTCTTTAATGGGACCGAGATAATAAATCTTAACACTGTCATCCACTATAAACTGTCTGAACTGCCTGCTTGTTCTCCACGTGT
>JAFLCO010000312.1 GCA_017303535.1 Planctomycetota bacterium
GAGATGATTCCTTGCAGCGTGCTGGCGGCGGCGATCGGCGTGCGGCCGCGTGTCGAGTTGGCCAAGCTTGCTGGTCTAACGGTCGATCGCGGCATCGTTGTCGATGAATTCTTACAGACCAGCGCCCCCGATGTCTTCGCCGCCGGTGACGTCGCACAAGTTCGCGATCCGCGAACGGGCGTCGCCGTGCTCGACGTCCTCTGGCCCATTGCCTTGAAGCAAGGGGCCTGCGCCGGGGCGAACATGGTCGGGGCTCGGCGGAGCTATCTCAAGGACGTTCCGTATAACGTCACCCAACTGACGGGCTTGAAAGTAACGATCATCGGTGCGGTTGGCGGCGGCAAGAACGAAGACCTCGTGGCGATCACACGCGGTGAAAGCGAAGCCTGGCGCATGTTGCCGAGCGCAGCAGCCGTTTGCCGCCGCGACGACGTCAATCGCGTGCGGTTGATGGTCGGCGAACGCTCGATCGTCGGAGCCCTGGTGATGGGCGATCAAACCTGGTCGCGGCCGTTGCAACGACTCATCGTCGAAAAAGTCGATGTTTCATCTATTCGCGCGATGCTCGTCGGCGGAGCGGAGGACGCACTTGACGGGCTGGCCGAGTTCTATCGTCGCTGGGAACGGAGCCGCGCATCGTGAGCCTCTCCGAACGGATCGTCTTCACCACCGGCTCGCCATTACCACGACCTTCACGATGGTCGGGCCTGCTAAACGGCCGGACTGCGTCGGTCGTGGTCATGGCGATCGTCGGCGGTGGGTTCGCTTGGCACGTTCGGCAGCAAGCTCCGACCCCCGGCGGTCCGCTCGGCCTGAGTCTGGGCATCGTCGGCTTTCTGATGATGCTCGGGGCTGAGACGCTCTACACACTTCGCAAACGAGTACGCGGCTTCACGCGCGGACGAATGAGCACTTGGCTGCAAACGCACATCTTTCTCGGTCTCGTCGGCGCGTTTCTGATCGTGCTACACGGCTCGGGTAAGTTCCACGGACTTGCAGGCGTCGCGTCGGGCGTCATGCTGGTGATGATCGTCAGCGGCTTTGTCGGTCGCTACCTTTACACGGCGGCCCCGCGCACGCTCGACGGAGTCGAGATCGACGCTCGCGAACTGATGACCCGTTTCGCCCAAGCCGAGCGAAATTTACAGGCACTGGGCATCCGACTCGCGGCTCGCGACGTGGCTGAGTTAAGCATTGATGCCGATTTGCCCGGCTGGCTTGCGGTACTCGGGCGTTCCTACCTTCTCTGGCGACAGCGCGGTCGGGTGAGACGCTACGTTCGCCGTTTGCCGCTCGCCGGTAAATCGTCGGGGGTCGAACTGCGACGCATCCTCGTCGATCGCTACGAACTGCAACTTGACATCCGCTCCGTCGCGGCGACGCGGCAGTGGCTGGCGTGGTGGTATGTATTGCACGTTCCCTTGGGCTGGGTCTTGTTCACGCTGGCGACGATCCACATCGTGGCCGCCCTCTACTATTCGAGGGCGTAAAACCGTATGCCCTGGCTCCAGCGAATACCGGCGGGACCGTGGATCGTGCTGGGAACTTTGTTCCTGACGGCTGTCGTCTACATTGTGCGCGGCGACGCGCTGTTCAGCCCCGGATCGTTGCGAGACATGCCCGCCGGAAAAAAGACGCTCGGCGGCGTTCGTTCGCACGCCGAGTTGGCGGATCGCTGTTCAGCATGTCATGCCACGAGCGAAAGCGGCCTGACGATGGAGTCGCTCTGTCTCGGCTGTCACACCGACGTCCACTCGCAGATCGACCGCCGTCTGCCGCTACACGGCCGTTTGACCGACGCTGAAAGCTGCCGCAAGTGCCACACGGAACATCGCGGCTCGCAGGCGACTCTGACCGACTTCGCCCACTTCGATCACGGCATCACGGCCTTCCCGCTCACCGGTAAGCATCAACTCACCAACTGCTCCGCGTGTCACAAAGATCAAACCTACAAGGGGACGCCGCAGTCGTGCATCGCCTGCCATGCCGAACCCAAAATCCACCAGGGGAGGTTCGGTTCCGACTGCGCAAAGTGCCACTCGACGATGACCTGGAAAAACGTCAACCTCACGCAATTCGACCACAATCTGGCCGCGTTTCACCTGACCGGTAAGCATGTGACGACGTCATGTGTCGCGTGTCACAAAGACCAAGTCTATCGCGGCACGCCCCAATCGTGTGCTGCGTGTCATGCCGAGCCCACAATCCATCTAGGCCGCTTCGGCAACGATTGCTCGAAGTGTCATTCGACCGCTACCTGGAAGAACGCGAAGTTAGCGAGCTTCAACCATGACCTGTCCGCCTTCAAGCTGACCGGTGCCCACCGAACGACCGCCTGCGCCGCTTGCCACAAGGATCAGCACTATCGCGGTACGCCGCAGTCGTGCGTCGCCTGTCACATAGAGCCGAAAGTCCACCTGGGTCGCTTCGGCACCGATTGCATGAAGTGCCATTCGACTGCGACCTGGAAAGGAGCGACGATCACTGCCGAGTTTCACAAATTCCCGATCTTCCACGGCGGCGGAAAGAACCGTGGCGAGTGTGCGGCGTGCCACGCGATGCCCAACGACTATCGAACCTATGCCTGTTATGGCTGTCACCGCCACGAACCCGAAAAGACGGCCGAGAAGCATCTCAAGTGGAACATCATCGAGTTGCAAGCCTGCGCGAAATGCCACCCCACCGGCCGCAAGCGTCCCGATCAACCGGCGAAAGAGAAAGCACGAAGCGGCGATCGCAAGGATTTTTCGACTCTGCCGTCGTCGGATTTCGGGTCGCCCAACTCGTATCAAGCCACTTTGCAGCGCCTGTTGTTGTCAGTGCCGACGACCGATCACGTCAGGCCGATCGCCGGTCTGAGATCTGACCCTTAATGGATATAAGTCAGGAAGAACCGTGGTCTCGGTGAGGCCGGCGCCAGTGATCGAGAACGAGGCCGATCTTTGAGGGACTGTGCCCTTCGTTGAGCAAAATCACCGGCGAATGAGCACTTGCCCGGTCGAATCCGTTTCACTGACTTCAACCAAGCGCATCATGTGCTGTTCGTCGTCCTCGACGTAAAGGACTCGATCAACAAGGAAGTAAGACACGGGTTTGTCCAGCACCCGCTTTAGAACCACGAAGTCTTTAATGTTCGGGACCGAAGGTAGGCTCCTCGACGCAATCTCTTTACCACTCAAGAAGAATCGGACCGAATAACCCGACATAAGAGAGGAACTCCGACGACTTGCCGCCAAATCATGGCGTGACAAAGAAAGTGTTTCATGTCGATCGACTACGCTTCAATCAGACCAGATCGAATCGCGATGCGAACAAGCTCGACAGATCGATTGACCCGCAGCTTCTTCATGATGTTCGCCTTATGATTCTCAAACGTGCTCGGGGCAATGTTGAGTTGCCGCGAGCAATCTTTGCCGCTACGTCCGCTAGCAAGCTGTTTAAGAACCTGTATTTCGCGAGCTGTCAGCTGGTCGATTACGCCGGCGTCCGTCGGCATTAAAGGGCGGCGTAGCGGAAGCGCGGCGTGGTTCTCGCTGCCATTCAGCCGGCCCGTCGACTCAATCATTTTCGTCAGCAAAAGTTCGAAATTCGAATAATGTGAAAAGCAAGGCAACAGGTCAGATTCGCTTCTGGCCTCGCCACCTTCGCCGAGTTTCCCGTCCGTCATTAGAACGGCGCACGCGTCCGGAGGGATGCGCATCAAGATTTGATGATGTCCATCGTCTTGCTGAACACTTGGATCGGCGGCGTCAATCAGCCAAATACGAGCCGTTGACGCAAGCGGAAACCTCACGGCCAGTTCAAAGCATTCAGCAAGCAGTACGGCTCGAAATCGACTCGTGCTGGCCAGAAGCGCAGCTAGTCCTTCTCTGATCAAGGTTCGCGGATCTACTATAGCGACGCGAACTGCTCCCCAATCCTGTAGATGCTCGCCGACTGTCATTGTGATTGCGACCTGCCGTGACCACGTGTTCACCGAGGTAGTAATTGCCATCGAGCGTCACGACCGCTCACGAAATCCGAAGAATTTTTCAAGCTAATGAATTTGCCTTACGGGAAGTGGGGGGAATATACTCCGGAAATGCCCCCAATTTTCGGCGAATGGCGTAGCGACATCTGACTATGGTCTCGGGACAACCACTTGCCGCCCTGCTTCAGAAAGTCTCGTTCGGAGATGACTCGGCCGCCGAAATGCTGCTGCAACAGTTCGGGCCTGTCGTGCTACGAACCGTGCGGCTGCGTCTGAATGAAAAGCTGCGTCGCAAACTTGAATCGGTCGACTTGGTCCAAGCCGTCTGGCAGTCGTTCTTCGGAAACTTCGAAGAGTTGGGGCACTTTGATGATCCGAACAAGCTGTGCGCCTACCTTGTTCGGATCGCCGAACGGAAGGTCTTTATGGCGGCACGCTATGAAAATCGAGCGAAGCGCGGCGGCGGCCGCCTGCAACAGCTCGACGAAGTGATCGCCGATTCCTCGAAGATGTTTGGCCGCGAGTCGACGCCGAGCAAGTTGGCGGTGGCCGCCGAAACTTGGGAGCAGATGATCGCCAAACTGTCGGCGCGTGATCAACGCATTCTCTATCTGAGAAATCTAGGTTTCACGCGTGTTGAAATTGCCGAGCAGTTGTCCATCGGCGAAGCAACGGTGCGCAGAGTCCTTGATTCTCTCAAAGCTACGCTGGGACTTGAAAAATGACCTTTCGCGAAGGGTCGACCGTCCCCGAGCCGGTATCCGCCGCAACAATGCGACGCGACTTACTGGAGCGCGTGGTTTCGCAATGGGATGACGAGACGGCCGACGCGTCGGCTGCGCTTCGCCGGTATCCTGAGCTTGCCGCGGAAAAGTCTACGGCTATTGAACTTGCTTACGTCGCCTACCAGCGGCGTCGCCGCGCCGGACAGATTTTGGATTTTCAGGACTACTGTCGGCAATTTCCGCAGATCGAGAGTTCACTGCGTCAGATTTTGGAAGTCGATCAGTTTCTCTCGTCGAACGCCGGGCTTCGAACCGACGAGAGCGAAGTCGACTGGCCGAATAGCGACGACCAAGTCGGAGACTTCAAGCTCCTGCGGGAGATCGGGCGCGGTGCGTTTAGCCGCGTTTACTTAGCACGGGATCAATCTCTTGGTAACCGGCTGGTGGCGATCAAGGCGTCACGATTAGACGTCGGAGAAGCTCACACACTGGGCCGACTGGATCATCCTCACATCGTACCGGTGTATTCGGCCTCAAGTGGACCGGAACCCGGACTCTTGTATCTGTGCATGCCTTACTGCGGCGAGGCGACGCTCGCCGACTGCCTTGCGGAAGTGGCTGAGAACCGCGCTACGCCGAACGGTCGCCTCTTCAAGGCCATTGCAACCCGAGGAATCGAAACAGCCTCGCACGCCTCCTTGCTCGGGGAGTGGCGGGTTGACGGCGATTATCCCACCGCCGTAGCCAGGATCGGAGCGGCACTTGCCGAGTCTCTGCATCATGCGCATACGCATGGGATTTTGCATTTGGACTTGAAGCCGTCCAACGTACTCATTGCGACGGACGGACGGCCGCTTTTGATCGATTTCAATTTGTCCCAAGATGCGGTCGCACTTCGCGGGCGTCTCGGCGGTACGTTGCCGTACATGGCTCCCGAGGTCCTGTCTCGCATCTGTGGTGACGAGTTGCCCTCGTCGGAGGTCGCTGAAGCTGCGGATATTTTCAGCCTTGGCGTACTCTTACATCAACTTGTCACATGTCGACTTCCCTTCCCGACAGGTCGACTCGATCGGCCGTTTGACGAACTTGCCCGTCAGCAGCTGGCAAAAATCAGCGAGGGGCCAAAGAAGTCGCCGCCCGTCGATGCCGGCTTTGATCCTCAGATGTTGCAGTTGATTGAAGACTGCATGGCCTTAAAGTCGACTCGAAGGCCGGCGACCGCTGCGGAGATCGCGACACGCCTGCGACGCCATGTCTCCCCGCAAGCACGACTGAAAGGCAGCCTGCGACGTAATCCGCGTCGCTCACTGGCGGCGGTCGTGATCACGACCATACTGGCGATCGCGACGATTATTCAAATCGCTACTCGGCCGCCGGAGTATAGACGTCAATCGGATCTAGGCCGGCAATACTACGACGACGGCCGCTATGACGACGCGATCGCACATTTCAATCTCGCACTCGCTGATAATCCTGCCGACGTCGAAAGTCTTCTTTTTCGCGCCAAGTCCCATTTGCGTACGGGAGACAATCTTCGGGCGATAGATTCTGCCGCGGCCGCCAATCGGCTTCTTCCTTCACGTGAGGGACTGGCGATCGAATGCTACTCCGCATGCCGACTCAATCGGTACAAGGAGGCGATCAAGACCGGGGAGGAATTCTTGCAACGTTTCGGTGAGGACGTTGGCATCCTCAACAACCTAGGATACGCGTTTCAACGGGATCTTCGGTTTGGGGACTCGATTTCCGTTCTGAACAAAGTTTGCGACAAGCCCGACGCCCCGGCAGCTTCGTTTTACAATCGTGCTGCGATTGAACTGTCGCAGGGAAAGTTATATTCGCCGGGCGAGACGGTGAAGGGCGTTGACGATCTACGCCGCGTCGTTGCGACGAATCCTCGGTCCGACGAACCCTATCTGCAGTTAGCAAGGCTCTTGAGTCGCAGTAACCCCAGATCTGAACCGGTCGTTGTCGAGATTCGGCAGTTGCTCAAAGACTGCACCGCACGAGGTGCGACCCCAACTTTCGTCAATGCTTTCCGCTCGATGGTTCCCAAGATCAGTACTGCGGAAATTAAGGAGATTACGAGCACGCCTCGGATCTCCGATCACATTCCCTTCGAACGTTTGATCTCGCCGTTCTAAATTTTCAGCGCGCCGTTTTGGCGCATCTGATGCGCTGCGCCGCCTGACGGCCGTCGGCAGCAATCTTCGCATTTTCTGCGGCGATTCTGCGCGCGTTTGTCCATTCCTCCCATGACGCGGCTGCACGCCGACCGCAACTTCGTGGTCAGTGCCGCTTAGTCTCTACGGGAGGAAATGCCATGCGACAGCGTGCTTCGACGCATGTTGGAGAGAGTCACGAACGAAGTCGACTTGAGTTTGAATCAATTTCTAGGCTGCGCGACCTTGCGTCGCGGTCTCGTCGTTTCAGTTGGGCAATGTTGCTCATTTCAATGCTCTCGTCCGCATACGCAAGTGAGGCAAAGGGACAACTCTCGATCAACTCTTGCACGCAGCTCTACTCGTCCGGTGAATGGATCTTCTTTGAAGGTCAGCTAAGCGGCGAGGGGGCCGGCAGCGCTCAGGTATTCCTGACCGGGGCCTTCGACGGACAATACGCAGCGGTAGGAGTGGACGGTAGCTTCTACATCACCGCATATTTGCCCGGTGGAGCTTTCGGCTATGCCTACATCGATGCGGTTGACGCGGAAGGCAATTGGGCCGAGCAGTATTCTTTGCTT
>JAFLCO010000313.1 GCA_017303535.1 Planctomycetota bacterium
GCGAACGCCGTAGGCGGCGGCGAGCAAATCGGGCAATTCGTCGTCCGACGACTTCAAGACGGCTAACGCTTCGTCGTGCGTCAAACGATGTCCGGCCATGACGTTGGAGGCCAGTTCGTGCCAGCGAGAGTTGGTCGTGGCGGCGCCGAGAATCATGCGATAACACCCTGCTCTGTTGTCTGTCGGCCGGTTGTCCGCCGACCTGTTGTCGGTTGTCGGACGACGGCGATGATAAGCCCATGGCTCGCACGCGGCGAGCAACCTGCTAAGTATCGTCACAAGTCGGTGTTTCACAAGCGGTAAAACCCGCCGGAGGAGCGGGCTTCCGACGCCGCAGATGCTTGGCAATGCCCGACTTACGTGGCAGAATGCGACGAGAGGTTCAATGAACCTTGCGGATTAGAAAGCGGCGATTTTCCGACGGAGCGCGACCCAAGTGATGGCCCGACACCTTGTACGCTGGGGAGCGCCCGGATTTGTCGCCGCGTTCACGGCCGCCGATGCCGTGCGTTATCCGCGCGGTAGCCGCGTGGTGTTGCGCACGCAGCGCGGATTAGAAATTGGCGAAGTGCTCGCGCCGGTCGATTCCGACGCCGGCGCGCCGCGCGGCGGCGAGATCCTCCGCGGCATGACGGCCCAAGACGAACTGCTCCAAACGCGCTTGCGAAAGAATCGCGACGACGCGCTCGAGGCCTGCACGCGCAAAATTAGCGAACTCGGCCTGGACGCTGCATTGTTGGACGTCGAACATCTCTTCGACGGTCGGTCGCTGGTGTTTTATTTTCTCGGCGACGAACCGGCCGGTTGGGACACGTTGACGCAGGAGTTTGCGGAGACGTACGACGCGCAAGTGCAATTCCGCGCTTTTAGCGACGCCGTTGAAGTCGGCTGCGGGCCGAATTGCGGCACGGAAGACGCCGCCGGCTGCGGCGATTGCGGCACAGGTTGCGCCGTCGCGCAATTCTGCTCGACCCACAAGCACTGACGTCGGGCGCTTGACTTCTAAGGCTTTTGCGAGGCAGATCGCAGTTGCGGTCATTGCATCGGCTCGCGCCATTCGGGACACTGACGCTTTGCTTGTTCCTGCCCGTTTCGTTCTCCGTCGAGTCGCCATGTCGCCGCTTCTTTCGATCGCCGCCGCCGCCGAACTGCTCCGCAAACAAGAACTCACGCCCGTCGGGCTCCTGGATCAATGCCTGGCCCGAATCGATTTGCTCGATTCGGAGGTTCGTGCGTGGGCACTTGTCGATCGCGAAGGTGCGCGTGCCGCCGCCGAGCAAGCGACGACGGAACTAGCCTCGGGCATCGATCGCGGGCCGCTGCACGGCATTCCGATCGGCGTGAAAGACATTATCGACGTTCGCGGCCTGCCGACCTTTGCCGGTGCCAAGGTACGGCCCAACATTCCCGCGCCGAGCGACGCTTTCGTGGTCGCGAAACTCCGCGAGGCCGGCGCGGTGATCGTGGGCAAGACCGTCACGACGGAATTCGCCTCGTTCGATCCGTCGCCCGCGCGTAATCCGTGGAATGCGAAACGGACGCCGGGCGGGTCGAGCGCCGGTTCGGCCGTGGCGCCGGTTTGCGGCATGTGCTTCGCCGCGCTCGGGACGCAAACCGGCGGCTCGATCATTCGCCCCGCTTCGTACTGCGGGGCGGCCGGGTTGAAACCGACCTGGGGCCATTTGAGTCTGCAGGGGATCATCCCCCTGGCTTATCACTTGGATCATCCGGGCGTGCTGGCTCGCAGCGTCGGCGATTTGGAACTGACCTATCGGGCCTTGGTCGGCTTCGACGCGACCGACGCGTGTTCCGTTCGCGGCGCGCAAACACCCCCGTCGGCCGACATCTATCAAGCGGAAATCGACGCGGTCGGCGTGCCGCGGCTGGGCGTGGTGCGCGATTACTTCTTCGATCGTTCGACGGACAACGTTCGCAAAGGCGTTACCGAGGCGATGGACCGCCTGCGCAAGGCCGGCGCGACGGTTTCGGCCGTGACCTTGCCCAAGGCCTTCGCCGACGTTCATCGTTCGCACCGTTTGGTGATGGCCGTCGAGGCGGCCGCCTATCATCGCGAAACGTTCCTCGCTCGTCGTGCCGATTACGGGCCGCGGATCAGCGAACTTTTGGACGAAGGACTGGCCGCGACCGCCGTCGATTACTCGCGTGCGCTCGAGCATCAATTGCAGTTCCGCCGCGCGATGGAGCAGATGCTCGCGGAGCAACAGATCGACGCTCTGGTGATGCCCGCCGTGAGCAACACGGCGCCGCCGTTGGAAACGACCGGCGATCCGACGTTTCAAGCCCCGTGGAGCTTTGCCGGCCTACCCGTGGTATCGATCCCCTGCGAACTCGGCGACGACGACATGCCGGTGGCGTTGCAATTCGTCGGGCCGTCGTGGAGCGAAGGTTCTCTCTTGGCCGTGGCCGCGTGGTGCGAACGCGAAATTGGCTTCGGGGAAGTCCCGCCTATGCTTCAGAAATAACTCGTCGAGGATTTCCTATGCGTGCGATCGTCGTGGTTTGTGGACTCTTGGCGACGACGCTCGCGGCGAATTCGACGCGAGGTGCGACGCTTGAGGTCGGATTCGCCTCGGCCGACGTGACCCCCGAGCTTCGCGATGATTGCCCGGTGTGGGTCGCCGGCTACGGCCCGGGGCGACGGGCGACGGGAATTCACGACCCGCTGATGGCCCGAGCCTTGGTGATGGTAGACGGCACCGCGCGCGTCGCGATCGTCGGCGTCGATTCCATCGGCCTGCAACTGCCGACGGTGCGGCGCATCCGCGAGCGGCTGGCCGACTACGCCTACGTACTCGTCGCCAGCACGCACGATCACGAGGCGCCCGACGTCGTCGGCATTTGGGGACCGACGCCGTTTCAGTCGGGCGTCGACGACGACTATCTGAATCTGATCGTCGAGCGGACGGTCGCCGCCGTGCGCGAGGCCGAAAAGAACCGTAAGCCCGCCACGACCCGCTACGGCACGGCTTCCGCACCGAAGCTGCTGCGCGATAGCCGGCTGCCGCACGTCGTCGATGATGTGCTGCGCGTTGTTGCGTTTTACGACGAGCAAAGTGCGAAGCCCGTCGGGTTGCTTGTGCAGTGGAACTGCCATCCCGAAGAACTCGGCAGCCGCAACACGCTGCTGACGGCGGATTTCGTTTACGCGACGGTGGCAGAACTGGAACGTCGCTACGGTTGCCCGGTCACGTACGTCAGCGGTTCGCTCGGCGGGCTGATGGCGCCGCCCGGCGGTTTGTACTCGGACGATTCCGGCAAACCGCTCCCCGGCGGAACTTACGAATATGCCGAACGGTACGGCCGCGACGTGGCCGAGTTCGCCGCGAAGGCCGTCGATTCGGCGAGCCCCTTAACGCTGACACCCATGAAAGCGTTCGTCGAAACGGTTTACGTGCCGGTGGAGAATCCCGTTTATCGGGCCGCACAAACGCTGGGCGTGTTGAACCGGGATAGCTTTCTGTGGACCGGCGATCCGCTCCAGCGCGGCGAGCGCCCGGCCGGCGAGACGAGGAAACTCGTCGGAGCGTTAGAGACGGAAGTCGGCGTGCTCCGGCTTGGCGAGTTGCGCGTGGCCTGTATTCCCGGCGAGCTTTATCCGGAGCTGGTCTACGGCAAGCTGCAGGAGCCGGTGGAGCCGAACGCCGATTACCCGCAAGCTCCGGCCGAGCCGCACGTGACGAAGTCGCTAGGCGACGACAAGTTGCTGATTCTGAATTTGGCCAACGACGAGATCGGCTATTTGATCCCGAAGCGGCAATGGGACCAACGGCCGCCGTATTGCTACGGCCGCACAAAGGACCAGTACGGCGAGATCAATAGTTGCTCGGTCGACGCGGCGGCGATCGTCATGCAATCGCTGGAACGTTGCGCGCGGCGCGCCGCCGAGTAGTCCTACAGCAGGCCGCAACCTTACGGCATCGGCTTGTAGTTGCCCTTCAGCGGGCTGCCGACTCCCGGCTCGATGTCGCCGCCGGAAGCCTTCGGCCGGAAGAGATATCCGCCAACCGCTTCGACTTTCGACGTGTCCGACGTCCAGGCGACGTCTTCCTTCTTCGTTTGCTGGCCTTCGTAGCCGATGACCGTGCCGTCTTGGCCGGCACGATTGATGGCCGGCTTGGCCGCATCGCCGTATGAGCGGACGCGGAAATCGTCGAACGCCAAGTAGGTCGACATGCCGGCCCGATCGTCGGCCTTCCAACCGATCATCCAAATCGGCGTGCGGCGACGGTTCTGCAAGAAGATCGCGCCGGAGCGGCCGAGGGTGAAGTTCGTTTGGTCGACGCCGACGACGCGCGGGTCCTCCTTGCCGCCGAGCCATTCGGCTTCGAAGATCTTTTTGCGATCTTCGCCGTAGCGACGCCGATCGTGCCCGACGACGACGATCACGAAATCGTTCGGCTGGATCGTTACCTCGGGGATGTCGCAAATTTCGTTTTTGCCGTCGGTAAGTTGAAAGCCCTTGAGGCTCACCGGCTCCTTGCCGAAGTTGTAAAGCTCGACCCACTCGCGGGCATCTTGCTCGCCGATCGGAGTGGTCATGAATTCCGTGATCGCCACGTTTTCATACTGCGGCGCGAACTGCGCCTGAGCTTGCGACGAGAACAGGCCGGTGACGGCGAGCAGCAGCGCGACGAGCGACGAACGACGCATCGAAACACCTCGTGAAACTTCGCGAATGAGAAAGGCGAAAACGCCGGGAAATGCGGCGCTATTAGAACCAGCCGAGAATCGCGAATCCAGCGGCGCTAAGAGGATTTTGCGTTCCGTCGTGTGCCAGAGAGACAGCGACTACCCGCCGAAGCTTCCCAAGCCGGTCAGGAACTCGCTCATCTCGCCGGCGGCGTGGTCGTTGCGTTGGCGCCGGGCTTCTTCAATGCCGTCGCGCAGGATGGCTCGGGCTTCTTCAATGCGGCCGAGCTTGGTGAGTTGCTGGGCCGCCATAAAGAACGCGGAAACGTAGGGCGGGCTGATGCGACGCAACTCGGCCAACAGGGCCAAGCTCCGCTCGTGATCCCCTTCCTTTTCGAGCTCCTGCGACAAGCCGTACTTGAGAAAGGAGTCGTTGGGCTCCTTTTCCAACATGGCTTCGATCTTCTCGCGGCGCGTCGGCATGACACACTCTCACTTGCGGGTAGCGATAAAAAATGAGCGGCGGGCAAATCGCGATGCCCGCCGCTCGACGTGCCTTACGAATTGTGCATTCGAAGGCGGTTTACAGATCGCCTTCGATCTTCACAAGCCGGCCCGGCCGCACGGTCGAACCTTCGGCTTGCGTGCCGAATTCGGCGACGTACAGCGCGCCATCGTTGGCAAACGCCATCGCGGCCGGCTTGTCGAGCGAGCAAAGCTTCTCGGTCTTCACCGTAGCGTCTTTGCCTTCACCGCTGAGATCAATCCGGAACAGACCACCGTTCTTCGGGTCGGCCCAGGAGAAATCAATCGCATAGAGCTTGCCGCTCTTTGGCGAGTACGCCAAGCCGACGACGTCGCTCAGGCCGGTCTTCGGTGAGGCGAGCAATTCGCCCTTGGTATCGTAGATCGTCAGCAGGCTGTCGCCGGCGACGTTCACTTCGCCCATTTGACCGACGACGAGGTTCCCCTTCTTATCGATGACGATGCCGGCCGGAGCATCGACGCTGACCTTGCTCTTTGTGGCGATAAATCCCTTCAGCGGTCCCGCTTTGCCGTCTTTGATTTCCGACTTGAGGATCCAGCCCTTGGTGTCGTCGCCGTTGGCCGTGATGTAGATGGCGTCTTTCGTGACGGCCACGCCGAAGAAGTTGCCTTCTCCCTTCGCGGACTCGGCGCCGGCCTTGATCGGGCCGATCGTCGTGGCCTTGTCGGCCGTGATCGTCTTACCGTGCGGAGGCATGTCGAAAATGCTCACGACTTCTTCGCCGTCGACCTTTTCGCCGCCGCCGACGACGAGCTTCTTGCCCATGAAGGCGAGCCCGAGGGGGCCGATGTCGTACATCGGGCCTTTACCGTAGACGTCTTTGCCGAACTTCGTGATGACCTTCTCGTATTCCCAGCCGTCCGTGTGGAAGCAAAGGATGCGACCGGCGCCGCTGTCGGAGACCAGCAGGTGCGTGGTGCCTGCTTCGGCGACAAGGCCGCTAGGGTTCAGCAAACCGGTCAGAACCGGCGTGACCTTCACTTTATCTTCCGCCTGCGCGACGACGGCGGCCAGCGCCACCAGTGCGCCGGCGACGATGCCCGTGCGATGCAACTTCATAACGTTCTCTCCTCGAATGAAAAACTCAATCCTTGAAAAGCGACCGGTCGGCGGATCGGTCGCACGCTGTTTCGACGTTCACGAACTCTACTACTTGGGCAACTTCGGCGGGGCGACCAGTGGATAACTCGAACTCGCCAGCCCGTCTTTCAGAAACGCAACCAGATCGGCCTTCTCCTCGGCCGTGAGGTTCAGCGGAAAAATCTCTTCATCAAGTTGTGGGTTGGCGATACCCCCCTTGTTGTAATGCTCGACGACTTCTTCGAGCGTCTTCAGGCTGCCGTCGTGCATGTAGGGCGCCGAACGGGCGATGTCGCGCAGGCCCGGCGTTTTGAACGAGCCGCGATCGCCGAGCATTTTGCTGATGGCTTGCCGGCCTTCGTCAGGCTTGTCCTTATCCATGCCGACGCCGATGTTGTGAAACGCGGCGTCGCTGAAATTGGCGCCCGCGTGGCAGGCGCTGCAGTGACCTTTGTTGAAGAAAATTTCCATGCCGCGCTTCGCCGAGGCGCTCAGGGCCTTTTCATTGCCGGCTTGGTGACGGTCGTAGGCTGAGTCGCCGGAGAGAATCGTGCGCTCGAAGGCCGCAATGGCTTTGGCGATCCCGTCGCTCGTTACCTCGGTGCCGAACACCTCTTGGAATTGCTTCTTGTAGCCTTCAATTCCGTTGATGCACTCGACGCACGCTTCAAGCGTGTGCCCCATTTCGATCGGGTTTTGAATTGGCCCGAGAGCTTGGCCTTCGAGTTGCTCGGCTCGGCCGTCCCAGAATTGCAGCGGGAAATAGGCGGCATTGAGAACCGTCGGAGCGCTGCGGCCCCCTTTTTGACCTTTGATGCCGACGCCGAATTGTTCGCCGTTGCTCCAGCCCTTGGCCGGGTCATGGCAGGTGGCGCAGCTGATCGTGCCGTCGTACGACAGACGCGGGTCGAAGTAGAGTTGTTTGCCGAGTTCAACCTTGGCGGCCGTCATCGGATTGTCGGCGGGAACGGGCAGCGGATCGAGCCCGAGCGGGACTTTCGTCAGATCGCCCGACTTCTCTTCGGCCCATGCGGACCAAGTCAAGCAGCAACTCAAAGTGACGAGCAATGCGGCGGCGGCTCGCAACAAGCGCATGGCGTTTCCCTTCCCAGTCACATAGCGGCGACGATGGCGCGTCACTC
>JAFLCO010000314.1 GCA_017303535.1 Planctomycetota bacterium
GCGGTGAGCTTAGCGCTATTCGACTACATGCGCAAAAGCCGGTCGCATGGCTTCGTCCTATCGCTTAGCGGCGGCGCCGATAGCTCGGCGATCGCTTGCTTGGTCTCGCTCTTGGTCGAGTGGGGCGTCAAGGAACGCGGCCTGCCCGCGTTTCTCGCCAAGCTCGGCTACTTCTCGCGAATTCAAGACTGCAAAACGACGGACGAGATCCTCGGGCGGATGCTCGTCTGCGTGTATCAAGGCACCGAGAATAGCGGCGAGGTCACGTTCACGGCGGCCCGCGAAGTGGCGAAGGCCGTGCATGCGGAGTTTATGAACTTCGACATTGCGCCGCTGCATCAAGGCTACATGCAGCTGATCGAGAAGGCGATTGGGCGGCCGCTGGATTGGAAGACCGACGACATCGCGATGCAGAACATTCAGGCGCGGGTCCGCTCGCCCGGCGTGTGGATGCTCACGAACCTGCGCGGCTCGCTGCTCCTGGCGACCAGCAATCGATCCGAGGCCGCGGTCGGCTACGCCACGATGGACGGCGACACCTCCGGCGGCTTGAGCCCTATCGCAGGGATCGACAAAGCCTACTTGCGGCGTTGGCTCGTTTGGATGGAAACGGCAGGCCCGGCCGATCTGCATCCGATCCCGGCGCTGCATTACGTCAACGCTCAAGCTCCGACGGCCGAGCTACGTCCGCCCGGCGAGAAGCAGACCGACGAAGCGGACCTGATGCCGTACGACTTGCTCAACCGCGTCGAGCGGTTTGCGATTCACGACAAGTTGATCCCGCTGGAGATTCTGCAAAACCTGCAGGTCGAGTTCCCACAGTACACGCTCGACCAACTGGTGACGTGGATCGATAGGTTCTTCAAGCTGTGGTGCCGCAACCAATGGAAGCGCGAGCGCATTGCGCCGAGCTTCCATGTGGATGACTTGAATCTCGACCCGCGAACCTGGTGCCGATTCCCGATTCTGAGCGGCGGCTACGAACGGGAGATGAAGGCGTTTCGCGAATACGCGGAGAAGTTAAAGAAGCGGAAGTAGGACTGTACCGAATGCTGTCCCTGGCGTTCCACCCTTCTCCCCTTGCGGGAGAAGGTGCCGCAAAGCGGCGGATGAGGGGCAGAATCTGGCACCCAGCGCCGCGGAACGCCACAGAGGGCGTTCCCTACAGATGCCTGGCTAATTCGTCGCGTAAGCCGCGTAGAGTTTCGCCTCGCCCCCGGCCGGGAAGTGGACGCGAAGGCCGAACTTCTTGCCGCCGGGCAATGCCGACTTCCACGTGACTTCACTACGCACGCCGTTCGTAGCAACCACGGCCGCGTCGTCGCCGCTGAAGCCTGCCACTGGTTGCGCCAGTTCGTCAAGAAGCTCAATCCGCATCGGCTTGTCCGCGTTCACGCCGTCGACGTTGACGAACACCCTTGTCCCGGCGTCGGTCGTCGTAAAGTTCGCCGTTTCGCAGAACGCCGCCAACTCCGGTTGCTTTGCCGAGAGGTAGCCGAAACCGTCACGACGCAGCGTCGCCAGCCCGATCTCTTGCGAGCGGAATTGTCCTTCGCAGTCCCAATGTGAATACCAAATGTAGGTCTGCTCGCCGACGTTGACGAATGCATGGCCTTGTAATAGTGCGACTTGGTCCCACTCTCCGCTCTGACCGTGTTCGATCAGCTTGTAGCTTGGCACCGGTTCGCGGAAGCGAACGCCGTCGTCGCTCACGGCTAGGCCGAGGTCGACCTTGAGTCCTTGCAGGCGGGGCGCATCTTTCGGTCGGTCGGCAGGTACACCTTGCCAGATGCCGGGCACGCCGACGAGTACGTTGCCGCGGTTCCAAACTCCCATGTGCATCTGTTTGCCGAAACCTTCCAACATCTTCGTCCCCTGCGGCTGCTCTTCGGTTTGCTGCTCCGGCAGCACCATCGAAAGGGCTCGGGCCTGCGACCAGCGGACGAAGTCGGGCGATCGATAGGTCGTCATCATTCGGCCCACCGGGCGGCCGTCGGCCAGCCACGACCACGGCGACGCCAACTGGCCGGACGAGTAATAGAACGCCCCGAACCGGTAGAGGCTGCTGACTTCGAACCGCTCACCACCGGCATTGGCCGGCCGATCGCCGACGCATTTCCAGCGCAGGCCATCGGCACTCGTGGTGCAAACCAAGGCACTGACCCGGCGTTCTTTAATGCCGACGCCGCTCATACCACCGCGGATGTCGTCGTACGGCATGTGGGCGATGTACGAGGCTTTGAACCGCCGCGAGGGATCGGGATCGGCCGGGTCGTAAAGAACCGACAAGAAGTCGTTGACCAGGGCCATCGACGGCACTTCGGCCTCGATGAGGCAAATATTGTTCTCTTTGCTGTCGTTGAGCCCTACGAGTCCGAGGTCGGGCTTCGTCCACGTGATGCCGTCGGCACTTTCGGCGTAGCACATGGGACGCCAATATCCGGGAGCTTGGCCGGCGACGATCTCGCGCTGGATCATGCCGAGATACCACATGCGGAACTTTTTGCCGTCGTGGATCACGGTGCCGTAGAGTATCGCGTGGCCGTGATCGGGCGAGCCCTTCGGTCCGCAGCGCACGACGGGGTTGGCCGGATGCTTCGTCGGCGGAACAAGCGTGAGCTTAAGGTTCTGCTGCCAGGCGATGTTTTGATCGTCGAAGGCGAAGAAGACCGTGTCCGTGGTGTCCGTCGCGGTATTTGTCGGGGGCAACTCCGCGTGAACCGTTGGAACAAGCAGCCCGAACAATATGACGCCGAGCGGTGCGAGAAATCTCATGGTGCGGCATCCTGGCGAGAAGTGCAGGGAAGGAGCCGAATGATATTCGGCCCGGCAGCAGGCCGCAAACTTTTCGAAGCCGGCGTTATCCGCCGCGCATCGCATGTTTCTAGGTTTCGTCTTGCCGCAGCCATTTGCGAACGTCGGGCGGTGAGTACTCGGAGAGCCGGGCCAGCAGCGTTTCGGCGTCGTCGGCAACCGCGAGCATTGCGACATGTTCAGGCCGCAGGAACTGTTGCTCCGCGGCGCCGCCCAGAAATTCGAGCAGTCGATCGTAGAACCCGGCGGTGTTCAGCAGGCCGCACGGCTTCTTGTGAAAGCCCAATTGCCCCCAGGTCCAAACCTCGAAGAGTTCCTCAAGCGTGCCGAGCCCGCCGGGGAGCGCGAGAAAACCGTCGGACAACTCGGCCATGAGGGCTTTACGCTCGTGCATCGAAGCGACGACATGAAGCGAAGTGCAACCTTGATGAGCGAGTTCCTTCGTGGCCAGGGCTTCAGGAATGACGCCGATGATTCGACCACCGGCCGCCAAACATCCGTCGGCCAACGCACCCATGAGACCGATGCGACCGCCGCCGTACACCAGTTCGATACCGCGCGCAGCGGCGGTTTGCCCGAGATCCGCCGCCGCGCGGGCATACTCGGGCTTCGTACCTGCGGAAGAGCCGCAGAAGACACAGAGGCGACGGATGTGCATGGCGACGATTGAAACCGGGACGAATCTGGACTAAAACGCGGTCATCATACGAAGTTTCCTTCCCGCGACTATGAGCCGCCTCATGAACCTGCTTCGCAACTTAGCCGTGGCTTCGGCCATATCGTTCTTTGCCGTTCAAACCCAAGCGGCCACGATCGAAACCATCGCGGGCAGCGGCGGAAAGACGGATAACGGCGGGGTCGGCAAGGCGTTCGAGACCAACATCAATCAGCCGTTCGGCGTCGAGTTTGGGCCCGACGGCGCGCTCTACATTTGCGAACGTGGCCTGCATCGCATTCGCCGCTGGGATCCGAAGACCGGCGAGGTCACCACGTTCGCGGGCACCGGAAAGCCCGGCTTTGCGGGCGACGGCGGACCGGCAACGGAAGCCCTGCTCTTCGAACCGCACGAACTCCGGTTCGATAAGGCGGGCAACATCTACTGGACCGACATGAAGAACCATGTCATCCGCAAGGTCGATTGGAAGACCAAGGTCATTTCGACGGTCGCGGGACAGGGTGAAAGCCCAGGTTTTTCCGGCGACGGCGGTCCGGCCACGAAGGCTTTGCTCAAGCAGCCGCACAGCATTGCCTTCGACGATGCGGAGAACCTTTACATCGCCGACATAGGTAACCATCGCATTCGCAGGGTCGATGCGAAGACCGGAGTCATTGAAACCATCGGCGGCACGGGCGAAAAGAAACTGCCGCAAGATGGCGCCGTGGCGAAGACATCGCCTATTCTTGGCCCGCGGGCGTTGTTTGTCGCCGGCGATACGATGTGGGTTGCGCTCCGCGAAGGGAGCAGCGTGTATCGGTTCGATCTCAAGGCCGGCACCTTGCATCACGTAGCGGGCACGGGCAAGGGAGGCTTTTCGGTACCTGAGGGGCCGGCGAAGGATGCCAAGTTCAATAGCCCTAAGGGAATCGCGGTCGGGCCCGACGGATTGGTGTACGTCGTCGACAGCAGTAACCATGCAATTCGCGTGATCGATCCCACAAAGGGAACGGTGAAAACGGTCGCCGGCCTGCCGCCGACCGCCGGCTTCTCGGGCGACGGCGGCAACCCCACGGCCGCCGGCTTGAGCAACCCTCACGCCATCTGCATCACGGCCGACGGCACAATGTACATCGGCGACAGCGACAACCACCGCGTGCGGGTGGTAAAGCCGTAACGACGTTCTGACAACGAGCCGCGCACGCTCTGCGCGTCGCGGCTATACGAACACAGCTCGCATTTCGTCGAGGTACTTCGGGCACACTTCGCGAGGATCTTCATTCTCTTCGTATTCGAGAACGACGTAGCCGCGGTAACCGACGTTGCGCAATATCTTGGCCAATCGCTTAAGGTCCGAGGGTTCGCTATTGGCCGACTTCGGGTCGCCACGCTTGATCACGACTTTAACCTGAGCGTTGATGGCGTACGGCGCGATTTGCTCCAACTCCGCATACGGGTCCTCAGAGTGGAAGTTGCCCGAGTCGAAATTGATGCCGAGCCACGGGCTTTTCACGTCGCGAACCAACTTGAGTAACCCGTCCGGCTTCTCCGTGATGCCGCCGTGGTTTTCGAGCCCCAAGAACACGCCGTGCTTGCCGGCGAAATCGCAGCATTCTTCGACGGCTTCGACGACCAAGCGGTGGGCTTCTTCGACCGTTTGCCCTTTCTTTACGCTGCCGGCGAAGATGCGAATCACCGGGGCGCCGAGAATCTCAGCGTTTTCGATCCAGCGCTTCGTATAGGCGATTTGCTCCTCGCGCTCGGGGCTACCCTTGGGGTGGGTGAAATCGTTGCCGACGGCGGTGCCTGTGACGTCGAGCCCGAGTTTGAAGCAGAGGGCCTTGAGCGAGCGTAAGTATTCCGGCGTGGGCTGTTCGGGAAAGTAGTACGACGTGAGTTCCGTGCCATCGCAGCCGAACTTGGCGCAGTCGGCGATGAAGTCTTCGAGAGTCAGCGTCGTCTTCGGCGGAGCCGGCGGTTTTTTGCCGCGGTTGCTCGGCAGGAAGTTGCGGTAGCTGTAGGCGGCGAGGCTGAATTTGAACTTTGAATGCCCGTCACGTTTGATCGGTTCGGCCGCCTTTGCGAGCCCGACGCCGTCGACAAGCCCGCCGACCGCAGCACCCGAAAATCCGGCTACGGCCGACCCAAGGAACAAGCGACGTTGAATGCCCGACATAGCACGGCTCCCGAGAACGACGAATCGCGAAGAAAGACGACGGGGCACATTATGATCGCCGTCGGCGCGAGGCTCAAGGAGTTCCGGCAGATGGTCGGCTACGCAGCCGCCTTCGGCATCGCAGGCTCGGCCTTGCAGCACCCGAGCGATTTCCACTGCTCGGCCGAGATGAATGCGAGGCCTGCGACAAACATCGCGGCACAGAACGGAATCAGTCCGGTGAGGATGGCCGTGCCCGTCCAGACGATCGCACTGATGGCGACGAGCAACGGTCGTGCGTGGCGATTCCAAATCAACAAGGCAAACGCTAGATAAAAGAAGATCAGCGATGTCGTCCAGAAGTTGATCAAATAGGGATACTGGTAGAGCCAACGCAAATCGACAAGCGCCGACTCGGGCCGAGCGATCAGCCACCACACGGCCGTGCCGTTCCACCAGACGGCATTATATTGCAACGTCGCGCAGAACATCATGAAGTAGATCAACGCGAGATGAACTTGGATCAACCGCAGGCCGATTGTCGCGGTGTAAGTCGGTGCGGCGTCGCAGAGCGAAGAGCAAGTCGCGCTTGCGGAGTTTGCGCGGCGCCGCTTCAACCAAGCGTCGAGCGACAAGCAAGCGCCGGTCGGTGCGAAGCAAAGGTAGAAAAGCAGCATCGCGACGACCGGTTCGTCGACGCCCGTCAGCATCCGGCCGCGGTGGAAGTACGACAGAAAGACGACCAGCGACAAGATCGACGTCACAGGAGCCCAAAGCCCGAGCGTAAACGCCAGTACGATCGCGAGCCCGGCATAGTGCACGGCCTGGAGCGTGCCGGAATCCTGCACGAAGTCGAGATACGAAAATCGCAGCGAGACGTCGGTCGGGTAGATCGCTTCCAGCATCGACACGCGGACGATGCCGAACGGCCCGAAGTACCGCAGCAGGTCGAAGCCGAGCGTTAGCAACATCCAGAAGGCGATCAGGCCCGTACCGATGCGGAGAACGGCCGCCGGCAATGGGTGCGACGGTAGATACCAAAAGCGATTCCAGCCGTCGCCGAAACGGGCCGCTGTCGTACTCAGGTAATTCGTGACGGTGCTCATGGTCGGGCTCCCGTGCCGGTGGGCGCGGCGCTCGGAACAGCGCTGGGGACGGCTGCGCTGGGCGCCGCACTGTTCGAAGCGGCGCCGACGCGCGTCACCTGGACGTCGTCGCCTGCCAACACCGCCAGGACCTCGTAGACAGTTTCAAAATTGACGGGCGCGTCTCGTTCGACCTTCAAAGCTCCGGTACGCACCAACTCTTCCGCCGGGAGCATCCAATTGGGAAGGAGCCGGCGACGGAACCGCAGCTTGAGCGGCGTGACCTTGGCTTGTTCGACGCACTTGTGTTCTTGGATCAGCCGCCGAGCTATGCCCTGGGCGACGATGGCCGCAGAATCGCTTTGCTGCTCGCCGTCGACGCCCGCGGCATGCACGAGCCGCTCCATTCGGCGAAAACGAGTTCCAGAGAGTTCCTCGCTGCTCGGAAGGACGACGGTTTTCGTCGTGCCGTCGGGCAGCGGGATGTCGGCTTCTAGAAAGTAGTCGGTATCGGAAAGGTCGACCGGCCCCGCTTCCGGCATGTTGTTGTAGTACGTCAGATGGAACATGTACGACAGGTCCATTCCGAGCAACTGCAGGTATGGCCGCAAGCCTGGAACCTTGGCGCGAAGGTCTTGCTCGAGGCCGGAGGAATCCGTGCGGGATTTGATGCCGACCAGCAAG
>JAFLCO010000315.1 GCA_017303535.1 Planctomycetota bacterium
AGCCGGCCGTCGTCGGTGCGGGCGATCGAAAGCCAACTATATTGCCGATCCGGATCGTGGAAGTCGTGCTGGATCTGGCCGTCGGCGTCGGTGAACTCCGCGAAATTCTTAGTCTCGGCCACCCAGCGGCTGCCGAACACGGGAATCGTCACTTCCTTCATCCGGTAGCCGAAGAACTCGACGTTCGCCTTCGGGACCGGTTGCCCGCTGACGGCGTCGGCCACGTAGACAAGCGTCTTGCCGTCGAGCGGCTTCTTGACGATCACGGTGTCGGCGAGCCAAAGAATCGACCGACTCTCGTTGCCGTCGGCGACCCGCGCCGTAACGAGATAAGCGCCAGCTTTCTCGAGCGGCGACGTTACCGTGATGCGGCGGTCGAAGTGCATCGCTCGCGGCTCGAGGTCGAGCTTCCACTCGGCGACTTGCTCGCCGACGTACTTCTTTTGATTCTTGGTGACAATCCGCCAACCGAGCTGACCGACGTCGATCTGCTGCCAATCGACTTGGCTCGGCGAACCTTGCAAGTATTTCTTGATATCGTCGAGTAGCCGGTCGTAGTGAATCTTGTGCGCCGTGAACGTCACGCCTTTGGCATTTCGAAAGCGAAATTCGAATTCCGCACCGCGCCCGGCCGGCTGCACGCCTTGACCTTCGAAGGTCCCCCAGTTGCCGACGATCTGGTCGATCCGGGCCTGAGCGATTTTCTTCATGTCGCGCGAAGTAATCTCTTGCAGCTTTTTCCACCACACGACGGCGGTGTCAAACTGCCGCCGGTTTTCGTAGATCTCAGCCAGCGAATAGCGAGAACCGTCGGCATAGCCGTCTTTGCCCTCGGCCAGCTCTTTGTGGATCTTGATCGGGTTGTGTTCGTCCGGCAGCTTGAAACGCTTCACGCCTGTCGCCAGGCGGGCGATCGTCTCCTCGTCGGTGAGCGTATGGAGCGCGAAGGTCTGCGGTCGGTCGGCATTCTTGTCGTCGTCCGAGGCCGCGAACCAGCCGCCGTAGCGGGCCATGGTCTGCGTGCCGAATTGGTGGTTCAGGAAATCGGCATACTGTCGCAAGGTCGTTCGGCGCAGGCCGTCATTCACCTGAGCGGCTTGCGCCAAAGCCCAACGCCACCGCTCGCCGTCGCTCTTGGCCTTTTCAAACGATTCCGGCACGGCATGGAAGAGCGGATTCCCCTCGGCGTCGATCGGAGCGCCGACCTCTTCGCCGCGGTAGTAGCGATAGCCTTGTTCGTAGTCGGGAAGTTTGGTGAGGTCGGTGAGAGCCTGCAGCTTCCAAGCTTCGTAGTAACCGTTGTTGCCCAGCAGCGACTGCGCGAATTGCAAAAAGAAGTCGCCGCGCAAATTCGCCGGCGAGTCGACGGCGATCGGTAAAGCTTGCACGAAGATTTGCAGCGAGCGCACCCGATCGCGATCGGTGGCATCGACATAGTCGCCGCCGCCCCGATGGTTGCCCCGTTCGAACTTGCCGGCGACCATGAAGCCGTCGTGTCGTTGCGAACGGTAGTGATTGGCGACGGCGACGAGTATCTCCACGTTCTTCGGATGCGCGGCGGCGATTGCTTCGAGTAGGTCGTCGGATTCGGGAACGCGGTTTAACCGCGCGAGGCATTGCAGTGCGTTGGTGATCCGCATGTAAACGTCGCCGCCGTCGTACGCCGGATCGGCCAGCGCTCGCCGGTAGCTTTCAAATGCGTCTTTGACGTTGCCGTCCTTAAACTGCTTGTCGGCCGCGGCGGCCAGATCGTTCGGCTTGGGGGCGACGGCCATGGCTGCCCAGAGAGACGTGGAAACGACGATGATGCCGGCGGCGGCGAGATAGGCGAAACGCATGGGTGCGATACTTCCTCAGTTGTGAAATCGTCCGTGACGGCAGCGGTTACTACGCTTCCGACGCGGCAACCGTTCGACGCCGCAATACCCGAGAAAGTTCCTGGCCGAGGCGGCGTCGGCCGTTGTTATACCGCCGAGGCCGGGAATTCGCAGCGATTTGTCCGGTGGTGAGATTTCTCAGGCGGGCACGCCGAAACCGGAAGTGGCTGCCGGCTTTGACGCAGATCGGCAGGTCCTCCGCCGTAAAAAAGCTCAACGGTTCCGCCGGTTTCTCTCATGGCGTGCCGCAGAGCGTCGTCTAGGCTAAAGAGTGCCGCATCGCCACGCCCACGACGAGCGGCTCCCTCGCCCAGCCCGCCCTATTCTCCAGTTGTGAGAACTTTGCATGCGTTCCGCTCACGCTGCGTGGCACCTTCGCGCACTTTCCACTTTCGGGCTGCTCGTTGCGTCGGCAATGTTGCTGCCGGCGGCGGAATCGCTCTCGGCCGACGGCAAGCTGCCGACGGCGAGCGACGGCCGTCCGCTCAATCTTGATTTCGAGACCGGCACGCTCGCCGATTGGACCGCGACCGGCGAAGCTTTCGCCAAACAGCCGATCGAAGGGGACACGGTGGCCGTGCGGAAGCGCGGCATTAGCGCGCATCAAGGAAGGTATTGGCTCGGCGGCTATGAGAAAGTGCTCGACAAACCGACCGGCACGCTCACGAGCGCCCCGTTTCGCGCCACGCAACCTTGGGCAGGGCTGCGCATCGGCGGCGGCGGGCATCGCGAGACGCGCGTCGAAGTCGTACGGCGAGACAATAGTGAAATCGTCTGGACCGGCTCCGGTCGCAACATCGAAAACCTCGAGCCGGTGGCGATCGACCTCCGTGCTCACCAAGGCCAAGAGTTGTTCGTCCGCATCGTCGACGAGCACACGGGCCACTGGGGACATATCAACTTCGACGACTTCCGGCTGTACGCTTCGAAGCCGAACTTTCCCGATCGTGAGCCGGCCAAAAACATCAGCGGTGGGCAACCGGTCGCCGCCAAAGGCCAGGCACCATCGATTCCGCCCGATGATCTCTTCAAACACAACGGTCTCTCGCCTGAGGCCGCTGCCAAGGCGATGACATTGCCCGAGGGTTTTCAGGCCACGCTCTTCGCCGGCGAACCGGACGTGCAGCAGCCGATCGCGATGGCGCTCGACGATCGCGGCCGACTCTGGGTGGCCGAGGCGTATTCGTACCCGATTAAAGTAAAACCGGAGGAAGCTCGCGACCGCGTGCTCATTTTCGAAGACGCCGACGGCGACGGTCGCTTCGACTCGCGGAAGGTTTTCATCGACAAGCTGAACCTCGTCAGCGGGCTCGAACTCGGTTTCGGCGGCGTCTACATCGGCGCGGCGCCGGAGTTATTGTTTGTGCCGGATGCCGACGGCGACGACCGTCCTGACGGTCCGCCGCAAGTGCTGCTCGACGGCTGGGGCTCGCAAGACACGCACGAAACGTTGAACTCGTTTATCTGGGGGCCCGACGGCTGGCTCTACGGTTGCCACGGCGTCTTCACGCACTCCCGCGTCGGCAAACCCGGCACGCCCGACGACAAGCGGACGCCGCTCAACGCCGGCATCTGGCGCTACCATCCCGTGCGGCACGAGTTCGAGGTCTTCGCGCAAGGGACGAGCAACCCCTGGGGCGTCGATTTCAACGATCGGGGCGAAGCTTTCCTCACGGCCTGCGTGATTCCGCACTTGTTTCACGTGATTCAAAACGGCCGCTATCACCGCCAGGCGGGCTCGCACTTTAATCCGTACACCTACGACGACATTAAGACGATCGCCAAGCACCGGCACTGGATCGGCGCGACGCCGCACGCCGGCAACAACAAGAGCGATTCCGGCGGCGGTGGACATGCCCATAGCGGCGCGATGATCTATCTCGGCGGCAAATGGCCGGCCAAGTATCGCGACCAGATCTTCATGAACAACATCCACGGGGCTCGGCTCAACCAGGATCAACTGACGCCGCAGGGCTCCGGCTACGTCGGTGATCGGGCTCCCGACTTCTTGCTCTCGAACGACTCCTGGTCGCAGATTCTCTACTTCACGTACGGCCCCGACGGCGACATGTGGATGATCGATTGGTACGACCGGCAACAATGCCACCGCCGCGAGATCGACGTTCACGATCGCAGCAACGGCCGCATCTTCCGCGTGACCTACGGCAAGCCGACGCCGACAAAAGTCGATCTGAAAAAGCTCTCGGACTTGGAACTCGCCGAACAGGTGCTCAACCCCAACGACTGGTACGTCCGCCATGCCCGCCGCATCCTACAAGAGCGGGCCGCGGTGAAAGGCGCGATTGAGCTGGATGCGCAACGCCGCTTAGTCGAAGTCATGACGATGCATCCCGACGACACTCGCCGCCTTCGTGCGCTATGGGCCTGGCACGTGACCGGCGGCGGAGCAAACGTACTTGAGAATCTCATCCAGGGCGACCCGAGCGAACATGTGAAAGGTTGGTGCATCCGGCTGGCCTGCGACGCGGCACGTCCCCTTCTAACGGAACAGCAAATCAGCAATGCGGTTTATCCGCTCAAGTCGCCGGTCGTACGACGGTACATCGCCTCGGTCCTACCGAAGTTTCATCATTCCGACCGGTTTCAGTTTCTGCTCTATCTGCTCAAGCAGGCCGACGACGCCGGCGATCACAATTTGCCGCTGTTGTATTGGTATGCCGCCGAGTCGATCGTCGAACACAACCCGTATTTGGCGGCGACGTTGCTCTTCACTTGCCGCATCGACTCCGTGCGTGCCTTCTTAGTGCGGCGATTGGCGCAGCAGGGCGATCCGGAAGTCTTTGAGTTGATTCTCGGCAATCTTCCCACGGAGGAGCCGCTACTACGATTGACCTTGCGCGAACTGACGGCCGGCCTGCAAGGGGCTCGGCGCGTCGCTGCGCCTCCTTCGTGGGGCAAGGCCTATGCGGCTTTGGCGACCGCTGCCGACGGCGAGGTTCGAGAACTTGCCGATGGTCTGGGACTGACTTTCGGCGATGCCGGGGCCGTCGACAAGTTGACTGGCGTCGCACTCGACGGCGCGGCGCCGCTCGAGCGTCGACAGGCGGCATTGACGGCCCTGTTGAAGGCCCGCGTCGAGAATTTCATTCCTCAGTTGAAGGTCTTGCTCGACGATAAGACGATGCGCGGCGCGGCTCTACGCGGGATGGCCGCTTACGACGATCCGGCCGTGCCGCAAACCGTGCTCGGCATTTATGCTTCGCTAACGCCTGCCGAAATGCGCGATGCACTCGGAACGCTTTCTTCGCGCGTTGCGTACGGCCAAGCCCTGCTCGACGCCGTGGCTGCGGGCACGGTGCCGCGAGCTGACCTTTCGGCCGACCTGATTCGCCAGCTGCGCAACTTGAAGGATGCCGCGCTGGAGAAGCGGATCGTCGAAGTCTGGGGCAACGTCAACGACACGCCCGAGGAGCGGCTGCGGCTCATTCGCGAATATCAGCGTTTGGTCACCGCACCGCATCCGAAACCGGCCGACAAGCATCTCGGTCGGGCCGTATTCGCGAAGGCCTGCGCGCAGTGCCACACGCTCTTCGGCACCGGCGGCAAAATCGGGCCGGAATTGACCGGCAGCAATCGGGCCAATCTCGATTATCTGCTCTCAAACATTCTCGACCCCAGTGCATTGATCGGTCGCGACTACATTCCGCACGTCCTGGAAACATCCGACGGTCGCGTGCTGACCGGCCTCGTGCGGGACGAAACTCCGACGTCGCTCACGCTTGTGACGGCCACGGAAACGCTGATCGTGCCGAAGAACGAGATCGACTCGCGCGAGGCGAGCAAGAAATCGATGATGCCGGAAGACATACTGAAGCCGCTGACCGAAGACGAAGTCCGCGGCCTGTTCGCCTACCTCGCAACGCCCGCTCAGGTACCGATGGCCGCGACCGTCGAGAACGCCAAGAGCCTGTTCAACGGCCGCGACCTGACGGGCTGGACCGGCAATCGCGAACTCTGGAGCGTGGAGAACGGCGAACTCGTCGGCCGCACGACTTCAGGACTTGCGAAGAATGAATTTCTCGTGAGCGAACTCGCGGCCGGCGACTTCCGCTTGACGCTGGAAGTGAAACTCGTCGACAATCGCGGCAACAGCGGCGTGCAATTTCGCAGTGTTACGGAAACGCCCGGCAGCGTCCGCGGGTATCAAGCGGATGTCGGCCCGGGCTGGTGGGGCAAATTGTACGAAGAGCACGGCCGCGGGCTGCTGTGGCCTGCAGCGGGAGACGCGGGTGGTGAGAAGCACTTGCGATCCGGCGAGTGGAACACGTATGAAATCACGGCCGTCGGCTCGCGCGTGCAAACGAAACTCAACGGCCGTACGTGCGTCGACCTCGCCGATCCGGCCGGGATGCGCAGCGGCGTCTTCGCCCTACAATTGCACTCCGGCGGCCCGACGGAAGTCCGCTACCGCAACCTGAAACTGGAGCTGAACCCGAAGTGGGATTTCGCCAAACCCAAAACGCCGTAGATAGAAGGCTGTTATTGAGGAAGTGGCGGCGGCAACAGCGAACGCAGGGCGTCGTTAACGGCGGCATCGGTCGGGAAAGCGGCTCGGACATCGGGCTCAAGTTTGGCGAGATTCGTTCCCTGTCGAAATCGCTCCGCATATTTGCCGACGATCGCCGGCCCCATTTGCCCAAGATCGTATTCCGGCAGCATGTCGTCTTGGTCGACGGAATCGCCTAATCGATTATGGTCGTTCATAGAATTCTCGCTCGCGACGAGTCGCCTTCCGCGCACTGATGATTCTTATATTATCATTTCGGTCGGTGTGGCTGACAAGTAATACTCTCCCTACATCGCTCATACCAATCGTCAGATATCGATCTTCCGCCGTGGAGTGATATTCGTCGAAAACCGTTTTCGAAGCGGCATCCGCAAAAACCGTCGCCGCCTCGGCAAAAGCAATTTGATGCTTCCGCAAATTGGCAGCCGCCTTTTCCGGATTCCACTCGAAGTTCATGGCCGCAACTCTTCTCGATTTGCCATCCCCGCGAGTTTCTAAATGTTCCGCAACGGCAAAGCAAACAATTCTTTGGCAAACGTCCGAAGCCTGATCGTCGCCGCCGCGGTCGGAGTCGTAACCGCGCTTACTGTCCCGACGGCGCAGGCCGACGAACTCGGCTGGAATCCCGAGCGGACCTGGGTCTTCGCGGTCGGCATTTTGGAGTGGCAGCATTCCGATATTTGGGCGTCGTTCCCGGCGGCCATGAAGAATCGCAGCGATGCGCAACTCATCAAGCTGCTACGCGACTCGGGCGTGCCGAGTGAGCAGATCGTGTATCTGCAAGACGCCAAGGCCAAGAAGGTCAACGTCCAAGCGAAGTTCGCGGAACTGCTCGACCAGACCGACGAAGGAGATTTCTTGATCTTCTATTTTGCCGGGCACGGCTATCGCGACGTCGAGACCAATCAAACTTGGTTCGCCACGTACGACGCCGGCAAGAAAGACAAATCCGGCTTGGCCGTGCGCAACGTGTTCAAAATC
>JAFLCO010000316.1 GCA_017303535.1 Planctomycetota bacterium
CGGTTCGGCAAGCGACGTCGTTACGATCAATGGCGTGATTTCGCCCGGCAATAGCGTCGGCACGCTGATGGTGTCCGGCGCGTCGAACATTTGGAACGCCGGCAGCAGCGTGTACTTCGAGTTCAAGACACCGGGCACTAGCGACGCTGCGGCCGGCAGCGACTGGGACTATCTCAATCTCACCGGCAGCACGCTCGCCCTGACCGGCCCCATCGCGCTACGCATCGACGCACTGCAAGCCGACGGCGTCACTCACGCGACGCTCTCGTCGCAGAACCCCTTCGATCCCGTCGCAGGCAATTATCACATGCTGTTCGTCCGAACCGCGGGCGTCAGCGGATTCGCAGCCGACACGTTTCAAGTCCAAGGCAATGTCGAGGGCTTCGGCGTGTTTGGAACGGGCAACGCCTTCACGCCCGCCGCGGGGCAATTTTGGGTCAGCCTGGAAGGCAACGACCTCTACATCAATTACGCCGCCGTGCCCGAGCCGAGCAGCTTGCTGATGCTAGGGGGCGCTTGCTGCGGCGGCTTTGTGCTCCGCCGCCGACGACATAAGCTCGCCGCGGTTGAACACGAAGCCCAAGCCGCGGCTTTCGCTTAGCGGGCGTAAGTCACTCCCAGCGAGATCAGGTCCGAGTTGTAGAGCTGCCGAGCGACGTTCGAGTTGCTCTTCAGGTAGCTGTATTGAGCGAACACTTGCCAGTTGTCGCCGATCTTGCGGCCGTAGAAGAGGCCGGCGTTGTAGATGTTGTCGGCGCGGAAGATGGTCGATTGGATCGGGTCGACCCCGATAAAATCGTACCGTCCGTAGCCGCCGCTCAACCGCACTTCGTTGCGAAATTCGTTGCCGTACAGAAAGCGAATGACCGTAAAGACGCTGTTGAGTTGATACGCGAACCCGCTCAACACGGCGTCGGAGTAGCCGGCCCCGTAGCCTGCCTTGATGTAGTTGTTACGGCCTTCGTCCAGGTACCGCGTGGCTTCCAGCGTGCCGGCGTAGTTGTCGGAGTTGAGAAACTGCGAGCCGCCGCGAAAGTTGGCGTTGGCGTAGTTCGTGCCGAGTCCGAAGTCCCAGCGATCATTAGCCCGCAACACCGCCGTGCTGCCGATTCGGTTCTGGCTCACAAACGAGCTACCTGAGAGGAAGTAGTAGGAGTATGTGTAGTAGTTCGTCAGCGTGATGCGGTCGGTAAGTTGAATCGCATGTTGCACCGTCGGCGTGTGGCTTTGCAGATCGAGTTCGTCGAGGTCCGGGTGCAGGTTTTGGTAATAGCTATAGCCGGCCGTGAGCACGCCGAATTCGCCGAGTTCACGCTGGTAGCTCGTCGCCGCGGTCGTCTGAAATTGAAAGTCGTCTTCAAACACGCCTTGGACGTCGGTACCCGGCGGCACCGGCAGAATGCCGAGGTTGCCAAGGATGCCGAGCAATTGCGCCTGCGAACCCGTGAGAATGGCGGCTTGGCTCGCATCGCCGATCGGCGAAAGCAAAGTATTCGACGGCGTGAGCCCGATCGGCAGCGCGAGGCTTGTTCCGAAATCGGCCGTTTGCGTCAGCGCGAACGACCACGGCTTCAGAGCGCCGCCGGCGGCCTTTTGCCGGCAGATCCGGCAACACTCCACGAGATCCAATTCGCCGGCGGCTTCAGAAGCTGCTTGCGTCGCAAACGGTTCAAAGTCCGGCGTTAGACTCGGAGTTTGCAATCCTGCTCCGCGCGCAGTTCCCGCCGCCAAGCAAACCGCCGCAACAATCCAGGTCGTCTTCATCTCACACTACCGCCGTGTCGTGTGGTCCCAAACGCACAATCACCTGTGTTCCATCGACGCACACGGGGTGTTTGCATCAGCTGCCTTCATGGTAGGCGTCAAACTTTACCAAGCCTTATTTAGGTGCGGCAGCCGTGCCGGCGATGTTGCGGCGTTGTCGGAAGTTAGGTGTCCGTCGTCGGCTCCAAGCCGCGCATCGTTGCGCTCGCCGAACCGAAGCGATCGGTCTCAATACCCATCCGCTGCAAGATCGAGACGTATGCGTTGGCCAGCGGGTAATTGTTCGTTCGGTCGAACGACAGATGCTGCCCGTGCCGAAAACCGCCGCCGGCCAGAAAGATCGGCATGTTACGGGTATCGTGGCTGCTGGCATTCCCCAAGTTGCTGCCGAACACGACGGCCGTGCGATCCAGCAGCGTGCCGCCTTGCTCGGTCGCGCCATGCAACTTGTCGAGCAGGTGGCCGTACATGTGCATCTGCGCTTCTTCAATCAATCGCAACTCGGCAAGCTTCGCATCATCCAAGCCGTGGTGCGAAAGATTGTGATGCCCGGTCTTCACGCCCGGCAACGGATGCAGCCCCGGCCCCGCCGCATCCATGCTGATCGTAACGACGCGCGTCGAATCGGTGCTGAACGCCAGTTGCACCAGGTCAAAGAGCAACCGGCCGCGCCCCGTGACGTCGGCTTCGATCGGATTGTCGGCCGGAATCGGCGCGTCGACTTTCGGCTTCGACCGCTTTACCCAAGCTTGGGCCGATTGCAACCGCCCTTCGACGTCGCGCACGGCCGTCATGTATTGGTCGAGTTTGTCGCGATCACCCGCGTCGAGCGACTTGTGCATCCGCCGCGTTTGTTCGAGCACCGCATCCAGCACGCTGCGGCCGGTGTCGAGCTTATGCACTTGTTCGGCCGCCTCTTCCGGCGTCCCTTCGACGAACAACTTCTTGAAAACCGCCGACGGGCTATTCTCCGACGGGATTGGGACCCCGCCGGAAGTCCAAGACATCGTCCCGCGGGCCGTCGCCAGTGCAAGAAACGGAAATCGCGTCGCCGGGGCGGTTCGCTCGACGATGTACTGATCGAGCGAGATCGTGTTCTTAAAGCTGCTGCTCTTGGGATGCGGGGCCGTCGTCAAGAACGAGGCTTCTGAGAAGTGCCCGCCGTCGACTTCCGGATGCGAGACGCCGGAGCAGATCGTAAACCGCTCACGGTGCCGCTCGATAAGCTTCAAGTAAGGCGTCAGTTCATAGTCGCGCCCGGCCTTTACCGGAAAGAGGTTCGGCGCGTAAAAGCCCAGCGAGTGGCAGATGCCCAAGAACCGACGCGGCGGGGCCGACACAACGTTGCCCTGTACGCGAGGAGCGAAGGCATCCAAAAGCGGCAATGCCAACGTTACGCCCGAGGCTTTGAGAAAGCGACGTCGTGACCAATTCTGTTGTCTATCAGAACTCATCGGGTGCCACTGGTAGCTTGCCCACCAGTGCTCTTGATTACTTACTCTATCGGCCGACGAAAACGTCGCCGGCCGCCAACTCTTTGATCATCGACCGCAATCTGTAACTTCGCGGCTCCAACCGCTCAACGATCTCGCGAATTTCCTCATGGTCGGCGGCATCGAGTTCGCGACCAAGTGCGTACGTTAGCAATTTCGCCGCCACGTTTTCCGCGATCGGCCGCGGTTCGGCGAGCAGCAGCCGGCGAAACTCTCGCACGTCGGCAAACGTCCGTCCGTCGGACATCTCATCGCCCGCCTCGACCGCGCGACCATGCGAATACTTCACACGTTTGCCGTCGACCATGAGGCCCGGCTTCTGCGGATCGACCACACGATACGTCTCCCGTGCTCCGCCGATCGGGTCGAAGCTCTCCAAAGCGAAGCCCGGCGGATCGATGCGGCTATGGCAACCGGCGCAGCTTTCCGACTGCCGATGCTTCGCCAATTGCTCGCGGATCGTCGTCGCCCCGCGAATATCCGGCTCGACGCCCGGAACTCCGGGCGGCGGCGGCGGAACCGGTCGGCCCAGGACGCGATCGAGCAACCACACTCCACGAAGTACCGGCGAGGTGACGGTGCCGTCGGCCGTAACTTTCAGCACGCTCGCTTGAGTCAATACTCCGCCGCGCACGCAACCCGGCGGCAGCGATACTTTGCGAATGTCGTCGCCGCGCACGCCCTCGATACCATAGTGCCGCGCCAATCGTTCGTTGAGCATGGCATAGTCGGAGTCGATGAAGTTCAGCACGCTGCCGTCGCTCTGAACAAGGTCATCGAAAAACGCTCGCGTTTCGCGGACCATCGCGTCGCGCAGCGGTTCGTCAAACTCCGGATAAAGCTCCTTGTCGGGCGTCGTGAAGTCGATCTTCTTCAGATCGAGCCAATGATCGAGAAAGTGCCGCGTGAAGAAGGAAGCTCGACCGTCGGCCAGCATCCGCTCGACTTGGCTTCGTCGCTCGTCGGCATTCTTCAGCCGCCCCGATTTCGCCGCCGCGAGCAATTCCGCATCGGGCGGCGCGCTCCAAAAGAAGTACGAGAGCCTGCTCGCAATCGCATAGTCGTCCGCCTGCCCGAGTCCGTCATTCGCGGCATCACGGTCGACGAACAGGAACTCCGGCGCACAGAGAATCGTCTTCATCCCGACCTTGAGCGCCGCCTGAAACGTGGCACCCGCGGCAAACTGCGCATCCATCACGGCCTGATACCGCGCGATGTCCGCTACGGTCGTCGGTCGGCGGAAGGCTCGTTCGGCGAACTGGTGCAACAACCGTCGAGCGTCGCCGGGCGTGCCCTGTCGCGGATCGACGCCGTCGTAGACCAAGGCCTGTTGCCGCTCGGACAAACCATCCTCGAGCGGTCCTTCGATTTCAAACCATTCAATCGCAAGCGCCGGCCCCACAAACTGGTCGGCGTAAAAGGTGTACGGCGGTCGTCCGGCGATCGTTAGCTTGAAGGAATGGCCGGCCTCGAGCAGATCGACCGCTTCGAACACCTGCGGCTCTTCCCACTTGGTGCTGAAGAAACCGACCAAGTGCGACACGCGATTGGTCGTACGAAACGCCCCGCCGTGGATCGCTAACTGGACGGGCGACTGGGACCGTTTCGCACCCTCGCCCATCAGCGTACCGTAGGCGGAGACGCGAATGCGATACTTGCCGCGGACCGGCGCGTTGAACGTGACGACGTTGAAGAACTTGTCGTTGGTGTAGAACGCCAGCACGGCGTCGTCGTTCTCGGCCCACACACCGTTCTTGGTGAACGTGCGCCGCGCGATGCCGGAATCGTCCCACAAGTTGTAGCGCCGCGCGGTCAGCGGAACTTTCGGCCGCGCCGTCATTGCTTCCGTCAGCGCGACGTCGGCCGCTTCCATATACCGCTCGACTTGTACGGGCGAGATGTTCAGGGCCCGGCCGACCTTATCGAACCCGTCGGCGAGCCCGTCTTCCGGCAACATACTTGCCAGCGGTAGATCGGTGCCGAGTAGCGCATTGACTGAGTTCTCGTACTCCACGCGGTTCAACCGCCGCGGCCCTCGCCCTGGTTTCAGGTGTGCCGTTCGTCGAGCCGCGTCGGCCAGACTTCGTTGTAACGCGGCCACGGCCTGTTCCAGGCTCCGCGCCTCCGGCCGCGGTTCACCTCGCGGCGGCATCTCGCCGTGCGCAATTCGGGCCAGCACGTTGGTCCAGATTTCTTCGACGTCCGGGTTCAGTGGATCGCCGGAAAGCGTATCGAGTCGAAGGTCCGATTCTTGAACGTCCGCACCATGACAAGCGACGCAATGTTGTCGCAAGAACGATTGCAGCTCCGCGGCAACATCGCCGGCCGCCGCAGATTCGGCGGCATCGATCGAATGTCCGATCGATAGTACCGCGAACATCGGCAACATCGCGACGAGACACCAGCGCACCATGCGGCAACAACTCCGGCAATAAGACTCGTAGCGCGACATCGGCTGGGCGCTTCGCAACGGCTTCAGCATAAACGACGCTCTCAGTCGCGGCAAAATTTGCGATGCCCGATCTGTCGAATTCATGATTTGGTCTCGTCGATGTCGCTCGATTTGTCTCGCAGGCGGCAACCCCTTGAACGCGTCGAACTGTCGTCGACCCTTAAACAAAAACGGCCGGCCGCCTTCGCAAAGAAGACGACCGGCCGCGTGGTTCGCATACCGGTAACGGAAAAGGTTCGACTAACGCTGCACGCGGGCCGAGCCACCCTTGGCGAGTTGCTCCACTTCGCTGAGCTTGGCCATCGTCACGTCGCCGGGGAACGTCGTGAGCAGGGCGCCGTGAGCCCAGCCGAGTCGCAGAGCTTCTTCCGGTTTCTTACCGGCGAGCAAGCCGTAGATCAGGCCCGCCGCGAAGCCGTCGCCGCCGCCGATCCGGTCGATGACGTCGAGTTGCATCGTCGGGCTGACGAACTTCTCACCTTCAAGCCACACGACGGCCGCCCAATCGTGGCGGTTGGTCGAGTGCACTTCGCGGAGGGTGGTGGCCACGCCCTTGACGTTGGGGAATTTCTTCACGGCCTTTTCAATGACGCCGAAGAACGCTTCCGGATCGAGCTTCGACTTCGCTTCGACGTCCTGCCCTTCGATACCGAGTCCCTTCTGCAAGTCTTCTTCGTTGCCGATGAGCACGTCGACGTTTTCGACGATCTTCGCGATCATCTCCTGGCCCTTCTTCGCACCGCCCGGCAGAGCCGACCAAAGCTTGGCGCGATAGTTCAAGTCGAACGAACTCCGAAGTCGTCGGGGACAACGCGGCGAAGATGCCGCCGGAATGGAACCACCGGCAGCCGGCGGCGTGGATGGCCTTCCAATCGAAGTCGCCCGGCTTCAGCATCGCGCCGGCTTCGTTGGCCCGATTGTAGAAGACGACGGGAGCGCGAACGCCGTGACCTTGGTCGCTGTAGACCGTCGCGATGTTCGGGCCGCGGACGCCGTCGTGCTCGAAATGCTTGTAGTACGGACGCACGCCCTTCTCGCGAACGCGGGCCTGCACGAGTTCGCCGATGCCGTAGTTGACCATGGCCGTGGCGACGCCGGTCTTCAAGCCGAAACAATCAGCGAGATTGGCCGACACGTTGTATTCGCCGCCGGAGACGTGAACGTCGAACGACGTGGCCTTGCGGAACGGAATGATGCCCGGATCGAGCCGATGTACGAGCGCGCCAAGCGAGAGGAAATCGAGTTCACAGGCGTCGGTTCGAATCTTTAAGGCGCACATGCTGGAGAAATCCTATTTGAAGTGGTGAGATCGATTGATTGGGTTTTGTCCGTTGTTCGTTGTCAGTGGTCCATAGTCCGTTGCAACTGACAATTGACCACGGACAACGGACTAGATCGTGGTACTGGAAAAGCCGCCGTCGACGACGATGTTTTGGCCCGTCACGAACGACGACGCTTTCTGTGCGGCGAGCCAGACCAACGCGCCTGCGAGTTCCTCTGAAGTACCGAAGCGGCCCATCGGGGTGTGGCCGATGATTTGTCCGCCGCGCTCGGTGTAGGTGCCGTCGTCGTTGAAGAGGAGCTTCTTGTTTTGCTCGGCTGGGAAGAAGCCCGGGCTGATCGCGTTGACGCGTACGCCCTTCTTC
>JAFLCO010000317.1:0-3394 GCA_017303535.1 Planctomycetota bacterium
ACGCTTCGACCGCCCGCGTGACGGCGAACTTCTTCATGCTGAGCATCGCTCATGTCGCGAGCTAAGCGGGTGAGCTTGCCCGCCAAAGCTCCGGCCGCGTCGGCGTCAGTGCCGCCGGCCTTCACGTAATCGAAGACCTGCTTGAGCGACTGGGCCGGCTTACGGTCGATCGGCCCGCGCTCGGCCTTGCTCTGCTCGCAGACGCCGACGGCATCGACGATGACGAAGCGGGTTTTGTTCGGCTGCGGCAATGCTCGGCCGTCTTCCGCCTCGCCGGCCGGCGTGACCTTGGCGAGTTCGTCTTTCGAGATAACCCGCACGCCGCGGCCTTTCATTTGCTCGAAGTAGTTGCTGCTTTTGACCGAACGCATGAAGAAGACGATTTCGACCGGCTTTACATCGGTACCGGTGGCGATCATGTCGACGGTGACCGCAATCCGCGGATTGTAGGAGTTCCGGAAGGCCGTCAGGACGTCTTCGCCGGTTTGGCCTTTGATCTTTTCGTAGCGCACGACTTCCCGCTCTTGGCCGTCGGGATCGACAACCTTATCGGTCAGACGAATCGTGCCCGTGCGGTAGGTGATCTTCTGACAGAAATCGTTACCGGCGTTCTCGAACTCCTCGCGGACGATGCGGACGATATCGTCGGCGTGGGAGTCGTCTTTGGCGAAGATGATCGTTTTGGGGACTTCCCGGCGATCGGGAAATAGGTCGACGAAGAGCTTGTCGCGAAAAGTTCTGACAACCGTACGGATCTGATCGACGGCGACGACCGAGCGATCGAGTTCATCAGCCGCATAAGTTAGGTCGTCGTCGAGTTGTTCCTGTCGCTCAGCGCGGGTCTTGCGGCTGCGTTTGCCGACATGATAGCCGGCATCGACCGTGCTGCCGCCGGACGTGATCTTGGTGCGGATCTCGTAGACGTCGTACGGGACGTTGACCCGATCGGCGACGGCCTGGGCGTGGTTGTATTCCATCACCAAGTTGCGGTCGAAGAAGCCGATCGTTTGCTTGCTGGGCGTTGCTGTGAGGCCAATCAATGAGGCGTCGAAGTATTTGAGGACGTCGCCCCAAACGCTGTAGATGGAGCGGTGGCACTCGTCGACGATGATGGCGTCGAAGAATTCCGGCGGCAAGGACTTGTTGTACGTGATCGGCACCGGCGGCTTTTTGAAAGCACCCGGACCCTCAAAGGCTGAATGCTCTTCGTCTTCCTCGGCCAGGTCTTCTTGACCGGTGAGCACGGAATAGAGCCGCTGGATCGTCGTGATGATGACGCGGTTGATCGGGTCGAAACTGTTCTTGCGCGGAAAGGCAAGGTTATAGAGCTTGTCGAACGTATGTCGTTCGCCCGGCGGTTGAAACTGCTGGAACTCTTTGAGGGTCTGCGTGCCGAGATTGGTGCGGTCTACCAAGAACAGCACGCGGCGACCATGGCCGTGTTTGATGAGTCGGTAGGCGATGTTGGCGGCCGTGAACGTCTTGCCGGAGCCGGTGGCCATCTGGATCAGGGCTTTGGGCTTGTTGAGCTTGAGCGATTTTTCCAGGTTGACGATGGCCGTATGCTGCTTGGGCCAGAGTCCCGCTTCGGGCACCTCGGGCATTTCACGAAGCCGGGCGCGCAACGGCTTCTCTTCACGCACCATGCTGAGAAGCGTTTCGGGGCGGAAGAAGGAGAAGACCTCGCGGCTGCGGGCGTGCGGTTCGAGCCAATTCGTGAACTGCGTCAGTTCGCCGGTGGACTCGTAAAGAAACGGCAGGGGCCGGCGCCAGGCGGGCAACTGCGGCGAGAGGCCGTCGGCGTAGCTGGCGGATTGACCTTCGACGCCTCGAAGCGAGTGGCCGACCGGCTTGGCTTCGACAACGCCGAGAGCTTTGCCGTCGACATAGAGTAAATAGTCCGCCGGGCCGTTCGCCCCGGGGAACTCAGTCACCGCCAATCCTTGCCCGGCACCCAGGTTCATCTGGGCGTACGGCTGTACGATCCAGCCGGCCGCGGCCAGTTTCGCGTCGATCAGTTCACGAGCTTTTTGTTCCGGAGTGGGCAAGGGCGGACACCTCTGCGGTAGGGTAGGCTGGTTATTATGCGCCGGCCGGCAACAGTTCGCCACGAGCCGGCAAAGCATGGTGAGAACGCCATTCGCCATCGCACTACAGCAAAGCCCTGGCACGATGCTTCGCAGGAAAATGCACCGATGACTATGACGCGATTTCTAACTCGTCGCGAAATCTGGGAAGAGATAGACGCCCGCGTGCCGTCGGCAAAGCGGGTCATGGCGGCCGTAAGCTACCTCGGCACAGGCGGAGCTGAGTTGTTGCCGTTACGGAAGGGTGACACGCTCGTGGTCGACATGAGCTTGGGTGCCGTGCGTCAGGGCGTAACGAACCCGAAGGAAATCCGCAAGTTGATGAAACGCGGCGTGCACATTTTTACTCGGGCATCACTACACGCGAAGGTTGTCGTCATCGACGACGTCGTCATTTCATCGTCGGCGAACGTGTCGCAGAACGCTCGCAACTATCTCGACGAGTCGGGCCTGCTGACAAATTCACAGGGTGCCGTAGCGAGCGCGAAGAAGTACATAGCCAAGCTGTGCGTTGAGCCGGTTCGGGACCGTTACTTGCAAGAGTGCATTGCCGCTTATAAGCCGCCGAAATTCAAAGCGGCTAGGACGGTCCGGCAGGTGCCGAAGGGGCGACGTCGGGCGAAGGTGTGGTTCATCGGCGGCCTCCGGTACATCAACGCCGAAGCAGATCGGCCGGCCATCGACCGAATTGAAAAGGAGGCAAAGCGTGAGTTAGCGAATCCGGAAAACTGTGAAGTCGGTTGGATCCGATTCTGCCGAAAGCCTAAATGGTTCGGGGATATTCAAAAGGACAACTGGATCATTGATTGCACACGTGCCAATAAGCGGTCGCACGACGTAGGGCCTCCGGCGCGAGTCGTCCGAAAATCGACGTACAAGAACCGAGTGGGTAAGGCGAGATATGTTCTAGTGCTGGAACGCCCTAATAATGGCGAATGTATGACTCTGCCGCAGTTCGGGCGAGTTTGGAAAAACGTCGCGGCGGCCGAAGGGCAAGTACCGCGGCGTAGCCGAGCCATTATGAGTCAGGAATGCGGTGAGAAGCTCTTAAGTGAATGGACGCCGCGCGGCCGGGTCCGCGGAGGCCGGTAGTCGTCGCGGTGCTACCTTCGACGTCGTGACGGTACGCGATGAGCCGCGTTCTGTGGGTTATACAGGCCTCGATCGTAATAACTGCGGAACAGGTCGAACTGCAACTGCCGCCTTCGATTGTGCTCCATGGTTGGAATACCGTGCGTTAATGCAATAGTGTCCCTGCCGACAACGATCCGGTCGTGTTCGACGTGTACCGAGGTCGTATTGGGAAG
>JAFLCO010000317.1:3404-7350 GCA_017303535.1 Planctomycetota bacterium
CGCTGCTTTAACTTGTCCCATCGGTATTTCGCCGAGCCGCTCTCGGCATCAATGTCGCCGTGAGCCACGGCCGTGTTTGCTGCAACCGAGCGACTGCCTGCGCGATTGAAGAAAGAAGCCCATTCTTCGGCGGAGGCACCGCAGAATGGGCGTAGGAACTACTTCTGACAGCCGCAGCCGTTCGCTATTTGGCCGAGCCTTTGGGTTTCGTCGGCTTCGGCGGTTTATGCTACGGCTTGCGGGCGATCGCTTTCCTATTCGCCTGCCGCAGCAACTCGTAGAACTTCGCGTCGAGCGCTTGGAGGACTTGGGGCTCGCCGATCCAGGGGCTGCTCTTGACCTCGATCTTTCCCTCAAACCTCGGCTTGAGGTAAGCCGCGATGTAGTAGCACATCGGCGGCGGCGCGATCACCAACAAGTAATCGACGGTCGGATAGCGGCTCAATTCAAATTCCAAGTCACGTTTCGCTTCAAGTGACAGCTCCAACTCACGAAAGGTCCCGCACGGGTGAATTTTCGCAAGCGATTTGCCTATCGAACTAAGGTTGCCCGCGTCCCACGTATGTGTCACTCCGTAGCAGATGAACTGCCCAAAGAAAGTAACCGCGACAGCGTTGAAACACGACATGATGAGTCTCCGGATAAGAAGTTGCTTGATTTGCGCCGGTGCAAAATGCCTCGGCTCGCCAGCGCAGTAGCACTCGGCTGGACTATCCTGACGACGCGACGTCTATGACGATTCAGGTGTTCACCCGGCTCTGCGCCGTATCTCCAAACGCATCGAAGAAGTTTGCTCGCCACCGAGCAGACCGATGCGCACGAGGCCGCACGTGTCGTTGATGCTTTCGCTCAGTCGACGCCGCTGCGATCGACGAAGTCATCAGGACGCGTCGTAAGATCACGCCGCTTTGCCACTGAACCCATTAAAGCCGACAGCTTAGCTGCACTTAGCTCCATCGGCCGTCACGACCGAGATGCGACTCTTGTCGCCAATGTCAGTGGGAACACCGACGCTCCAGGGCGGCTTACGCCGCCGATGTCAGGCCTGCACAACGGCGGCCACTTACATCTTGCTTGATCCTACGGCGATCGAACCGCAAGGTCAACTATGCGGCGATGATCGTGATGATCGGCATCATCAGAGCGCGCAGCTAAATCGCGGCCAAAGCCGCGTCATGATACCCGAGCGATCGCGTAGCTGTTGCGATCGCTTGTCGAACGTCTCCGTTCGACTTCCTCCGTCTCAAATCTCGTTCTGGAGGGAGTATTGATGGTCAGTTCTACGCTCGTGAATCATTGCGGCGCTCGCCAAGTCAACGCCGCGGAGCTCGCCACGATCGAACCGCCGGCGCCGACGCGGACTTGGTTCCCGCTGGCGCATCGGGCCGTGCTCGATTCGGTCTGCGAAGCCATCGAAGGCGCCGGTTTCGCGATCTGCCGCAGCCGGCTGTCGGTATCGCACGGCGGCGCCAGGTTCTTCGGTACGCTCGATTTGACGACGTCAATCGTAGAAGGCGTGTCGTTGGCGGTCGGCATCCGCAACTCCAACGACCAGAGCTTTCCGATCGGCTTCTGCTGCGGCCAACGGGTCTTCGTCTGCGACAATCTCGCCTTCACCAGCGAGATCGTCGTCAGCAAGAAGCACACGCGGTTCGGTCAGGAGCGGTACTTGGAAGGCTTGGCTCGTGCCGTGGCGTCGCTCGACCAGTACAAGTCTTCGGCGGCCGGCTGGATCGAACAGATGCAGGCCCGCAAACTCAACGACGACCGGGCCAACTCGCTGCTGCTGCAAGCCTACGAACGCAAGATCATCGGACTGCGGTTGCTGCCGCTGGTCGTCGAGGAATGGCGCCGACCGACGCGGGAAGAGTATCGACCGCGCACGGCGTACTCGCTGTTCAACTGTTTCACGGAGGTGCTCGGCCGCGAACGTCAATCGAAGTTCCCGGCGGAGTCGGCGCTGGCGACGATGCGGTTGAGCAAGCTGCTCGCGCCGACCACCAACTAGCTAGGGCTTACCCCGAGGTAATCGCATGGCAGTTGTCATCAATGGGTTCGATTGGCAGGGCAATTTGGTCGGTCAGTGGGAACGTGCAGCCGATGACTTCGGCGACATTGCGGAGCGGTTGGCCCGCATCCGTGACAATAACCCAATGATCGTGCGGCTCTTGGTCGAGTACGCGCTGTAGTCGCGATTCCTATATCTCGTCGTTGGGGACATCGTTGCCGCTCATGGCGACGATTCAATGACAATATCGTCGGCGACCGGTCCTAAGCGGATCGGCCGCCGCTTTTGTTTTCAGGAGCAGCATCATGGCCGAACTAAACGACGGCGAGACGGTCGAGATTCGAGGCTCGGCCCGCTTACCATACGTCCTCAAGAACGTCGGCGGCGTCTATTCGTGCACTTGCCCGGCTTGGCGCAACCAGTCGCTGCCGATCGAACCGCGAACTTGCAAGCATCTGCGACAGTATCGCGGCGAAGCTGCCGAAGCGGCGAGGATCGGCGGCCGACCGCCAACGACGGTTGAGCCGCTCGAAACACCCAAGGCTCCAGCGGTTCTGCTGGCTGAGACTTGGGACGGCGAACAAGATGTCACCGGCTGGTGGCTCAGCGAAAAGCTCGACGGCGTGCGGGCCGTCTGGACGGGGCGGCAGTTCTTATCGCGGCAAGGGAACGTCTTTCACGCCCCGAATTGGTTCACGGCCGACTTGCCCGAGTTTCCGCTCGACGGCGAGTTGTGGCTGGCCCGACGAGCCTTTCAACGCACGGTGTCGATCGTGCGGCGTCACGACCAGCCGAGCGACTGGCGACAGATTCGCTATGTCGTATATGACGCCCCGGCGGAGCTTTCACCGTTTGAGCGTCGTCTGCAAAGGTGCCGCGACCATTTCCGTGAGTGCCCGGCGCTCTACGTCGACGTGCTCGACCAAACGGTCTGCCAGGGCCGCGATCATCTCGATCGTGAGCTTGAACGTATCGAGAGTCTCGGCGGCGAAGGGATCATGCTCCGCCAGCCGGAGTCGTCGTACGAAGCGGGCCGCTCGGCGAGCCTGCTCAAGGTGAAACGGTTTCTGGACGCCGAGGCCCGCGTCGTCGCTCACGAGCCCGGCAAAGGTCGGCATCGCGGCCGGCTAGGCGCCCTGATCTGCGAATTGCCCGGCGGAGTTCGCTTTGCCGTCGGCAGTGGTCTGACGGATGCCGAGCGCGAACGACCGCCGATTGTCGGCTCCATCATTACCTTTCGTTACCAAGAACTAACCGAACGCGGTGCGCCGCGTTTTCCGACTTACGTTCGCCACCGCTCGGACGTCGCCTGACGCCGACCGGTGTGTTTCCAAATTTCCAGCCTCAGGAGCTCTCCATGACCCGTCGTTTCGAGTTCATCGGCGGTTCGTCCGCCAAGTTCTGGGAAGTCAACGTCGTCTGCTGCGACGTCACGATCCGCTACGGTCGGCTCGGCACGGCCGGCCAATCGCTCACGAAATCGTTTTCCGATCCGGCCGCGGCACGGAAGCACGTTGAAAAGCTCGTCGCCGAGAAGACGGCGAAGGGGTACGTCGAGTGCGCCACCTGCTAGCCGCCTGAATCGCTCTGAGTCCATTTTGCATCGTCTTCTTCCCCGGCCGCTTCGTCGTCACGACGGCCGGGAGACCGGCTGCGTGACGTCGGCGGCCCCTTACTTCCCCTGAGAGGAGTCTGCCATGACCCAAGCCGAGTTTGAACGTGAAGTGGCCCAAACGACGGGCGAAACGCTCTGCACGATTCGCAATCGTGGCTTCAGTCTGATCGTGATGCCGGACCGCGATCCGTTGACGGTCGATTGGGATCGTGCGCCTGATGTATCCGAATCGATCCGCTAACGCGGACCGACTCGGGAAACTTTGCTGGCAATGTTGCAAGACCGTGGCCGTTTGGTCGGCCATCGTACCTAGGGGTTAAGTC
>JAFLCO010000318.1 GCA_017303535.1 Planctomycetota bacterium
CTCGGCCATCGGCATCGCCGGCATGGACCGCATGATTCAGGCCAACGTCATCGCGACGTCCGGTCGCGCCGTCGAAGCGGCCGGCGACGTCGACGTGCTGCTGCTCGATAAGACCGGAACCATTACGCTCGGCAATCGGCAAGCGGTGGAGTTTTTGCCTGCGGAAGGCGTTTCCGTCGAACAGCTAGCCGACGCGGCGCAGCTTTCTTCGCTGGCCGACGAGACGCCCGAAGGGCGCAGCATCGTCGTCTTGGCAAAAGAAAAGTATGGACTGCGCGGCCGCGAGCTACGGTCCGTCCATGCCGAGTTTATTCCCTTCGCCGCGCAGACGAGGATGAGCGGCGTCGATCTCGACGGTCGGCAAATCCGCAAGGGAGCGGCCGAAGCGGTCGAGGCCCATGTTCGCGAGCGCGGCGGGCAGTTTCCGTCGTCTTTGCGCGAGCAGGTTGATCGCATCGCCAAGCAAGGAGGCACGCCGCTCGTCGTTGCCGAAGGGAATCGTCCGCTGGGAACGATCTATCTTAAGGACATCGTTAAAGGGGGCATGCGAGAGCGCTTTCAACAGCTGCGCCAAATGGGAATTCGCACGGTGATGATTACCGGTGACAACCCGTTGACCGCGGCCGCCATTGCGGCGGAAGCCGGCGTCGACGACTTTCTCGCGCAAGCCACGCCGGAAGCGAAGCTCAAACTCATCCGCGAGTATCAGGCCGGCGGTCGCCTGGTCGCCATGACGGGCGACGGCACGAACGACAGTCCCGCGCTGGCTCAGGCCGATGTTGCCGTGGCGATGAACAGCGGCACGCAAGCCGCGAAGGAGGCGGGCAACATGGTCGATCTCGATTCAAATCCGACGAAGCTGATCGAAATCGTCGAAATCGGAAAGCAACTGCTGATGACTCGCGGTGCGCTGACGACGTTCAGCATCGCCAACGACGTCGCCAAGTATTTTGCGGTGATCCCCGCGGCCTTCGCGGCGACCTATCCCGAGTTGAAGCTGCTCGACGTCATGGGGCTAGCCACGCCGACGAGCGCCGTTCTCTCGGCCGTCATCTTCAATGCCGTGATCATCGTCTTTCTCATTCCGCTGGCGCTACGGGGCGTGAAGTATCGCGCGACGGGAGCTGCCGTCATCTTACGCGACAACTTACTGATCTACGGCGCAGGTGGTCTGCTCGTGCCGTTCGTCGGAATCAAGCTCATCGACTTGACCTTAGTCGCCTTGCATTTGACCTAACGAGGATCTCTCACCATGGTTCGCGAACTTCGGGCGACGTGCGTCATTTTCTTGATGCTGACGGTACTCACCGGCATCGTCTATCCGCTGCTTGTAACCGGTGTGGCGAAGCTCTTTTTTCTGTATCAGGCGGAGGGAAGCGTCGTCGAAGTCGACGGTCGTGCCGTCGGCAGCGCTCTGTTGGGGCAGCCGTTTACGAGCGACAGGTACTTTCATGGTCGACCGTCCGCGACCGCAGCAGTTGCGTATAACGGTCTCGGTGGGGCCGGCTCGAACTTGGCTCCCACGAACCCGGCACTCGCGGAAGCGGTAGCGAAGCGCGTGGCCGAGTTACGTAAGGAAACCGACGATTCGTCGCTCTCTCCCCCTGTCGATCTCGTGACGACGTCGGCCAGCGGCCTGGATCCGCACGTTTCGCCGGCCGCGGCGTTGCTTCAGGTGCCGCGCGTCGCCGCGGCTCGATCACTGCCGGAAGCCGAGGTCCGCGGCCTCGTCCAGCGTCACGTCGAGCCGCAAACCCTTGGTATTCTCGGCTCGCCCCGAGTCAACGTGTTACGATTGAACCTGGCTCTCGACGCCCTGCCCCGCTGACGCGCATCGCATGAACGACGGCCGACCGAACCCCGACGCTTTGCTGGCCCGCGTGGCTGCGGAAGAGGCCGCGACCGCGCGCGGAAAGTTGAAGATATTCTTCGGCGCGGCGCCGGGCGTCGGCAAGACGTACGCCATGCTGGAGGCCGGTCGCAAGCTGGCCAAGCAAGGACTCGACGTGGTCGTCGGCTACGTCGAACCGCACGTGCGGCCCGATACGCAGGCCCTGGTGCTCGGGCTCGACGTTCTGCCGCGGCGCGGCGTCGAGTATCGCGGTCGCACAATTTTGGAATTTGATCTCGAAGCGGCTCTGGCTCGCCGTCCGCAACTGCTGCTGCTCGACGAATTGGCCCATACCAATGCTCCCGGTTCGACGCACGTCAAGCGTTGGCAAGACGTCGAGCAGCTTTTGTCCGCGGGGATCGACGTCTACACCACGCTCAACGTTCAGCACGTCGAAAGTCTGAACGACGTCGTCGCGCAAGTGACGACGGTTCCGGTTCGCGAAACGGTGCCCGATCGCGTTTTTGAAGAGGCCGACGAAGTCGAACTGGTCGATCTTGCGCCGGACGATCTCATCGACAGGTTGCGCGAAGGAAAAGTTTACGTTCCCGACCAAGCCCGCCGCGCGATCGAAAACTTCTTTCGTAAGGGAAACCTTATCGCGCTGCGCGAGCTTTCGCTACGCAAAACGGCCGAGCGCGTCGGAGCGCAAACGCTCGACTATCGTCAAGAACACGACGCCGATCGCATCTGGCCGACATCGGAGCGGTTGCTGGTGTGCGTCGGGCCGGGCCCCAGTTCGGCGCGATTGATCCGGGCCACGCGCCGCATGGCCGCCGGGCTGCGCGCGCCATGGACGGCGTTGCACGTCGACGTCGATCGCAGGCCGATGCGAAGCGATGAAGACCGAATTCGGCTCGATGAGAACCTGCGCTTGGCCGAGCAACTCGGAGCGACGATCGCCGTCGAGGCCGGCGTTGATTTCGCGGCCACGGTGCTCGATTACGGTCGCCGGCACAACGCGACCAAGATCGTCATCGGCAAGCCGCGGCTGAGCGCCTGGCGCGAATGGCTGCGCGGAACCTACGTGAACGACCTGATTCGCAATTCGGGCGATATCGACGTCTACGTGATTAGCGGAGACGAAGCTCCCGCGGGAAAGGTGTCGCCCGTGCCCGGCGAATCCGAGGTCTCAAAGCTTCCATACGCCTATGCCGTCGGGATCGTTGCCTCGTGCACCGCGCTCGCTTACGCGCTGTTCGACGTTCTGGCGCCGACAAATCTCGTGATGATCTATCTTGTCGGCGTCATCGCGGCAGGCCTGACGCTCGGCCGAGGCCCGACCGTCGTGACGTCGATTTTCGGCGTCGCGTTGTTCGACTTGTTGTTCGTTCCCCCTTACGGGACTTTCGCCGTCGAAGATACGCAGTACCTGTTCACGTTCGTTGCGGTGCTGCTGGCCGGGCTGATCGTCGGCGAACTGACCGCGCGCGTCCGATTGCAGAACGAAGCTTCGCACCGCCGCCAGCGGCGGACCGCCGCGCTCTTGGAACTCAGCCGCGAACTGGCCGTCGTCTCGACGCGGGAATCCATCGCCCAGGTCGCCGGCCGCATCATCGGTTCGGCGCTCGATATGGACGTCTGGATCATCGCCCCCGGTCGCGATGGTTTGGCTTCGGCCGATCCGACGCAGGAAGTGCAACCGCCGTCCGACGATCTTGGCGTCGTAAAATGGGTGTTCGAGAATTGTCTGCCTGCCGGCCGCGGCACCGACACGCTACCCGGCGGCGTCGGCACCTACTTGCCGCTGGTCGTCAACGGAGGCATCGTCGGCGTGATCGGCGCGCGGCCGCGCGTCGTATGGAATCGTGTCGAGCAGGCGGCGCCCGATACGTCGCAGATGCAACTTTTGGAAGCATTTGCAAGCCAAGTCGCCGGCGCGTTGGAACGCAGTTCGCTCGCCGCGCAGGCCGAGCATATCCGACTGCAAATGGAAACCGAGCGACTTCGCAACTCGCTCCTCAGTACGGTCTCTCACGATCTACGCACGCCGCTGGCCACGATCACCGGGGCGGCCGGCCTCTTGGTCGAAAAACGAGACAAACTCGGGGAGTCGGCCCGCCAGGAACTCGCCGGCGCGATTCTCGATGAAGCCGACCGACTGAATCGACTTGTCGGCAACTTGCTCGATCTGACTCGCTTGGAAGCCGGCGCGATCAAACCCGACTTGCAGCCGCAACCGATCGACGAAGTCGTGGGCGTGGTCTTGAAGCGACTCGAACGTCCGTTGGCTCCGCATCCGTTGGAAGTTCGCCTCCCCGCCGAACTTCCGCCCGTGGCGATCGACGGGCTGCTCGTCCAACAGTTGCTGCTAAATCTCTTGGAAAATGCGGCAAAGTTCGCGCCGGCCGGTACGCCGTTGGAGCTTTGGGCCGAAGCACAAGGGAAGATGCTCGTCGTGTTCGTCGCCGATCGCGGTCCGGGCCTTGTGCCGGGCACCGAGCAACGAATCTTCGAAAAGTTTTTTCGGACGGAGGGGCGATCACAAACCGGCAGCGGTATCGGCTTGGCCATTTGCCGCGGCATTGTGGAGTTGCACGGCGGGACGATCGTCGCCGAAAATCGACCGGGTGGCGGTGCGTTGTTTCGCTTTACCTTGCCGCTTGCAGAAGTTCCGGCCGAACCACGCCGCCCATGACCGACGCCCCTCGCATCCTGATCATCGACGACGAACCGCCGATTCGCAAATTCTTGCGAATCTCGTTGGAGTCGGCCGGGTATTTGCCGTGCGAGGCGGAAACGGCCGAACAGGGGCTGCGCTCCGCCGCCGCGGCGCCGCCGGACGCCGTGATTCTTGACCTTGGACTTCCCGACGCCGACGGTCTGGACGTCATTCGCCGACTGCGCGAGTGGACCACGGTGCCGATCGTCGTGCTCTCCGCGCGCGGCCGCGAAGCCGATAAGATCGCGGCGCTCGACGGCGGGGCCGACGACTATCTCACCAAGCCGTTCGGTGCCGGCGAACTCTTGGCCCGTTTGCGAGTGGCGCTGCGCCATGCGGCAGGCGCAAAGTCGTCGACCGATTCCGTCTTCGAAGTCGGCGAGATGACGGTTGATCTTGCCGCGCGGCGCGTGATCGTCGAAGGCCGCGAGGTGCATCTCACGCCGACCGAATACCGCTTGCTCACCACGCTCGTTCGCAGCGCCGGCAAGGTCGTCACCCATCGGCAATTGCTCAAAGAAGTTTGGGGGCCGAGCAGCGTCGAGGAAAATCAATATCTACGGGTCTATCTCGGCCAACTCCGTCGCAAGATCGAACGCGACGCGACTCGGCCAAGGTACTTGTTGACCGAGCCCGGCGTGGGATATCGCTTGGCGGAAAGCTAAGTGTTCTCCCCTCTCCCCTTGCGGGAGAGGGGCGGGGGTGAGGGGGCTGATTCTCGAATAGGCTCAACGGTAGTCTTGTGATCTTACTCGTGGTCATGGCCGCCGTGAGTGATCTCGCCGGCGTACGGCTTTCCGGCGACCGTGAGGTTAAGCCGACCGGTGGTCTTCTTGTCATCCAGCGCTTCGCAGAACTCTTTGTTCGTGAGTTCGAAACGCGACGAACTTCCGGCGGCGTCTTCCGTTTGCGGCGCGGCCGGTAGCTTGAATTGTTGCGGCTTGCCGGCAATGACCAGGTTAACGCTGATTTCCTTATCGGCGATCGGCACGGCCTTCTTCGCCGCGCCGTCGAGCAGATAGATCGTCACTTTGTGTGCCGCGTCTTCGTGAACAAGTTCGGCGTGATACTCCTCTTTGCCGAGTTCGATCAGCGATCCGTGATGTGGCCCTTCTTCCGGATGGCCATGTTCATCGTGGCCGTGGTCATGGTCGTCATCGGAATGGCCGTCGACGGCGGCCGTACCGGCGCCCGGGGCGTTCGGCTTCCAGCAACCGGCATGTGTGAGCAGAAGTGCGCAACATCCGAAGGCGCCGTAAAGAAAGTTCTTGTTCGACATAAAGGCCTTTCAAAGAGTGAACAGGAAATGAGGGAATGTCAGATTTCGAGCTAGGAGTGAGCGGAAGCCGCAGCCGTTGTGGCGGAGCGTAGCGGTTCGTCGAGTTCGTCCGTCTCGCCGACTTCGACTTGATGTTCGGCGTCGCGACGGCCGAACAGCCAAAACAGCGCCGGATGAACGAAGAAGTCCAACAGCGTCGAACTGATGAGACCGCCAAGAATGACGGTTGCTACGGGGTACAAAATCTCTTTGCCGGGTTCGCCGGCCGCCAGCACCAGCGGAATCAGGGCTATGCCTGCAGTAAGCGCCGTCATGAGCATCGGCGCCATACGCTCTTTGCCGGCCCGTTCGATCATCTGCGGAGTGAACAATTCTCCTTCGTGACGAACGAGGTGCAGATAGTGAGCAATCAGCAGGATGCCGTTGCGCGAGGCGATGCCGGAGAGGGATATGAACCCGACCATCGCGGCTACCGTTAGCGACTGCCCCGTCACAACGAGCGCCGCCACGGCGCCGATAGCCGCCATCGGCAAGGCCGACAGCACTTGCAAAGCCATGTTGACCGAGCGGAACAGCGTATAGAGCGCCAAGAACATCGCGGCCAGCGAAATCAGGCTCAGCAGGCCGATCATCCGCGACGCGTTCTTCTGGCTTTCGAACTGCCCGCCGTATTCCAGGAAGTAGCCGCTGGGAAGGGTTGCGACAATCGGCGCGACCCGGGCCTGAATATCCGTGACCACCGAGTTCAGGTCCCGATCAGCCGTGTTGCACTGCAAGATGATCCGCCGCCGAACGTTTTCGCGGTTCACGGTGTTCGGGCCGCTCGCTTGTCGAATCTCGGCGACCGACGAAAGCGGAATCCTACCGCCCGCTGGAAGATTAAGAGCTAGGCGGGAGAGTTTCGCCGGATCGAGCCGGAAGTCGTCGTCGAGCCGTACGACAAGATCGAACTTGCGCTGTCCCAGCGCGATCTCGGAAACCGTGCGACCGTTCATCGCCGTCTCGATGAACTCGTTGACGTAGTCCGAGGTCATGCCGTTGGCGGCGAGTTGCGCGCGGTCGAGGCGAATTTGCAGTTGCGGGATTTCGATTTGCTGCTCGACCATCAGGTCTTTCACCCCCGGCACGCCGGCGATCGCCGCTTTCATCTCCTCGGCTTTGTTGCGCAAGATCGTCAGGTCGTCGCCGTAGAGCTTGATGCCGACCTGAGCTTTGACGCCTGAAAGCATATGGCTGATCAGGTGAGCCAGCGGCTGCTCGACGGCGACCGTTACGCCGGGAACCTGCGTCAGTTCTTCACGCACCTCGGCCAGCACTTCCTCACGAGTTTGCCGAGCCTGCGGGTTAAGGCTGACGATCGTTTCCGAGACGTTAACTCCTTCGGCATGTTCGTCGAGTTCGGCGCGGCCGGTGCGGCGACCAAAGGCGAGTACCTTGCCGTCGTCCTGCATTTTCTTCAGCCGTTGGTCGACCATGCCGGCAATAT
>JAFLCO010000319.1 GCA_017303535.1 Planctomycetota bacterium
AGGTGCGAACGAAGTGTTCCGCCAAAATGCGGTTGTCTTCGGCGGCAGCCGCGCACTCTTGATCGGCGGCTCTTTGCGATCGACGCCGTACATGTCGAGCGTTTCCTGCGTCTCGCCGGAGAGATCGGTCAGTTCCGGCGCCGCGCTCTGCATGCGGAACGCCAGTTCGTACGAATTGATCCGGGCCGCCAGTTCGCTATCGCGCATCGAGCGCTGATGGATGCGGTTCAAATCGTTGACGGCCGAAATGCCGGCCCGTTGTGCGGCGACGTCGATACCCGCGGGATTGCCGAGGTTCAACACCGGATCGCCCGTGCTGCGGAATTGCGTGCCGGAGTAGGTGCTCGGCAAGAAGCCGCTTGACCAACTGGCCGAACCGCCGGGAATGCCCCGGCCAACGGTGACCAGCGAAACAAACGCCGGCAGATCGCGCGACTCGCTGCCAAGTCCGTAGCTGAGCCAACTGCCGAGGCTCGGCCGGCCAGAAATGGCCGACCCGGTGTTCATCAGCAACTGCCCGGGCAGGTGGTTGAACTGATCGGTGTGCATCGAGCGAATCAGGCAGATGTCGTCGGCGCAGCTGCCGATATGCGGCAGCAAGTCGCTCATCTCCATGCCGCATTGGCCGTAGCGATGAAACGTCCGCGGCGTCGCCATGAGCCGGGCCGTTTCCTTCTTGATAAAGGCGAACCGCACGTTCGCCAGCATCGATTCCGGCAGCGGTTTGCCGTCGAGCTTGTTCAACTCCGGCTTCGGGTCGAACAGGTCCATCTGGCTCGGGCCGCCTTCCAGATAGATGTAGATGATCCGCTTGGCTTTCGGTTCGAAGTGCGGCGGGCGCGGAATCGTCGGATCGTGCGACGGCGCGGCTTTCTTCGACGAGCCGGCGGCCTGCACGCCGTCTTGGTCCATCAGGCCCGCGAGCGCGAAGGCTCCTGCTCCGCCGAGGCCGCTGACCAAGAAACGGCGACGAGCCAGTGCGAGCCGCTCGGCTTCAAAGGCGACCGGATCGAGTTTGGCCGAATTGGGCAGCGACGAAAGTTGCGAACGTTCGAACATCGGCGTTTACTCGCGGGTCATGAATTCGTCGAGGTTCAACAAGACGCGGGCCGTGGCGATCCACGCGGCCGTCGTGGCGGCGTCGTCTTTCGACGGCAGCGACTTTGAAGTGGTCGCCGGGCTCTTCGCTATGGGAGCCGGCGCCGTCGCTAGCGATTTCGCGGCTTCGGGATCGTTCAGATAGCGGGCCACTTCACCGAGGTGGAAGCTGCGGAGTCGGTCGAGTTCCACGGTTTGTGGATCACGGCCGAGCGTGCGTTGGAAGCCCTCGGCGAGTCGCTCTTCGACCGTGCGTGAAGAACCTTCGGCCAACCGCTTGCCGAGCGCCTGCGAGCATTCAAGAAACACCGGATCGTTCAAGAGCGTGAGAGCCTGCAGCGGCGAGTTCGAGCGTTCGCGGCGGGCGCAGGCCTGCGTCGAGTCCGGAGCGTCGAATGCCAGGAGCATCGGGTACGGCGTTGCCCGGCGGAAGACGATATACATCCCGCGGCGATAAAGATCGGGACCGGTCGAAACTTCCCACGCCGCGTTACGGCTAATGCTCGCCACATAGTCGGGCTGCGGCGGTCGAATACCGGGTCCGCCGATCGCACGGTGCAAGAGGCCCGAGGCCGCCAAGGCCGCATCGCGAACGTTTTCCGCTTCCACGCGATAGCGCGATTGCCGGGCCACGAGCGTGTTGAGCGGATCGCGCGACTCAAGCTCGGGCCGCATCGCCGACGATTGTCGATAGGCGGCCGAGGAAACAACGAGCCGAATCATCTCTTTGCGGCTCCACTTCCGCGCGACCATCTCGGAGGCGAGCCAATCAAGCAGCTCGGGATGCGACGGGGCCTCGCCGCCGGAGCCGAAGTTGTCGACGGTCGAGACGATGCCGCGGCCGAAGAGATGCTGCCAGATGTGATTGACGGTCACGCGGGCCGTCAGCGGGTTCGCCGGGTCGACGAGCCAGCGAGCCAGGTCAAGTCGGTCGGCTTGCGCACCGCGCGGTTTCAGCGGAGGGAGCGCCGCGGGCGTGCCGGGAGTTACGTCTTCTCCCTTGCTCCGGTAATCGCCGCGCAAGTGCACGTACGACACACGCGGAGTCTTCCGCTTGGCGACGGTCATCACCTTCGACGACGGCGCCGCCGGTTTGCGGGCAAAGTGCTTCGCGTAATCGGCCAGCGCCGTGCGAAGCTCGGCGTGCGGATGTTTGGCGGCCGCTTCCAGCAGAGCCGTTTGCTCTTTGGAACGCTTCTTCGTCTCCGCGGCCAGCGCGGCGAGCCACGACTTGCGATCGACGACCGACTTCGCATCGCCGGCCGCTTTGTACGCCGCATCGAGGGCCGCGGTGAGTCGCTTGTCGTCGGCCGTCCATTCTTTGAGCTTCTGTTCGTACCGATCTTTCTCGCCCGGCAGTAGCGCGAGCAGGTCGGTATCGTCCGCGTCGTTGAAGAACGCGAACATCTCGTAAAACTCGCGGTGCGAGATCGGGTCGAACTTGTGCGAATGGCACTCGGCGCAACCGACGGAGAGCCCGAGCCAGCCGATGCCGACGGTGCTGACGCGATCGACGATTTCCTTCAAGCGATACTCTTCCAGATCAACGCCGGCCTCGGTGTTGCGGAGCGTGTTCCGCAAAAAGCCGGTCGCCGTCTTCTGCTCGATGGTTGCATCGGGGAGCAGATCGCCGGCCAGTTGTTGGATCGTAAACTCGTCGAACGGCAGATCGCGGTTCACGGCGTCGATGACCCAATCGCGGTACCGCCACGCGTACGGACGGAGCGCGTCGCCGAGATAGCCGTCGCTGTCGGCATAGTGGGCCAGATCGAGCCAGTGGCGTCCCCAACGTTCGCCGAAGTGCGGCGAGGCGAGCAACCGCTCAACCGCCCGTTCGTAGGCGCCGGGCTTGTCGTCGGCCAGAAACTCGGCGACTTCGGCCGGCGTCGGCGGCAGGCCGGTGAGGTCGAGCGATAAGCGTCGCAGGAGCGTCGTCGCATCGGCTTCGGGCGACGTGGCAAGCTTCGCCTTTTCCAAACGGGCCGCGATAAAATTGTCGATCGGGTTGCGGACCCAGGCGCTGTTCTTCACCTGCGGCGGCTCTGGTCGCGTGACGGCGCGGAACGACCAGTGATCGTCGTACTTCGCCCCGGCGGCGATCCAGCGGCGGAGCACGTCGATCTCTTCGTCTGAAAGCGTGTGGCCGCTCGTGGCCGGCGGCATCCGCAAGTCGGCGTCGTCGGTCGTGATGCGAGCGATGAGTTCGCTGGCCTCCGGCTTGCCGGGAACGACGGCGATCGTGCCGCTCTCAAGTTCGGCGCAAGCCGCATCGGCCCGATCAAGCCGCAGGCCCGCCTCACGGCTGCCCGCGTCGGGACCATGGCAAGCGAAGCAATGTTGCGAGAGCAGCGGACGAACGTCGCGCGTGAAGTCGACGGTCGTCGGCTCGTCGGCGGAGTCGGTCGGCCCGGCTTCGGCGGCGGTCGCCGAGTTGACGCAACTTACGATCGACAAACAGACGAAGAGCGTCGACAGAAACGATCTAGAGATCGGCCAAGTCATGGCGAATTGAGCCGGCGGTGAGCGGTGGGAAGGCGGGAACGGCCGGTCGACGCGCGAAGTGTGACGAGGCCGCGGCAGGCGGGGCGTGCGGAGACTTCTAGTTTACCAAGGGTGCCCGAATGAGACACGGCCCTTGTCGGGGGAAAGATCGACCGTTTTCCGCGACGATTTTACAGAATCAAACGCCGACGACGATTTGTCGTGATGCCGAACCTATCTAAGCACCGGCCGGCCGGCGCTTTGGCAACACGCGGCTGAGCCCGCCGTCGACGCCGATGACTTGGCCGGTGATCCAATCGTTGGCCGGATCGAGCAGCCAGCAGGCCAGCGCGGCGATTTGCTCGGGCTCGCCGAATCGTCCGAGCGCGTGCAACTCGCGCGAAGCGGCGGCGCTCGCATCGTGCTGCCAAATGCGACGGGTCAACTCCGTGCGCACCAGCCCGGGACTGATAACGTTGAAGCGCAGATTGTCCGGCGCGTACGTGGCCGCCGCCGAGCGAGCCAAGCCGACGATGCCGGCCTTGGCCGCTCCGATCGCTTCGTGATTGGCGATACCGACGTCGGCCGCCGCCGAGGCGAACAGCACGACCGAGCCGCCGCCGGCGCGCAGAAACTTCGCCGCTACGCGAACCATGGTGAAGGCCGTAAACAGGTTCGTCTCCAGCGTCGCGCGAAACTCGGCGTCGCTCGTCGCGTGGGCCGGTTTCAAAAGCAGCGAGCCGACGCAATGCACGACGCCGTCGGCGCCCTCCTGCTCCGCGATGAGCGGCGCGAGCGCTTCTTCCACGGCCTGCGACGAAGAGTAATCCACGGCGACATACGGCGCCGCGTAGCACTCGGCAAGCGACGCCAGTTTCGCGGCATCGCGACCGACGAGGATCACGGTCCGCCCGGCCGCCGACAATCTTTCGACGACGGCTCTACCGATGGTGCCCGACGCTCCGGAGACAATGACGGCGGGCATGGCGGTACCTTGTTAAATGTCTAGGTTAATTGTCCAGCGGCGAACGAAGCAGAAGCGACCCGAGCAATGCGGCCCGGCCCGTCCACGCGACGGTGCGAATCCAATTCGTCGCGATCAATCGCCGCACGCTCGGTTCGTCGCAAACCTTGCAGAGCTTTCCGTGCAGCGGCACCTGTAGCAAGCCGGTCGAAAGCCAAATCACCAGCAGTAAGCCGAACGAGATCGCATACGCCGGCTCCAAGAGCAACGCGGGCCTCGTCCAAAGCAGGGCTGCCGCACAAGCCACTTCGAGCAACATCGGCGGGCCGACGACCCAGGTGATCAGCACTTGATGGCGCTGCACATAGCGGCAGAACCGCTCGCCGCCGACCTCGAGCAAAAGCGGGTAATGCACAATCTGGACGAACCAGATGATGCCGGTCATCAACAGGGCCGCAACGGCTTCGAGCGTCAGAAGTTGTAAAGTCGACGGCATACGGATGACTTAGAGCCCAACGGAGCTGAACGAGCGTGTTTTACGGCGATTCTAGAAGCGATGCCGTTTTCGCCCACGTGTGACGTTGCGGTCGACCGCAGAGACTCGAAGGTCGGGAATCGTCGCCTCCCGCGGCGCCGTCAATCTCCGCCTCGCTTGTGCGACCCCAACGACTGGACTAGACTCGCGATTTAGCGAAAACTCGGCGAAATAACGAATTTCCGTCGATAGGGAGTTACGTCGGCCCCAGTTACGAAGGTGGCGGGGCGGCCGACCCTCGCAATGCGGTGACGGCTGCGGCGAGTCGATCGTTTCCACAATTCAGCGGCGAACGGGTGCGGAGCGGAAATGCCGGTCGGACAGTTGCGCTTCATCGTGCCTGAGCGAAGTCGCCTGACCGACCGCGCCGTGCAGCAAGCGTATCTCACCGGCTTCGACCCGATCCCAAGCTTCTGCCGGGCCCGCTTTGCCGACAACGGTGACCTGCTCGTGGAGCGCGAAGGGTTCGACTCCGTGAAGCTCAACATTCCGTACCGTATCGACGGTCGCGGGGAACCGCTCACGGCGACCGGCACGTTGGCCCAACGTGAGCGGCCATATCTATTGCCGCTGGAGTTGGCCCGCGGCAAGCTGAACGTCCTGCGCAACCAGATCGCCGAGTGGGAACAGGCCGGCTTCGAAACGTCGCCCGAGTTGCGCGGGCTGATTCACACCGCGACGCGGCACCTCACCGACGCCGCCGTGCGACAGAACGAGCCGAAGGTCGCGGTGATGTTCGCGCATGAGTCGCTCGTCGACACGCTGGAAGCGGCCGAACTCGCGGCGCGGATCTACACGCAGCAGGCCCTGGCCGTGCGACATCGGAGCGTCGCCAAGTTGCCGATCGCCTTCGGAAGCTCGCTTGGTCGGCAACCGCTCGAAAAGGGGTTAATGAAGCTTGCTCAAGCGGTCTGCAATACGGCCGTGGTGCCGCTCTCGTGGAAGCAAGTCGTTCCCAACGAAGACGAATATCAGTGGGAAGCCTACGCCGAGCAACTCGACTGGTGCCGTACGCTCGGCATCAATACCTGTGCCGGACCTCTGATAAAGCTCGACGATCGCGGCTTTCCCGCTTGGCTTAATGCGTGGCAGCAAGACGTCGACGCCATTGCCGCCTTCGCCGCCGAGTACACGGCCAAGGTCGTCACACAGTTTCGCGGGCGCGTGTCGTTCTGGAACTGTGCAAGCTTTTCGTATCGGCAGCATCAGCTCGGGCTGCGCGACGAAGAGAAGTTGCGAATCATTTCCCGTGTCGTCGAGACGATTCGCCGCATTGATGCCGACACGCCGCTGATCGCCTGCTTTGATCAGCCGTGGGGCGAGTATCTCCGCAAAGTACCGATGGCCTACGCGCCGATTCATATCGCCGACCATCTCGTGCGGTCCGGTTTGCCGATCGCGGCGCTAGGGCTCGAGATCGAAGTCGGCTACCTGCCCGACGGCACGTATCTGCGCGATAGCTTGGAGCTGAGCCGGCTGATCGATACGTGGTCGCTGTTGGGCGTGCCGCTCTATATCTTTCTCGCCGCACCGAGCGCCGAGAGCGACGATGCCCGCGTCGATTCGAAGGCGGTGCCGGTCGAAGGAGCATGGCCCGGCGGTTGGACGCCGGAAGGGCAAGCCGACTGGGTGCGAGCCGTGGTGCCGATGCTGTTGGCGAAGCCGTCGGTGCAAGGGATCGCCTGGCAACAATTCCGCGACGACGAACCGCACGAACTCCCGCACGCCGGCCTCTTCGACGCCGCGGGCCGCCCGAAGCCGGTGCTTTCGGCGCTCACGACGCTGCGCGGCGAGCATTTGCTGTAGGGCGACTGGGGCCTTACGCGCAAACTTGGCAGCAGACGGCGGTCGGCGTACGATGACGTGCGGAGAACAATTATGTCGGACGCATCTTCTCAAGCCTTCGGGCCGATTCAATACATCGCTGATTCCGACGGCCATATCGTGAGTGCCGTCGTACCGATTGAAGTCTGGCGCGAGATCGAATCGGAAAGGGAAACGGCTTATCTGCTCAAGTCGGACGCCATGCGCCGACGCCTTGCGGAAGCCCGAACTCGCGACACCGGCCTTACGTTGGAACAGGTCCGTGCGCAAGCTGGAATTTGACTCGACCGCACTCGAAGACCTGGTCTGGTGGGTGCAAACCGATCGGCGTAAGGCCGTGCGTTTGCTGCGTCTGATTCAAGAGACGGAAAAAGATCCGTTCGGCGGCATTGGCAAGCCGGAACCGCTGAAGCAC
>JAFLCO010000032.1 GCA_017303535.1 Planctomycetota bacterium
ATCGGGTCGGAGCTTTCTCTTTCGCCGTCGCACGTCGATCGGTATTACGGCGCGGCCGGCCTTGTGCTGGATCGTGCCTTCCCCGTCGCAGCCGCTGAAGCACGCAAGGTTCGTAATACGGCTGCCGACCTGCGTTACGCCGGCGGGAAAACCCAGCAAGAGGCGCTGGATCGCTTCGGGATCAAGCGACCGCTGCGATATCTGCTCTTTCCCGGCACCGTGCAGAATGCGCTCTCGCCGAATTGGTTCGGAAAGACCGGCCCCGAACACAGCGGGCTCTACAAAGTGAGAATTCAGGCGAGCGGAGTTCGTCCGATCGGCGGACAACCGGCGCACCTCAGCATCGGCAAACGGACCGGCGAGGAAACGGTCGACGGGCTCGTCGAATTCGACATTACGGCGCCTGAGGACAAGCCGCAGATTTATGAGTTTGAAGTGCTGCTCGAAATGCCGACCACGCTCGAGTTTTGCGTCGTGGCGACGGACGTCGTCGACCGCCGCGCCGGTGCGGCCTTTCGCAATGCGCTCGGAAGCCGAGGCGGCTATATCTTCACGCACAGTAGCGAAACGTTGCTGTTGAATCCGAACGCCCCGCAGATGTTCGACGATAAGGGGAACGGCCTGTTTTCCACAGTGCTCCTCGATTGGATCGAATGGGAAGGCCCGCTCGCAACCGAGGCGGAGAAATCGCGCCGAGACGGATTGCTGCCCCCCGACGACGCGACGATTGACGTGGTCGCGAGCCATTTGCAACGCTTCGCCGAGCGAGCGTGGCGGCGACCGGTAAAGCCGGATGAACTCACGGACTACCTCGAAGCCTACCGCTCGGAGCGCGAGGCGGGCGAAAAGACGGCCGAGGCTTATCGCGTCGCGATGCAAGGCGTACTGACTTCGCGGCACTTCATTTATCTCGTGGAAGGCGAACCGACGGCCCGCGAGCGGCTCAACGATTGGGAACTCGCCTCGCGGCTCTCGTATTTCCTGTGGAGTTCGATGCCCGACGCCGGCTTATTCGCGGCGGCCCAAGGCAACAAGCTGAACGGCGAAGGGCTAAAGAAGGAAGTGGACCGGCTCTTGCAAGACAGCAAGGTCAACCGCTTCGTCGACGACTTCGCACGACAGTGGCTGCAGCTGCACCGCGTCGGGATGTTTCCGCCCGACAAGAAGCTGTACCCGACGTACGACGCTTGGCTGGAGACGAGCCTGCGAGCGGAGCCGGTCGAATTTTTTCGCGAAACACTCGCGAAGAATCTGCCCCTCGACACCTTCATCGATTCCGACTGGACGATGGCCAACGCACGGGTGTGCGATTTCTATGGGCTACCGGAGCCCAATGCCGATGGCTTTCAACGGATGTCGCTGACCCCGGAAGATCATCGCGGAGGCCTGCTGACGATGGGCGCTGTGCTGGGGCTGACTTCCGACGGTACCCGCCATCGCCCGGTTCATCGCGGAGTCTGGTTCAGCGAAGCGATTTTCGGCAAGACCCCTCCGCCTCCGCCTGCAAACGTGAGCGCTATCGAGCCCAGTCCGCCGGAGAGTCCTAAGGCGACGCTGCGACAAAAGATCGAAGCGCACCGCAATAATGCGAGTTGTGCCGCCTGCCACGCGAAGATTGATCCACTTGGGCTCGCCTGGGACAACTACGACGCCATCGGACAGTGGCGCACTCACGAAAAAGTCGCGCAAGGAGTCGGCAACGATCCCGCGATCGATCCCTCCGGCGTGCTGCCCGACGGGCGCGCGTTCAAAGATTCCGTCGAATTCAAGAAACTGCTGCTGGAAGACCGTGAGCAGATCGCGCGAGCTTTCATCGAACAGCTTTCGACCTACGCGCTTCGTCGTGTGCTGACCGTTGATGACGAAGATGATCTCGCGGCGATTGCGGCCCAAGCAAAGAAGCACGACTTCCGTGTTCGCGAAATGATCCGCGCCGTGGCGCTTTCCGACTTGCTCCGCAAGCGTTAATGCCCGCTCAATACTTTTTCTGACAATTTCACCCGAGCAACTCCCGTGGCCAACTATCTCTCCCAATCGTGGTTGATCGACCGCCGTCATGCGCTTCGCGCCCTCGGCAGTTGCATCTCATTGCCGTTTTTGGAATGCATGGTGCCGCTGCGGGCCGCCGAGCAGAAAGTGGAAACGCCTCGACGCAGTGCGTTTATCTATCTGGCCAACGGCGTTCATTCGCTTAATTATCAGATCACCGCTCCGGGCAAAGATTACGAGTTCTCCCGGTCGCTCAAGCCGTTGGACAAGCATCGCAACTCGATCACGCCGATCAGCGGCCTGCACCACCCGGGAGCCTTGAGCCACCACCACAATTGCATTTCGGTTTGGCTAACCGGCGGTAAACTCGGCCCTTCGGATCGCAACACCATCTCCGTCGACCAGAAGATGGCCGAGGTCACGGCCAAACACACGCGTTACCCTTCGCTGGAAGTCGCCCTCACGCAAGATTCTCTGGCGTGGACGGCCGACGGCGTGCGGCTGCCGGCGATGCGCCGGTGCAGCGAAATCTTCGCGTCGTTGTTCGCCGAACCCAAAGGAGGCACGGCGGCTCAGCGCAGGGCGTTGCGTCGCAAAGGAAGCGTCTTGGACGCCAACCTTGCCGAAGTTCGTCGACTCGAACAGGTCATGGGCTCGACCGATAAAGGCCGCCTCGATCAATATCTCACCTCGGTTCGCGAGGCGGAAATTCGCACGCGGCGTGCCGATTCTTGGCTCGATACGCCGCTTCCCACGATCTCCGACGCCGATCGTCAGCGCACGAACCGCGACGTCGCCGCAACGATGGCGGGCGATTATTTCCGCACCGTCTACGACTTGATCGTCCTTGCCTTTCAGACCGACGTCACGCGCGTGGCCACGTTCAGCCTCGGCGGCGAAGGGGATGCCTTCTCCATCCCGGAAATCGGCATCACCGAGTCGCGCCATCAATTGAGCCATCACGGCGGCGATCCGGGCTACATGGAAAAGCTCACCATGTACGACACCTTCGCGATCGAGCAGTTCAGCTACTTCCTCACGCGGCTCGCCGAGACAAAAGACCTCAACGGCAAACCGCTCCTCGGCTCGACCATGGCTCTCTTCGGCAGCGGCATGTCGTACGGCCACAGCCACGGCAACGCCAACTTGCCGCTGGTGCTCGCCGGCGGTTCGGACCTTGGGCTGAAACACGGCAGTCACCTCGACTTCAACCAGGGGCATTTCAAAGGCTATCAACTCGACAAACCGGGCGAGCACTACTCGCTCTGCAGCCGGCCTGCCAACACGCGGGCCCACATGAGCAACCTACTGCTCCTGATGGCTCAGCGGATGGGCGTGGAAACCGACAAGTTCGGCGATAGCAACACGGTGATCGAAGTATGAATTGTTCGTTGTCGTGGGTAGTCGCCTGTTTTTTGTTCGCCACAACTGCCTTTAGCCAAGAGCAGAAGTCGAGCCGCTACGAAACAGCGGCCGGCGTCGACCAACCGTTTCGGCCCGAGGCCGGGAAGTTTCCTCCCTTGGAGAAGGCGCGCGTTTACCGCGGCGAGTTGGTCTTCGTCGACCATGCCAATCGCCGCGGCAGCCTTCGCGTAGTATCCGACGGCCAATTTCGCTTCAACGCCCCGCAACCTTTCGCGCTGCTCCCCTACGGCATCGTGCGCTATCACGGCGCCCCGGCCGATTTGCGCGACTTTCCGCTCGGCACCGTGATGCATGTCCGTGCGTTTCTGCCCCCCGATCTCAAGACCTCCTCCGTGCCGGTGTTGCCGGTCAACAATCGGGAGAAGACCGGCTTGGGAGGCCGCGGCGCCGCACCTGCCGAGAATCACGTCCTTCTTTTGGAAGACGAACCCAGCCGATGCCGGCGTGAGGGCTTGATCTGGAAGCTTAGAGAGATGCAGATCAACAACCGCGAGGGAACGATCGCGGCTCGCTGCGAACCGCGGCAAAGGGCAGAGGCGAAAGCCGTTGACGAGACAATGACGTTCGACGCCGCTACTCGAATCTGGCGCGGACGCGAACTCCTTCGGATCGAACATTTGATCGACGAAGGTACTTGGCCTGCCGCAGGAATGAAATCCCTCGGCGACCAGCCCGTGTTACTCGGCATCACCTGGAAGCCGACACCGGCCGGCGTGTTCACCCGATTTCACATATCCGACATTTGGCTCGACGACGCCGCAATGGAAAACGCGACCATTTTACAAGCGGAAGCGCACAAGGTCTCGATGCGTAGCCGCTGGTTGCCCGCCTGGATCGATGCGGTCGAATACGGCAAGTTCGGTCGCGCTACGGTGACGGCCACGCTCTTCGGCGGTATGGATCCGTCGCTCTATGCCGATTTCAAAGCGGGCTCCGCCGTGTTGACGAACGGCGTTGAGAACACGCTAAAGCATACCGAAGGAGGCACGGCCGGCCCCACGCAAATGGCGGCGCGCGGCACCATCCAAGAGGTGACGAAGTCGTCCGGAGAACCTCCGCTCGGCAGCAGCGGCGTTCAGGTCCGGTTTGAAACCGACCTCATTACCGAAGGCCTTCGACCCACGCGCATCGTTCGGGTTCGCCCGGCGAGCTGGCCTGATCATCATGTGCCGCGCGAGGAATATCTCGGCGACGGCGCCTCAAGCATCGACGAGCGGTTCCCGACACCGGCCATCTTTCCGAAATACTAAGGTCACGAATCTTCCGGTCACGCCATGAGTCGCTTCATTTCTGCCCTTTGTTCTTTGTTCTTCGTGCTAGGTTTGTGCGTGCTTGGTTTCTGCTCGGCACATGCCGAGGAGCAAGTATTCCGACCGGAAACGGGGAAGTTTCCGCCGTTGGAATTGGCGCACTCGTATCGAGGCGAGTTGGTCTTCGTCGATCACGCCAATCGCCGAGGCAGCTTGCGCGTGCAAGGGGCGGGCACTTACTTCCGCAACGCACCGCAACCCTTCGCCATGCTGCCGTACGGCATCGTCCGCTATCACGGAGCGCCGGCCGATTTGCGAGATGTCCCGCTCGGCACCGTGCTGCATGTGCGGGCTTTCCTTCCGCCCGATCCCAATCTTTCGGCCGTACCGGTGTTGCCGATCAACAATCGCAGCAAGAACGCAGGCTACAGCGGCGTGGGGACGGAGCCTGCCGAAAACCACGTGCTGCTGTTGGAAGACGAACCCAGCCGCTGCCTGCGGGAAGGAAAAGTCTGGAGACTCAAGCACGCCGAAATCCAGAATAACTCGGGCCTGATCGTCGCCGCTCTGGCCTCGAAAGCCGGTAAAGACGACAAGCTCGTCGAAGAAAATCTAACCTTCGACGCCGCGACACGCATCTGGCGCGGTCGTGAGTGCCTCGGTATGGAAGACCTAATTGCCGAAGGCGTCTGGCCTTCCGCCGGCAAGAAACCGCTGAACGATCAAGCCGTGTTGCTCGGCATCACTTGGAAGCCTACGCCCGGCGGAATTTTTACGCGTTTCCACATCTCCGACATCTGGCTGGACGACGCCGCGATGGAACGTGCCGCGCACAACCAGACCGAGACGCATAAGGCGTTCATTCGCGGCCGCTGGATGCCGGCCTGGATCGACGCCGTCGACTACGGCAAGTTCGGCCGCGCGAAGGTGACCGCGACTCTCTTCGGCGGCATGGACGACTCCCTCTACGCCGACTTCAAGAAGGATGTTGCCGTTCTGATGAACGCGTCCGAGAATACGCTCAAGCATGCCGGCGGCAACTACGGACCGGCGCACATGGCCTCAAAGGGTACGATCTTCGAGGTCGTCCAGGCGTCGGCCGAGCCGCCGTTGGGAAGCAGCGGCATCCAAATTCGTTTTGAAACCGACCTCATTATCGAAGGCATCCGACCCGGCCGGGTCGTCCGCGTTCGCCCGACAAGTTGGCCTCAGGTCGACTTGCCGCGCGAGGAATACCTCGGCGACGGCAACTTCACCCATGAAGACCGCTTTCCGACGCCGGCCATTTTTCCGAAATACTGACGCCGCGAATTGGCGTATTTCCACAGAAAAGAACGCTCCGCCACTGATTTGACGAAGCTTCGCGGCTGCCGTAATGTGCATGTCTACGCGACAGCACGGCAACCAAGATGGGCGGCAACCGATAGTCGCTAACGCACAGCCGGCTTGAGTATCACTCGCCGCTCCGTTACTTCCTCGACCTTCGCGCGCGAGAACATCAACGGGAAGTACTCGCCTTCCGACCAAGGTCGAAGCAAGTCGTCGTAGTGCGAATCGCCCGGTTGGCCCGATTGTCCGGGCGCACTGGTCGCCACGCCACGATCCCAATCCGCGAGATCAAACACCTGCCGATAGGAAGCTCCGTTGGTCTGACGAAAATCACGACCGTGCGTCGCGGCATTCGGCGTAAAGCCGTCGCCCGCTTTAGGAACTGCAGCGGTATTGAACGCCTCGGCATAGGGCCTTCCTAATCGGGCCAACGGATGTGCGAAAGTGGCCGTATGCAGTTCTCCCCAAGATCCTTGCCGGGGGAACTCGGGGAACCGTTGCTTGGCGCGCGCTATACCCGCCGCCAGAGCGCCGGCAAGCATTTGGTCCCGCGCAGCGCGCGGGTCATCGCTACCGAACCAATTCGCGTCCGACGACTTCAACGCCGCTAACATCGTCTGAACACCGCCGCGCGAACGCACGAAGTCCAACAACGACTTGGGAACGTGCGGCGCGTAAAACGCTTCGGTTAACTCCTGAAGCCAAAAGCCGTAGAGCACCGCGGCCCGCGAATCGATCGATAACACGCCGTCCCATTCACGCAACAGCTTCCGGCAAGCCGGGTCAATCGACGACGCCTCCAGCTGCGTTGTTGCGACGTCGCTCAGTAAACGGACGAGTTCCTGCCCGGGGATGGTCGTCGCATCTTGCTGGATGCTGCAGAAGTCTGCGACGTCGAAACTTGACTGAGCTTCCATCCGTCGGCGAATCTGCTCAAACCGATAGGGAGGCGCCCATTCGTAGGAAATCGGATGTTGAGATTCGGGCGTAAGGATATTGTGATTGGCCGTCGCCAAGAAATGATTCGCCGGGTTGTGCGACTGCGGCAACTCGGCCACGGCACGAAACCCGCGCCAATCATACTTTCCGACGTGACCGGGAACTGGAAGCAAACCGTCCCAGCCGTCGCGAATCGGCGTGGCTCCCGCGGCGACCCAGCCGATGTTGCCGTCGATGTCGGCATGCGTCATGTTCAACGCAGGCACCTTCCAGGCAGACAGTTCCTCGACGAATTCCTTCGCGCTGCGCACGCGATCAAGACGCAACGACGACAAGTATGCCGCGGAGCCGGGCACCATACCGACCCAACGCAACGCGAACGCGCGGTGGCGTTTCTCATCCGTATGGATAATCGGACCGTGGTGCGTAAAGCGAAGTTCCAATTCGACGGGCTCGCTGCGCCCCTTGACGCGAACTTGCTCGCGCACGATTGACATTGGCCGCCACCGGTCGCCGTCGCGGTACTGCGAAGGATCGTCGGGGTTAGTTCGTTCGACGTACAGGTCGGCCTGATCAGTGTTGACGATCGTGAAGGCCCAAGCCACGTGGTTGTTGTGACCGATTGCGACTCCGGGAAGCGCGGGCTCGCCCGCCCCGATGACGTTCCATCCCGGCGCGTTCAGATGAACCAAGTACCTTAGCGACGGCAAAGTTAGTGCACGATGCGGATCACCTGCCAAGAGCGGCTTGCCGGACGCCGACAAGGTTCCGTCGACGACCCAGTTGTTGCTGCCGCCGGCGTCGGGCTCCCATGGCAGAGGGCTCGTCGCCGCTTCGTAACCGGCGAGCAAGGTACGATTGATGCCGGCAATATCCAACTCCGGCAGCGGGGAAAATGCGCGGACTGGATCCGTCGGAGCAATTCTTCTCGCCGCTTCAAGTCCGACGGCGGAGATCAGCTCCGACCGCGCCGCTTCGCTCGCGTAGTTGCCGACCATCACTAATCCCGACATCCGTCCCAAAATGTCTTCCGGCCGCCATTTCGCGGGACGATACTTCAGAATCTGAAATTCTACGGGCAAGTGCTCTCCCATGGCGTCGATCGCCGCGTTGATTCCGCGCGTAAACGCTTCGGCGATCGAACGAGTATCGGGCGCGTAGGCGGCCCATTCGACATCCATCGGCCCTCGATACTTCATGAGTCGTGCGAACCGGTCGGCCGCCAATCCCTTCTCGCCGACCAACTCGGCCGTTTCACCCGAGGCGATTCGTCGCCATAGATCCAGTTGAAACAGCCGATCTTGGGCCACGACGAAGCCTTGAGCGAAAAACAAGTCGTCTTGGTTGCGGGCGTAAATGTGAGCGATACCCCAACGATCGCGCAACACTTCCACCGGTTCCTTCAGGCCGGGCAAACTCATTTCTACTTCCGGTGAACCGGCGACGGCAGCAGCGTCGGCTCTAAGCGAATCCGCTGTAACTTGGGCCGTCGCCACTTCGACTAGTGAAAGGCTGAAGGCAATCGCGGCGTTAACGGCCATGCACGTCGTAAGAAAGCAACGGCGATCATATGACATGACGAAACCTTCGCTACAGTTTAGGGTACGGCAGTCCGCGGGAGGTGGATAACGCGGCGACGGGAGCTTCGTCGCTACGCGCCGAGCAACTCGGGTCGCACGCGACCGGCGCCGGCGATGGGCAATTCGCGGCCAAGTCGATCGGGCACTGTTGTTTCGGCGTCGATGCCCAAGAGATGAAGAGTTGTCGCAAGGACGTCCTTCGGCGAGACGGGAGTGTCTGCGACATCGCCCCCTTGCGAATCGCTACGGCCGACGACAGTACCCGCCCCGGCGCCTCCGCCGGCGAGCGCGGCCGAATAAACGCGCGACCAATGATGTCTGCCTGCTCCCTTCGGCTTGGAATCGATTTGCGGCGTTCGGCCGTGTTCGCTGACGCATACGACCAACGTTTCGTCGAGCAATCCGCGCTGCTCCAAATCGAGTAACAACGCCGAGTAAGCCATGTCGAAAACCGGCAGCAAGTACTCCTTCAGCCGCGGAAAATGATTCGCATGGGTGTCCCAGCAGGAGCCGCCGAACGGTTCGAAAGGATCCCAGAAAACGGAAACGAAGCGTGTGCCGGCCTCGACCAAACGCCGCGCGGCAAGGCACGATTGACCGAACAGCGTGAGCCCGAATCGCTCTCGCACAGCGACCGGTTCACGATCGAGGTCAAGGGCGTCACGAACTTTACTCGTCGCCAAGAGCGACCAGGCCATTCGACGATGCTCGTCGAACGCCGCGACTCGCCGATCGTCTTGCAGCCAGACCCGTGCATGGTCGAACTGCGAGATCAACGCGCGGCGCAGGCCGATGCGTTCAAGCGACAACTCCGGCGGCAACTCGCCGCCGTCGGCTATACGGAATCGCCCGTCGCGCGTTATGCCTGCAAACGGGTCGCGAACGTCGGCGACTTGGCCGTCGGTAAGTTTGGGAACGACTTTCGTGCCGCTGCCGGTGAAGTCGGTCCAAACCGGATCGTGAGCTTCGCCGAGAAACGCCGCGTAAGGGCCGGCCAACGTCGGAACGGTGCTTTTCGAACCAAACCGCCACGGTAGCCCGATGTTCTGCGGCACCGCGGGAATCCGCTCGGGGCTACGATTGCGATCGACGTAGTTAACGGCCGACCCCAAGAACGGCCAATGCTCAGGAGCGCGAGGATTAGCCTCAAGCGCCGGCGTGTAGGTCGGCATTCCCGTCAGCGCGTAGGCGACGCCGTGCACCGGATACGGATGAGTCATGGAACGCACGATCGTCATGCGATCGGCGACCCGGGCGATCTGCGGTAGGCCCTCGCCGATCTGCACTCCGGGCACGGCCGTGGAGATCGCTCCCATCTCTCCCTGGATTTCGCGCGGGGCGTCGGGTTTTGGATCAAACGTTTCGTGCTGCGGCGGCGATCCGAAAGGAAACAGCAGGATGCACGATTTGGCTCGGCCAAATTTCATACCGCCGCGCACCGGCGCCGCTTTCGTGGTCGCGGCGGATAGTCGCGTTGCTTCGGCCAGCGATAAGCTAAACGCCCCCAGGCCGCCGATCTGCAAGAGATCGCGGCGCGGGATGCCGTCGCACAGTAATTTGCGAGACCCGAAGAGCGGCAGCATCGCTGACCTCACAGAGGCCGGTACGATCGAATTCTCGACGTAGCCTAGCCGTACAATGGAGCAATCACTTCGCCCGCATTCAATTGATGCGGACGCCCGAGCCGGTCGATGACCTGAGTTTGCGGATCAATTCCGAGAGCGGAGTAGATCGTCGCTCCAAGATCGGCCGGATACCAGCCGCGCGTCGCCGGATAAGCGGCCTGCACGTCGCTGGCTCCGATGACCTGTCCGCCGCGCACACCCGCGCCGGCGAGTACGGCGGAGAAGACGTTCGACCAGTGGTCACGGCCCGCGTTGGCATTGATCAGAGGAGTGCGCCCGAATTCACCCGTACAAACGATGAGCGTTTCGTCGAGCAGTCCCCGTTCGTCGAGGTCGGCCAACAGCGTTGCAAGCCCCTGATCAAACGGAGGGAGCAGCGTCTCTTTGAGCACGCGGAAATTGGCGTTATGAGTATCCCAACGATTCATCGTCCCCATGTTGGCTTGCACGATCGGCACTCCCGCTTCGATGAGTCGCCGTGCCAATAGCAGGGATTGGCCGAACGAATGCCGGCCGTAGCGATCGCGCATCGCCGCCGGCTCGCGCTCAAGATCAAACGCTTCGCGAAACTTGCCTCCTTGAGTAAGCATGTCGAAAGCTTCGCTCTTGCGTTGCGACATCGAGCGGACGCCGGCCGACTCGACGAGTTCGCGCCGACAACGGTCGATTTCTTCAAGGAGATTGTGCCTCGCGGCGACACGTTCAATCGTAAGGCCTTCGGCGAGACTGAGTTCGTCGAGTTGAAACTTCGGCGCCGCCGGATCGCGGGTGATCTGCCACGGGTCGTACTTGCTGCCAAGGAAGCCGCCATTTTGGCCGCAGAAGCCGTAACCGTTATGGAGATACGTGGGCAGATGAACTCCGACGGGAAGTCCCTCGTCGCCGCCGCGTACGTGTTGGAGGCCTGCGGCATAACATGGCCAATCATTGCGGCTGGCCATATGCGTCGCGCCGGGCGGGTTCTGATTGATGCCCGTGAGTAAGTAGTGCGTGCCGTGCTCGTGCGACGGCAGTTTGTGGGTCATCGAACGGACGACGGCGAACTTGTCCGCGATGCCTGCCAGCTTCGGCAAGTGCTCGGAGATACGGACGCCGGGCGCCTTCGTTTCGACCGGCTTAAACTCGCCGCGCGACTCCGCGGGAGCGTCCGGTTTCAAGTCCCACATGTCTTGGTGAGCCGGAGCACCCGTGCAAAACACGAAGATGATAGCCTTCGCGCGAACTCGCGGCTTGGCGGCGCCTTGCGCGCTACGCGCCGCCGACAGACTGGAGAGACCGCAACCCAGCGCCGCGGAAAAACCGACTTGCAAGAACTCCTGGCGCGATAGACGCCGCGAAGCCGCTAAACGCAGGTCGGGCTGCATGAGGACCTCAGACTTTTGAAGCGCAGTGGGGAGGCGCAAGGCGGGAGTGACGAGCATGCATCAGTGTATGCGAATGCATCCTCGGCCACAAGTTTAGCGAAGAACCTTAGGTCTTCTCACTTCTCCCACTCAAGTTTTCCGCTTCGCAGAGCCGCGGGCGCAGCCTTCGCCGTCCAACGCCCGTTGTCCTTCTTGACATTGCGAGCAACCATCAAGCGCGTTTCGCCGCTCTTCGATTTCGGCAAACCAAACACGCCTACGGAGGCGTCGACCGTGTGATAGGCGATGATGTTGAGCTGCGCGTCACATTGATAGGTTCGCTCTTTTCCGTAAGTTCCCAGCCAGAAGTACCCGTCGGCGAAAGTCATCGCTTGAATACCGTAGATCGTCTTGCCGGGAATCTTGATCTTTGCCACGTGCACAAAGTCGGGTGTGAACTTGTGGATCCAATTGAACTCCTGCTCGCTCGACTTGTCTTTCCCCTCCCCCACGTAAAAGAAGCCGTTGGCGAAGGTGATCCCGTCGATGCCGCGATGCTCGAAATCGATGGCGAACTCCTTGACCGGAGATAAATCCCGACAGTCGTAGACATTGACGTACAGCCCGCGTTTCTCCTTCGTTCTGTTCTCGGTAGCGACATAAACTTTTCCGTCGTGGACACAGCAGTCGCCGTGGTGCGGATCGACGGACCTTTGCGCTATGACGTTGCCGGAGTAGTCCGTCTTCACCAAGTTGGTGAAGATCGACCAATAAATGAACTCACCGTCGGAGTCGAAGCCTTGCAAATGCCCGTCGGCGTCTGCCTGACAAAGAATCGGCTCCACGGCAAGGTTAGGCGAACAAACGCCGAGGATCAAAGCCACAACAACGACGACGCGAGTCATGATCGACCTGTTTCCATGGAGACTAAACGAAGCGAAACGGCAGCCGAATCTACGACTGCTCGAGAAGACCGAAGGCTCCACGCACTCGCGAAATAACTCCCTCGCGCGGCCGGATGCGAAATGCTTACGCGAGCAGGTCGTTCACGACGCGACCATAAACGTCGGTAAGGCGGAAATCGCGGCCGGCGTAGCGATAGGTCAGCCGCTCGTGGTCGACGCCCAACAGATGCAGGATCGTGGCGTGCAAGTCATGCATGTGGACGCGATTCTCGGTCGCGTAGTACCCGTAATCGTCGGTGTTGCCGTAGGCGAAGCCGCGCTTCACGCCGCCGCCGGCCATCCACGCGCAGAAACCTTGCGGGTTGTGATCGCGGCCGTTGGTACCTTGCGCAATCGGCGTGCGTCCGAACTCGCCGCTCCAAACGACGAGCGTATCGTCCAATAGTCCGCGCTGCTTCAAGTCGACTAATAATCCGGCGATCGGCCGGTCGACGTCGAAGCTGTTGCGCTCGTGTCCCGCCTTCAGGTTGGAATGCTGATCCCAAACGTTCCCCGTCGACACTTGGATGTACCGCACGCCCGCCTCGGCGAGTCGCCGTGCCAACAAACATTGCCGACCGAAGTTCTCGGTCTGCTTTTGGTCGATGCCGTAGAGCTTGCGAATGTGCTCCGGCTCGCCGTCGATATCGAGCACTTCCGGCGCCGATTGTTGCATTCGAAACGCCAACTCAAACGATTCGATGGCGCCTTCGATTTGCGAGTCGCGGACGGCCCGCTCGAGATGATCGCGATTTAGGGATTGTAAGAAGTCGAGCTGCTCGCGTTGCGATTGCAGTCCATCGCCGGCGGTCATGTTCGAAATCTGCCCGGCGCCGAGTTTGCCGCCGCGACCGATCGCCGTGGCCTGGTGCATGGCTGGAAGAAATGCCGAACCGAAATTGCGAGGTCCGCCGTGGGCCGTCGGGGCGCCGATCGAGACGAAGCCCGGCAGATCGCGGTTCTCGCTTCCTAGGCCGTACGATACCCAGGCTCCGACCGACGGTCGAATGAAGTTGTCGGTGCCGGTGTGCAACATGCAAACCGCCTGGCCATGCGACTGTCCGCGGCTGTGCATCGAGCGAATGAAGCAGATGTCGTCGACCTGCTTGGCCAGATTCGGCATCAATTCCGAGACCCACATCCCGCTCTCGCCGTGACGGTCGAACTTCCAGGGAGATTTGAGCAGCGTCGGCTTCGCGCTAATGTTCGGCGCCGCCTTGAACGGCAGCGGTTTGCCGTCGTCGCGTGTCAGCAGCGGCTTGTGATCGAATAAATCGACTTGGCTCGGGCCGCCGTGCATGAAGAGAAAGATGACTCGCTTCGCGCGCGGACGATGATGGGGCAAGCTTTGCGTCGCCGACGCCTCCGCTTGCAGACCGGCGAACGCCAAGTAGCCGAATCCGGTCGCCGCGCTTTGCAGCAAGCGGCGTCGTGATAGGGATTGCCCGACAGAAACTTCGACGTTCATGGTTTGCACTCTTGCTCGTAACGGTCGGCGGCGGATCGCGATCCGGGAAACGAAATTCAGTCTAGTAAGCGGAACTCGGTGGAAGCGACGAGCGCCTGAACAAACTGCTGTCGTCGGACGGCATCCATCGGCGACGCGGCTTTTGGCTTGCCGCCGGTTCTCGATTTATCGGTCGTCGATTGCTTAAGGAACGCCGACGCTCGAGCAACTTCATCAGCCGTCGCAGGACGACAAAGAATGAGTCGATACGCGGCTTCGACGAACTCCGCGGAACCCGGTGATTGCGACGCGAGTCGCTCGGCGATACGCGCAGTCTCGGTCCGCACCAAGGGATCATTCAGCAAGTACAAGGCCTGCGCCGGGACGTTCGTCTCGCTGCGTCGACCGGTCGTCACTTCCGGATCGGCGAAGTCGAACACGGTGAAAAAGGCCGACAATTCGTTGCGTATGATCGGCGAGAACAGCGTGCGCGACCGCTCGCCACCGGTCGTCGGCAAAATGGTATCGTGCAATTCCAGCCCCCCCGCGATGGCCAACAAGCCGTCGCGAATCGATTCCGCCGGCAAGCGTTTACGGTGAGCCCGCCAAAGCAAGGCATTGTCGGGATCGCGCAGGAAGGCGCGGTCGTCGAAGCGCGCGCTCTGGGCATACGCGCGAGATGATACCAATGTTCGCACGAGTTGCTTCACCGACCAGCCGCTTTCCATGAACTGCATGGCCAGCGTGTCGAGCAACTCGGGGTGACTCGGCTCCGCACCGTTGCGGCCGAAGTTGTCGACCGTCGAGACCAATCCCTCGCCGAACACGTACCGCCAAACGCGGTTGACCATCACGCGGGCCGTCAGCGGGTGATCGGGCCGGACGAGCCAACGCGCGAACTCCAGCCGGCCGCTGTGCGACGAATCTTGAATTCGTGAATCGCCGCCGACGACGACATGCAAATATCCGCGCGGAATCTTATCGCCTCGATGATCGATCTCGCCGCGAATGCAAATGCGACAATCGTCGATCTCCGGCGCTTCTCGCGCCGCCATCGTCATCGGAGTCGGAGGAGGCGACTTTTTCTTCAGGTCGGCAAGATTCTTCTCCATATCGGCGATCTCGGCCGAAAGTGTTTTCGCTTTTTGCGGATCGCCGTCGTCGGCTTCGGCCGCGGTGAGCGATTGCTTGGCGTCGTCAAGCTTCTTCTTCGCCTCGTCGACACGGCCTTGGTGAGCGGCTACGAGCGCGGCATGTTCCGGAGTCATCGCCAGCGGCGTCTCTTTCCAGGCCGAGACATACTGCTGACTCTCCCCTTCCAAAACGACCGTGCTGCGGAAAATGCCGGCCAACGCGTAGTAGTCGCTCGTCGGAATCGGGTCGAATTTGTGATCGTGGCAACGGGCGCAGCCGAGCGTCAGCCCCATTACGGCCTTGCCGATCGTGTCGATCTGTTCATCGACGACGTCCATCGCGAGCTTTTCTTTGTCGCGCTCGCTGAGCATCTTGGGCCCGATGGTCAAAAATGTCGTGGCGATCAATTGCTCCGCGCGCCGGACTTCCCCATCGGCCGGAAGCAGATCGCCGGCGATCTGTTCGACGATGAAGCGGTCGTACGGCTTGTCGGCGTTGAGCGATTCAACGACGTAGTTTCGATACCGCCAGGCGTTGGGATACTTGGCGTTGAAGTCGCCGCCGTTGGAGTCGGCGTACCGCGCGACGTCGAGCCAATGGCGTCCCCAATGAACGCCGAACTGCGGCGAAGCCAGCAACCGGTCGACGACGAGCGAGCGGGCCTCGGCAGTCGGATCCGCGAGAAAGGCAGCCTGCTCCTCGGGCGTCGGCGGCAAGCCGATGAGGTCGTAAGTGACGCGTCGCAGCCATGTAGCGGGGTCGGCGTCAGGCGCGGGAGCAAGGCCTGCCGCTTCCAGCTTCTCCAAGACAAAGCGATCGACGTCGGTGGTCGGCCAACTCGTGTTCTTGGTTTGCGGAGGGCGATGCATTCGCGGCGTTAGGAACGACCAAAACCGCCGCGCCTCTTCGAGATCAAAAGCAGCCGGCTTCGCGACGATCCCCGTGGCCGAGCCTTCGCGCGGATCGGGCGCTCCGAGTTTGACCCAGCGTTCGAAGACGGCAATTTCGTTCGCCGAGAGCTTCCCCTTCGGCGGCATCTCGTAACCGTCGTAGCGGACCGCTTCGATGAGCAAGCTCGCATCCGGATCGCCGGGCACGATGATCGCGCCGCTGTCGCCGCCGGCCATCCAACCGGCACGACTATCGAGAGCCAAGCCCCCTTTCACGGCCTGCCCCTCGGCAGTCGAGTGACATTCCAGACAGTGCTTGGCCAGCAGCGGGCGAACCTGCTTCTCAAAGAATTCGACGCCGGCCGCGTGATCCTTCGGGGCTTTCTTGATCTTCGTCGTTGCAGCCGGTGCTTCGGCGGCCAAGAGCGACGACGACGAGGCCAAACAAACGGCAACAAGAAAGACACTGGTCAAAGCCCACGACGAAACATGCCCGCCGCGCGCGGCATGGGCGCAGCGGTGCACGGGATGACGCAACACGGCGAGTGGAGCGCGTAAGGCCATAACGACAACTCTGGGGAAGAGTGGTGCTCGCGACCATGGATTCGCGGAGCGGCGGGGGGAGCCTTAGCATAGCCTGTCGGGCCGGCGGCGTCCAAGCCGTCAACGCCGCCGGTGACAGTGGGTTACGTTATCGAACAGTCGAGTAACGACTATTCCGCGTTCTGTGCACGGCCGTTTGAGTTACTCGGTCGTCAGCGGAACCGCTTCCTCAAGGTTCTGCGGCAGCATCTCCGCGCCCGGCGGCGGCGGGTTCGGCGACGTTGGTGGTTCCGCTCCCGGTGCGGATTGCGGCGGGCAATACGGGGTGCCGGCCGAACCTTCCGGCGGGTTCGTCACACCGTGAGGATAGAGCGTGTCGTAAGGAGGAACGCCGACGACTTCCGGGTCGGGAACGTGGCCCAACAGGCTTTGATTGCCGCCGCCGCCCAGGGCTTGGTAGGCGTTTACGATCGCCGCCAGTTGCTCCTGTTTCGTTTGGATCAGCACCATCTTGGCGTCCATCAGATCGCGCTGCGCGAGCAGGACGTCCATGTACTCGATGCCGGGATGAGCTGCTTGAAAAAGCTTCGTGGCGTTGTCGACCGAGGCTTCGAGCGACTGGAGTTGTTGCCGCTTGACGTCGATGCTTAGGCCGTAGTTCTGCACCTTCGCCAAGCGGTTGATGACTTCCGTGAACGCATTGAGGACGGTGCGTTGGTACTCGTAGACTTTCTCCAGTTGATCGGCGTTAGCCGTCAGATAATCGGCCTTGATCGCAGAGCGGTTGATGAGCGGCGCCGTGAGATCTCCGGCGACGCCGTAGATGAGCGACTCGGGACTGCGGAACAGGTATTTCGTATTAAAGGCCTCGGTGCCGACGGTCGCCGTCAGATTGAGGGCCGGGAAAAAGCGAGCCCGCGCCACTTGCACGTCGAGCCCTGCGGCGGCCAATTCGCGTTCGGCCTGACGAATGTCGGCGCGATACTGAAGCAGTTGCGACGGAATACCCATATTCAGCGCGGGCAACGTGAGTTCGAGGAAGCGCGAAGAATCGCGCTCGACACGTTGCGGATAGCGACCGAGCAGGAAGTTGATGCGATTCTCCACTTCGACGATGTCCTGCAGGATGATCATCCGCTCGCTGGTGTTCTTACTGACTTCGGCTTGAAACCGTTGGACCGGAAGCTCCGTTCCGCGCCCGGCTTCTTTCACGGCTTTGGAAACTTCCAAGCTGCGGTCCTGAATCTCAATGGTGCGGTTCAGGGCCTCCATCCGGTTGTCGAGAGCCATCAATTCGTAATAGTCTTCGGCGATTTCGGCGACCAAACGCGTAACCACGTAGTTCTGGCCTTCTTGCGTGGCGATATACCGCAGTCCGGCGGCATCGCGGGCATTGCGAAGTTTTCGCCAGATGTCGATTTCCCAAGTGATGTCGGCGGCGACGAGGAAGTTGGGCAACGGATCGGGAAAGCCCGTCCCCGGAACCGGCTGCAACTGATCTTCGACGGCGCCCAGCGGCGTGAAGAGGCTCGGCTTCTCCAGCGACACGCCGGTGCGCCCCGTAAGGAACGGCCAAATCAGGCCGCGGCGCGCCATGACTTCATACTCCGCCTTCCGCACGCGTTGCGCGAGGATCTTCAACTCCTGATTGCCGACGAAAGCCTGATCGACCAGGCTCACGAGCGTCGGGTCGTTGAAGAACTCGCGCCAGCCGATCTGCGCGGAACTCAGGTTGCTCGCGGCGCCGTTAAAGTCCGCCGGCAACGGCGCGCCCCGCTCCGCGCGTTGGAGTTTGGGAATCCAACAGCCCGGTAAGGCCGACAGCAAACCCAAGGCGACGACGACGCCGAGCGCCGCCGCGCTGCGGCTAATGAGCGTCGTGCTCGAGTCTCTCGGTAAGCGGTTCATCATGTTCATCCTTGATCAGCTTGCGCCCGTCCGACATCCTTGCGAACAGGTAGTAGAGGCCTGGAATAACCAGGACTCCGAAAATCGTTCCCATCAACATGCCGCCGACGGCGGTGGTGCCGATGGTGCGATTACCGATGGCGCCGGGCCCCGTGGCGCGGACCAACGGAACTAAACCGGCGATAAACGCGAACGACGTCATGGCGATCGGGCGGAAGCGGAGCTTCGCGCCTTCCACGCCGGCGTCTTTAATGCTCAGCCCTTGCTGGCGGCGCTGGACGGCGAACTCGATGATCAAAATCGCGTTCTTACCGAGCAAGCCCACCAACATCACCAAGCCGATCTGGCAGTAAACGTCGTTCGACAAGCCCATGGCTTTGAGCATCAGGAACGACCCAAACAAGCCGACGGGGAGTGAAACGAGCACGGCCAGCGGCAAGATGAAGCTTTCATATTGCCCGACGAGCACGAGATACACGAACAGCACGACGATCACAAAGATATAGATCGCGGTGTTGCCCTTGTTGGCTTCGTCGTAGGAAAGCCCTTGCCAGCCGATATCGAAGCCGCGGGGGAGCGTCTGCCGGGCGACTTCTTGAATCGCGGCGATTGCCTGACCGCTGCTGTAGCCCTCGGCGGGCGCGCCTTGAATAATCGCGGTCGTGTAGAGGTTGTAGCGATTGATTTCGTTCATCCCCTGCATCTTCTTGATCTTCATAAACGCCGAGTAGGGCACCATCTCGCCGGACTCGTTCTTAACGAAGATGTTTTCTAAGTCCTCCGGATAGCGGCGGAACTGCGGGAGCGACTGGACGTAGACTTTGTAAAACTGATTAAAGCGGACGAAGCCTTGTTCCCAAGTGCTGCCGACGACGATCGACAGATTCTCCATCGCGGCGCCGATCGACACGCCCTTCTGCATGGCGACGTCGTTGTCGATGATGATTTCGTACTGCGGGTAGTTGTTGGCGAAGAACGTGAAGATGCCCTTCAGCTCTTTGCGCCGGCCGAGCGCCGCGAGGAATTGTTCGGTCACTTTGCCGAATTCCGCGTAGTCGCCGCTGTTCGTTTTGTCGAGCAAGCAGAGCGAAAAGCCGCCGGCCGCGCCGAAGCCGGGAACGGCGGGAGGCTCGAAGAACTCGAGCTTCACGTTCGAGATTGCTTTTCCCTTCAGCTCCAATTCCTCGATCAGTTGCCGCGACGTCAGCTTGCGGTCGGCCCACGGCTTCAGGTTGATCAGGCAAGTTCCCGCGTTCGAGCCGCGACCTTCGGTCAAGATTTCATAGCCGGCCAGCGACGTGACCGACGTAATCTCTTCGAAGCCTTGGCAGATTTTTTGCAGCTCGTGCGCTTTGGCGTTGGTGTATTCGAGCGTGGAGCCCGGGGGCGTTTGAATGATGCCGTAGATCACCCCTTGATCTTCCAACGGGATAAAGCCCGACGGTAGAACCTCGTTCACCAACAGGATGCCGTAGCCGAAGCCGCCGATGACGAGCATCGTCAACAGCCGCCGCGAGATGATCCTACTGACGACGGCCACGAAGCCGAGCGTGATGAAATCGACGCCCCGATTGAACTGATACAGGAAGATGCCGAGCGGGCCGCGTTTTTTCTCCTCGCCCGGTTCGAAGCCCGAGAACATCGAGCGGAACGTCAGAATGAAGAGCATGGCCATGACGGCGCCGACGGCGATCGTCGTGTTTTCCGTGAGGTGGACCTGCTCGGAGACGAGTTCGTGGACGACCTCCACATGCAGCAGCCGATAGACGCCGTATCCGGCCGCCGACCCGAGCAGTACGGAGAGCAACAGACGCGCTGCGCCGGCCTTTGATCTGGCGAAGCGCTTGATGCCGCGGTTCAGGAAGGGGACCAAGCCGCGCTGTTGCTCATGCTTGCCGTGCGGCTTGAGGATCATCGCGCACAGCACGGGCGTGAGCGTGAGCGCGACCACGCCGGAGAGCACGATCGACATCGCCATCGTCAGCGCGAATTGTCGATAGAACACGCCGACCGCGCCGGGCATGAACATCACCGGCACGAATACGGCCGTCATGACCAAGGTGATGGCGACGATCGCCCCGCTGATTTCGCCGACGACTTCCTTCGTCGCCGCGTACGGAGCCAGGTGCTTTGTCTGCATCTTTTCATGCACGGCTTCGACCACGACGATCGCATCGTCGACGACCACGCCGATCGCCAACACCAAGGCAAACAGCGTGATTAGGTTGATCGACATGCCGAACATGCCCATGAAGAAGAACGTGCCGATGAGCGAGACCGGTACGGCGAGCGTGGGGATCAACGTGCTGCGAAAGTCGCCGAGAAACAGATAGACGACCAGCGACACCAGAATGAACGCCTCGAACAACGTGTGCAGCACCTTCTCGATCGAGGCGTCGAGGAAGCTCGACACGTCGTAGCTGACGGCGTAATCCATGCCCGGCGGAAACATATCCGCCTTCATTTTCTTGAGCTGCTCTTTGACTTCCTTGATGACCTCGGCAGCGTTTGAACCGGGGATCTGTTTGAGCACGATCGACGCCGACGGCAAACCGTCGATGTCGGAATAAAGGTCGTAGAACGAAGAGCCGAGAGATACCTCCGCGACGTCCTTGAGCCGCAGAATTTCTCCTTCTTCGTTGGCCCGCAGAATAATCTGCTGATACTGCTCCGGCTTGTTGAAGCGGCCGACCCAAGTGAGCACGTACTCGATCGTTTGCGAGGTCGTGCCGGTCGCCTGGCCCAAGCGTCCCGGCGAGCCGATGAGGCTCTGTTCCTTGATGGCCTCCATCACGTCGGCCGACGAAATGTTGTAGGCCCGCATCCGTTCGAGGTTCAGCTCGACGCGCATGGCGTAAGCCCGATTCCCCAGAATCTGCGCGCGGCCGACGCCCCGCGTGCGCTGCAGCTCGGGCAGCATATTCGCGGAGACGTAGTTGTAGAGAAAGTTCTGGTCGATGTTCGGATCTTTGCTGAATACGTTCACGTACATCAGCATGCTCGTCATGTTTTGCATGACGATGATCCCCTCGCGCTCCACGATGGGCGGCAGTTGGTTCTTCACCATCTGAATGCGGTTATTGACGTTCAACACCGCCACGTTCGGGTCGGTGCCCGGCTCGAACGTGATCATGATCGACGCTTCGCCGGCACTCGTGGCGGCGGAAGTCATGTAGCGCATGTCGGGAACGCCGTTGAGCGCGCGCTCTAAAATGACCATCGTCGAATCGACGAGCACGTTGGCGCTGGCGCCGGGAAACGAAACGGCCACGACCACGCTCGGCGGCGCCACGTCCGGAAATTGCGAAATCGGCAGCGACGTGATCGCCAAGCCTCCCATGAACAAAATGATCAGGGAGATGACGATCGCCAGCGCGGGCCGATGAAGAAACTTGCTAAACATATGCCCGCGCAATTATTCCGCGTGAAACTTCAGCTTCTTGAAAACCTCGTCCGGCTCGACGTATTCGAATTCCGCTTTCTCGCCGTCGCGCACTTGGCGAATGCCTTCCAGCACGATCTTGTCGTCTTCGCTCAGGCCGGACTCGATGACGAAAATATCGTCCATTTCGGCTTTGACGGTGATGTCGCGCTGATGCACGACGTCGTCTTTGTCCACGACGTAGACGTAGCGTTTGGCCAGAATCTCGTAAGTCGCCCGCTGCGGAATCACCAGCGCGTCGTCCACCTCGCGGTGCATCAAAATGGTGCCGGTCTGGCCGTGACGCAGCAATCGGTCAGGGTTCGGGAAGTCGGCGCGAAACGCGATGTTACCCGTCGTGTTGTTGAAGTCGGCTTCAATGGCGCCGATCTTGCCGCGCGACTTGAACTTCGTATGGTCGGCCAGCATCAACTCGATTTCGACGTCGTCTTTATCGTCGTCCTGCATGTACTCCAGATATCGGGCCTCGGGCAAGTTGAAATACACCCACATCACCTCGTTGTCGGAGAAGGTGGACAGGATGTCGCCTTCCTCGACCAAGCTCCCTTGCTGCTCATACTGCTTGCCGACGATGCCCGTGAACGGCGCCGTGAGATTCGTGAAATCCAACTCGGCCTGCGCGAGAGAGACCTTGGCCTGCGCCTTGGCGAGTTTGGCTTTGACCAGCGCCAGTTCCTGCTCGGAGACGACATTCTGCTTAAACAGCCTCTCGGCGTTGTCGTATTCGATCTGCGCCACTTTGGCTTCGGCGGCTTCGGTGTCGAGCTTGGCCTTATATAGCACGGGCACGATCTTAAACATCGGCGTGCCTGCTTCGACCGTTTGCCCTTCCCGAACGTGGATCTCCTCGAGATAGCCCCCTTCCAACGCGCGGATTTCGATGTGCCGCCGCGAGTGAATTTGACAGACGTATTGCTGTGTGTTGATGACGTCTTTCTCCATCGGGCTCGTCACCAAGATCTTGTGTTCGGCTTCGTGCCCGGCTTCGTGTTCCGCATGTTCTTCGTGCGCCGGTTCGGCGGTATGACAACCGCCGACCATCACGCAACACACGGCCAGTGAGAAAAACGCTCTCATAATTCAACGACGGTAAAAAAGTCGGCAGCCGATGGCTCACTGCCGAATGAACATCGCAGTTGCCGACCGCAGGGGGGAAACCAAGCAATAGTTTGCAAGCAGACGAGTGATAGCGGCGCGCGTCTACGCTACATGAGCCCATTCGTCACACTTGCACTCATCGTCATTATCGGCGCAGTCAGGCCTGCGGCGTCGGGATACTCATTAGTTTTCCTAAAGGCTCACAACCTTACAAAGCTGAAACGTGGCTTCACGCAGCGTTTGCGTCACGCGATTGACGCCTGATGCTTGCTAGGCGTTTGAAGGCCTAGGTCCGCCTGCATGTTTCAACTGGCGTTCGTTTGAACAGTAAGGACACCCCGAACGAGCATTCACCGCCGGTCGCTCCACCGAAATCAGTTTTGATGGGCATTTATCAATAGCCCATCTCAGCGCGACGCTTGCGGCGCACGGCTTGAGTCGCTGCAATCACGATTTGGATGAGAGAGGGCGAGTCCGACGACCGATTTGATACGGCGGCAGGCGGCCGGGATGATTTCCAACGCCGCCGACGACGGCGCGGTCTTCGAGTCGAACGGCCCCCGAACCTCCCGCCGACCAGCGTTGATCGACCGTTGCGAGTCCGGCATTCTTCGCAAGCCCGTCGACTTTGCCCTTGAGTTTGGCCGGCGCGGCTCAGAGCTTGCCCGCTTCGGCCGCCACGGAAAAAGTCGTCTTCAGAATGAGAGTCGGCTTTTCGACGGCCTCGTCGTCCTGCGGCCAATTCTCGGGATAGGGCTTGCCGTCGCCGGCGAACTTGCTGAAGGACCGCGATCGGACAGTCCATTCCACCGCGTACTCACCGGGAGCGAGCTTGCCGAGGTTCACTCCGTAGGTTTCGTAGTACGTGAATGTCTTGAAGTATTTTCCCCGCCAGATCGCCTCATCCATGATGACGGTGAACGTGTTGCCGCGGCGCTCGATCTCCGCGATCCAGGCCCGGTCGTTGTCGTCGTACTGCCGTGAACGTAGAACGAGCCAGGCGTCTTGATCCGCGGCAAGCCGACCGGCCGGGGCGGCTAGCTTGCGATCGAGCTGATCATCGAGACGGATGCCGGCTTGCGTAGGCTCAAGATTCGTTGCGAGCAGCGTGTGCTCGTCGCTCCACTTGCCGGTATCGCCGCGCACGAATTGATACGCGTCCTGCAGCTTGCCCCGGACGATCGCCGCGGTGAGCGACCGCTTCCATTCGGTTCCCGACACGACGGCCCGCGCCGCGACGGGCGGTTCGTACTTGCGCTGGTTTTGCGCCGAAAGCGGTAGACCGACGAGAACGACGAATGCAAAAACCGCCGACTTCCATCCGTTCATGAGTCCGTCCCTCGTGCGATGCCGCAGCCGGATTATTCCGCCGACTTCCGTTGAAACCGATACAGTCCTGAATACGTCCGGACGATGAGGCTCCCGCGCGCGATCGCAGGCGTGGCCCAGGCCGGGTCGCCGAGCACGTTCTTGCGCACGACGTTGAACTCCGGCCCGTCGTCGACGACCCAAGTCGTGCCGTCTTCATTGAGCATGAAGATCTTGCCGTTGTAGGCCCACGGCGAGGCGTAGAAGCGTCCGCCGCCCGTATCGAGTCGCTTGCGCGGGAAGATCGTTTCCCCGGTCTTGGCGTTGAAGCAGGCCAGCAGTCCCGCGTCGTAGCAAACGAACAATCGCTCGCCGCTGATCAGATAGCACGGATGAATGCTCGAGGCCCGCGGCAGCGACCAAGCGATATGTGAGTTGCTCGTCTCCCCCGACTTCAGACTGATGTCGCCGGCGGCTCCGGGGCGCACCGCGTAAAGCGGCCCGTAGTGGTAGCCGGCCCCGACGTACAGCAAACCGTTCTTAGCGACGGGCGTCTGGCTCACCAACCCCGACGTGTCGGCGAGTTCCCAAAGCAGCTTGCCGTCGACGTCGTAGGAGCGAATTCGGTTCGTCCCGATGGTTACGATTTCCGTTCGTGCGTTTCGCCAAACGTAGGGCGTCGACCAATTACTCTTCTCCTCGCGAGGCACGCGCCAGATCTCCTTGCCGGACTTCTTATCGAGCGCCAGCATGAACGACTCTTTTTCGTTGTCGTTCACCAGGAACAGCCGATCGCCTTCGATTACCGGCGAGGCCCCAGGGCCCCAACCGCCGCGCATCGGGTAGCTTCCCCACCGTTGCTCCCAGAGGGGCTTCCCGTCGAGGTCGTAGCAGAACAAGCCGATGTTCTCGATATAGGCGTACAGCCGCTCGCCGTCGCAAATCGGAGTGGCGTTGGCGTACGAGTTCCGGGGATGGCGTTCCTCCGGAGGCACGCCGCGGTGCGCTTCGCGCTCCCACACGACCTTGCCGGTTTGGAAGTCGAGGCAGTAGATCATGAAGCGGTGAACGTCGGTCGGCTTCGTGCGCCCGCCGGGATAGCCGCCGATCACAATCTGTTCCCGCTCATGCTCGCCGACGGCCGCGGTGAGAAATATCTTGTCGCCCCACACCACGGGCGACGACCACCCCCAGCCCGGAACGTCGACTTTCCAGACCACGTTCTCCGTCGGGCTCCAACTCTCCGGCAGCGTCGCTCCTTCGGCCAAGCCGTCGACCTGCGCGCCTCGGAACTGCGGCCAGTTCTCGGTCTCGGCCGCGACCGGCGCCGCGAAGACGCCGACCGACAGAACGATTGACACGACAGTGCGCATAGTTTGTTTTCCTCTTTGCCGTCGAGCTTCTGCCGCAGTTTCTCCAAGGCCCGCCGCATACGGGTGATGACCGCCGCCGCATCCGCCGACACTCTCATATCCTTCAAGCGTATTCAACCGACGGGCACTTAGTGCTAAGACGGACAGCCCGAGTCCATTGTTGCAGCAAATTCGTCGGAACAACAATCTCTCAACGACTCATTCGGCTCCCTCGCAGGCACACAAACCATCGTCGCATAAGCACTTGCCGCTCTTCGTGCCCGATCCAATTCGAACCGGTGTCCGGGCTTTCGCAACCAAGCCGGCCGAAGAAACCGGCGAAACCTTCGTCCGTAGTTAGCTGCATTCGCTTTTGCATGATCGGGCCTATGTCGGCAAAGTGAAATATCGCGACGGCTGGCACCCGGCCAGCCATCCGCCGCTGGTTGATGCCGATACCTTCAAGCGCGCAACTGCTCTTCGGCGAGAAGACCTACAACGCGCGAGACTCCGTCTACGGCGCGGGAATGGTCCGCTGCGGCCATTGTCAACGGCCGCTCGTCGTCGAAATCAAGCAACAGCTGCTCGATCTGCGGCTGCTCTATGAAATCGAAGCCGACACGTTCGCCGCGAAGCAGAACGAACTCCGCGCGAAGGAAACCCGGCTGCTGACCAAGCTCGAAGGCTGCGGTCGTCAACAATCGGAGCGGGGCGAGTTGGCCGTGAAAGTGTTTGAACTTTCACAAGCTCTAGGGAGCAAATGGCTTGCGGCGGATATCGCCGAAAAGCGCCTGCTTCTCGAAATCATCGGTTTGAACTGGACGCTCGACGGCGTAAACCTAGTCCCACAAATGAGAAAGCCCTTCGACCTGTTGGCCGAAGGGCTTCTTGTCCAGTCTAGTCGGGGCGACCGGCGATTGGCATTTCCTGACGACATGGGAAGCATGAGCCTGTTTTGGAAGACGATCGCGCAAACCGTTGCCATCACGGCAGATGAGTATTACGCGCTCGCTAAGTCGCCGCGCTAGCGGGCGATTTCCGACTCTGCTCATGACTTCCGACTCCCGATCGGCGAAGCACGCCGGTCCGAGGAGATCGACATGTCACGGAAATCCGACGAAGAACTTAAGCCGCGTAACGGGCACACCCTCGAGGTGCGCGCCGTCTGCCGCATTTCAGGCTGCCCGCGCCAAAAAGAAATGTCCCTGGAAGACCAGGAGCAGAACGCGCGGGAATTCGTTATCGACGCGTACTCCCATCGGTACGAGTTCGAGTGCCTCTCGACGATCGGCAAGGGCGAGTGCCTAGAACGGCCGGAACTCGCCAAGATCGAAGAGATGTACCGGTCGAACCTGGTGGATCTCGTGATTTATGACGAGCTGAGCCGGCTGGTCCGAGGTCAGCACGCCGTGACTCTGCTCGGTATCGGCGTCGACCACGGAGTCCGCAGCATCTGCTTGGCCGACGGGATCGATACGATCGAAGCGACCTGGGAGGAGGATGCGCTCAACGCGTGCAGTGAAAACGTCGCGCACAATCAGCGGACCTCCCATCGCGTGAAGACGCGGATGATGAACCGCTTCAAGCGGCACGGTTTCACGCCGCTCCGCTTGATCCCCGGCTATGAAGCCCCGGAAGGCGCACTGTCGTTCAATGACTGGGTCAAGACGGCCGGGGCCGAGGAGTGGGTCTACGCCGGGCGCGACCTGCTGTTCGAGGCCCGCGACTACAGCCTCGTCGGCGACTACTTCAACAAGCTCGGCGTGCCGGTCGGCCCCTGCTGCAAGAAGAGCGACGTCTGGACCGGTACGTTGGTGAAGGCCTTCTACACCCATCCGTTGCTCGTCGGCCAAGCACGGCGGGGAACTAAGACGAACGTCAAGCTGCACCAGTCGGGCAAACGTGTGCCGCGCACGAATCCGAAAGGCCCGAACTTTTACCCGGTGCCGCACTTGGCCTACTTTGACGAAGCGGAAGGCAGCGAACTCAAGGCGGTCATCAAGGAGATCACCGCCGCCAACAAAGGCGGCGGCGACCGCAACGCCGCCCGGATCGGCGTGCCGCGGAAAAGAACGTTGTTCCCCGGACAGTTCGCCCGCTGCGGATACTGCGGCCGGCTCATGCTCTGGGGCGGTAACGGCCGCGGCGACAACTTGATGTGCGGCGGCGCCCGCAACTGGAACTGCTGGAACTCCTTCAGCTTCAGCGGCGGGCTGGCGACCCGCTTGGTGGTCGACCACGTCGTGCATGAGCTGGAGGGCTTGGCCGGCTTCGACGAGCAGTTCCGTGAGCTAACCGCAGCGGCCGGGACGAAAGCCTTGCCCGAACTGGAGCGGCAACGGCGGCAACTCGCGGCGGACGAGCGGCAGCTCGCCGCCGAACGGGCCAACGTCGACGAAGTCATCCGCACGCTCGGCATGCGCGGGCCGGTCCTGGCGGCCTGCGAGAAGCTCGAACAATTGGAAAAATCTCTGTTGAGTCAGCGGCGCGCGATCGCCAAGCTCACGAAACGGCCCCTTGCGCTGCCGAGCTCGATTACGGAGCTCCGACGCCTATTCCATGAGGAGTTCGCTCAAGTGGCGCAGGACTCGCCCGAGTTCAACCCGTTCCTGCAAAAAATCGTCGCGGACTTCCACGTCTATCTCGTCCGCTTGTGCGACCACCCGGCCGTCTACCCGCGGGCGCGGATCACGCTGGCCTTCGACGGCCTCGCGCCCGACTTGCGGCATGTGGAACCGGTGCGGTCGTTCCTGCGTCAGGAAATCACCTTGGACTTGTTCGAAGCCCCGGAACGGGCTCGCATCATGCCAGAGGCGGTGCGACTGCAGCAGGAGATCGGTCACAAGCCCAAAGCCATCGCCGGGCTGCTGGCGCAGCAGACGCCGTGGCGGCCGAGCGACACGGCCGTGCAGCGGGCTCTTAAGCTGCACAAGCGGATGATCGAGCAAAACTTGACGTCGCCGTTCGTGGTGGTAACGGCTCCTCCGGACGACTATCCGCGGATGCGGCGGCACAAGAACGCTCGCTATCGGTTCGAACCGGTAGCAGGCTACCGACCGCCGCCGCTCGTCTGAACCCAACATCGCTTGGATCGTCCACCTAAAACCTCGGCCTTCTGGCCGAGGTTTCTTTTTTTAAGGAGTGACTCAATCACGAGGTCACCAAAACGCAAAGCAAAAGATTCCCCTTCCGGCCCCATTCTTCCCGGCTCGGGCCTCTACAAGATTCTAGAAATCATCGCCGCCCGTGTGGCCGCTCGGCTTCGCGGTGATCGCGTTGAGTCCGAACGCAAGCCAAGTGCGGTCGCTCGCCGGCCGAAGCAGGCCAGGTAAAGCCTGCACGCAAAAGTCAATTTCAGCCGCACGCCCGCGCACTCCATCCGCGCGCGATTCTTCGGCAACCCTATGGTCCGCATTACGGTCAGCGGGCCTTCGTCGACTTCGACATCGCCGTGCGGCGCCGGCCAAGCGGCAGTGCTTTCATTTCATTTGAGCGGAGAACCATTCGATGACTACCCTTGCCGTCCGCACTTGTTCCAATCTGGCGTCCGATTCAACTTGCCGAATCTCGGCGGTCCTGCAGCGCTGGCGACGCCAGATCGCTTCGCGGTCTGAATTGGCCGAACACCGCGGGCCGCGGCCGTTTGCGCTTGTCGGGTATCGCGTCAGCGGACCGAATAGCGACAGGCTCGTGCCGCTCGAACGCCTCTCATTCGTTGCGTTATTTGACGAGCGTGACGACGAAGATCACTTGACCACTCGGTTGATAGCGGCGCGTGCCTCCAGAGATGCAGGCGGCCTGCGGGTCGGCGGCGTCAATCAGACGCTGTTCGACAAAAACATCCGCCTCGCCCCGGCGACGCAAAACGGCTCAAGACTCGATCCGCGCGATGCGGAACTCTGCGAACTGGCTTTTGGCTGGGAGCAGTATCTGGAGCGGGTGAACCGCCATCCACATTATCCGCGCCGTAACCTCATCCGCTGGCCGCAGTGGTATGCCGAAGCCGCAGCGTCAGCCGCACGGACGCCGACGGAACTCGTACCTTGGGAAACGGCCGTCGCTCAAGAGCTTTCGATTCTAAAAGTCTGGGCCGACGTCGGCGGCCTTCCGAAGCGCCAGATCATCGCCGGCGATCCGCGCCGCGTGCTCTGCGGCACCGAAGGCCGGCTCACGTTCGATTTGTTTCACTCTCGCTTTCGCCGCGGCGACTGATCGCGGCCGATATTCCCTCTTTCTGTTCATCGCAAGGAACTCGTTATGAAGATCATGCTCATTGATTCGACCGGCGCCGGCTTCGCCTCCCCGCTCGACGTCGAGCCCGCCACCACCGTCGGCGGCCTGTTTCTGGAGCGCGTCGGCGGCGATCCGAAAGACTATTTGATTCGCGTCAATCGTCAGGCCGCGACCATCCATCAGACGCTCCAGGAAGGCGATCGCGTCAGCATCACCCCCGTCAAAATTCAAGGCGCCGCGGCCTAAACGCTTGCTCAGCCGGTGCGACGCGTAGCTAGCGTCGCGCCGGCTTTTTCTTGAGAGGTATTAGCCTTGATTTGGAATCCTTTTCTGTGGCGCACGGCTCGCCGTATCGAAACCGCCTATCGACGGCAGCAGCGTGATGAACCCACGCCCGATCTGCCCTGGTCGGCTTGGCAACGGCTTTCTGACGCCGTGCGTCTTGGCTCCCTAGCCGATCGTCGCGACTGGCGGCACGCCTGTGAGCAGCGGTGGCGACAAGCGGACGGCGAATTCGACCTGTTGCTCTCGGACCTACGGGCTTTGCGCCATGGCTTACAACTGCGCCGGCGAACCAAGCTGCCGCAGCTTGTCGATTTATATGCGGAACTTGTCGCCGCCCATGAAGAATTCGACGGCCTAGCCGTCGATGATTCTGAGATCTACGTGACGACGGAACCGGTCACGCTGGAAGGCGTGTACCTGGGTCCGTTTGAGATTCGATTGAACTTGGTTCGATTGGACGAGCAGGAGCCGTACCGGATCGTCGCGATCGAGCCGCATCCGGCGCAAACATCGTCCGAAACAACTCATCCGCACGTCCATTACGAAAAACTCTGCCTCGGTGACGGCAAGGCTCCGGTCGCCGCGGCGCTGGCCGAAGGTCGCCTGTACGACCTGTTTCAGCTGCTCCGCCAGATTCTATTGACCTACGGTGAAGGCTCGGCGTACGTGCCTTTAGAAGCTTGGCACGGGACGCCGTGCGGCGAGTGCGACGCCACGGTCGACGAAGACGATCTTTATCTCTGTCGCGGCTGCGAAACGTCGCTCTGCGGGGACTGCGTGCGCGTCTGCGATTGCGGCGCGGCCCACTGTCACGATTGCGCGACGAGTTGCTCGTCCTGTGAAGAAACCACTTGCTCGCGCTGCCTTACGGCTTGTGAGCTGTGCGAGTCGGAGTTCTGTGCTAACTGTCTCACCGGGGAGGGATTGTGCCATGCTTGCCAAGAGGCGGCGGAAGAAGAACGCTTGGCTGAAGAACGGGCGGCCGAAGAGGCCGAAGACGCGGCCGATGAGCAGTTCATCGCCGCAGAGTCCGAGTCTGAGGTTCACGCCGTACGCCTGGGCGAAGCTCTTGTTTCTCCGCGACCTCGGCACCACCGAAATCGGCCTCTTCGCAATCTCGGCCGCCGCCGATCCGCTGCTCCTTGAGGACGTACGCCTCGTGAGGCAGACCTGTTCGGTCGTGACGGTTCATTTCGACGACGGGGCCGTGGCGGATTTCTTTGACGAACAGGTCGATCGAGGTCGGCAGCCCGAGCAGTTTTCACGGATTTGGCTGCATACGGTGTGACGTGAGGTCGCATATGTCTGAGAGCCGTCATGACGACGGACCGGCCAGTGCTCGGCCGTTGTTCCCAGCTTACCCGGCGTCGTTGGTAACGATGAGGTCGGAAGCGTAGGCGAAA
>JAFLCO010000320.1 GCA_017303535.1 Planctomycetota bacterium
GCCCGACGACTGCTCATCCGCTGGGAAAAGAAAGCGGCGAACTATCTCGGCTTCTTGCATCTTCAATTCACCATCGTCACGCTAAGAATCGCCGGAGTTCTCGGATAGGCTCTTAGAACTAAGGGTGCGTACACCTTGGGCTCCGATGTACGCACTTGCAATTTGGAGGTTGTTGCAAATCTGTTGCGATTAGCGTTTCCGGAACGCCGCGAAGGAAGATTCCTACAGAAGGCGATTTATGCTCCGCAACTTGGCTTGCGTCTTAGCCCCGGGCGAGTCGCCCGGGGCAGCGTCAACTCAAGATGCGACGTCGCTGATCGTTTAGCGCCGCCCCCCGTATACGCGGCTGGACCGGTATCGACGGGGGCCAAGACTTGCTTACGCGATTCTTCGCAAAGTGACGGAGCAAACTTAAAGGGGGCCTTACCGCCCCCGCTCGCCTTCGATCGTTCGCTCGCCGCCGACATGCCGGCGATTGACCTTGTCCCGCGCGGCGACGATATTGACCCGGCCGCGCGCATCGTGTCGATGACCCCGCACCGCAACGTTCCCGTTTCTTCGAGATTTCGCATGTCGACCCAGTCTATTCGCCGCCCCTGTTTCTCGGTCGCCGCTCGCGTCGCCGCGGCTTTTGTCGTTGTTGCCCTTTGCGGCTCCGCAGTCGGCTACGCGGAAACCTTCGCGCCGCAGCGGCCGAACATCGTGCTGATTCTGGCCGACGATATCGGCTTCGGCGATCTTGGCTGTTACGGGGCCAAACATGCCCGCACGCCGAATCTCGATCGGCTGGCGAAGGAAGGTCGCCGGTTCACCGATTTTCATTCGCCGGCCTCGACCTGCACGCCGACGCGGCGCGCGATTCTCACCGGCACCTACTCTTGGCGGCAGCAACCCGGTTCGAGCATCGCGCCCGGCGACATGCCGCTGGCCATCGCTCCCGGCACGCCGACGATCGCCTCGCTCTTGAAACAGGCGGGCTATCGCACGGGCGCGGTCGGCAAATGGCACCTCGGCCTCGGCGGCGCGGAAGGTCCGCAATGGAACGCCGACGTCAAGCCCGGCCCGTTGGAACTCGGCTTCGACTACGCGTTTCTCATGCCTGCGACCGGCGACCGCGTGCCGACCGTGTACCTCGAAAACCATCGCATCGTCGGGCTCGATCCGGCCGACCCGATCGCGGTGAATTACAAACAGAAAATCGGCGACGAGCCGACCGGCCGCGAGAACCCGGAACTGCTGAAGCTCAAGCACACACACGGGCACGACATGACGATCGTCAACGGCGTCGGCCGGATCGGCTGGATGACCGGCGGCAAGAAAGCCCGCTGGATCGATGAAGACATGGCCGACACGTTCGCGGCTCGCAGCATCGCGTTTATCGAGCGCGAGCAGAAGGGGCCGTTCTTCCTGTATCTTGCGACGCACGGCATCCACGTGCCGCGCGTGCCGAACCAGCGTTTCGTCGGCAAGAGTGCCGGCGGAACGCGCGGCGATGCAATCGAAGAACTCGACGACACGGTCGGCCAAGTGCTCGCGGCCCTCGATCGCTTGAAGCTGGCCGACAACACGCTGGTGATGTTTACGAGCGACAACGGCGGCGTGATGGACGACGGCTACGAAGACGTCGGCCGTTTCGATTACCACCCCAACGCACCGTGGCGCGGCACCAAAGGAACGCTCTATGAAGGCGGCCATCGCGTGCCGCTGGTCGCACGTTGGCCGAAGCACGTGCCTGCCGGAACCGAGTGCGACGCGCTGGTCGCCGGCCTCGACTTCTTCGCCACGTTCGCGGCGCTGACCAGCCAGAACATGCCGGCCGACGGAGCAGGGGACAGCTTCAATTTTCTGCCGGCCCTGCTGGGTGAAGCTTCGTCGGAGCCGGTGCGGCCGCATTTCGTCGCCCACATCGGCGGCACACAGGGGCCGTTTGCGTTGCGCTCCGGGAGTGCGAAGTTCGTCGAAGCCGGACGACCGCAGTACGGCAACCAGAAAGCCAAGCCGGGTCAGTCGCCGCAGCGCGATCGCTTCGGGTCGAAGCCGCAACTGTTCGACTTGCAGGCCGATGCGGCGGAGGAAGCCGATCAAAGCGCCGCACAGCCCGAGCGGTTGGCCGAATTGCAATCGCTGCTGAAGCGCATTCGCGAGGCTCCGCGCAGCGCGGACGTTCGTTAAGCAAGCAGACATGCATGACTTGCCGCCGAATTGATTGAGCGCCGCCGCGGAAACGGATACGCTGACCACACCGGCCGGCATTTGTGATCAGCCGTCGGTCGAAACATCGCCCGCCTAGGAGCCCTGCCATGCATCGCACGTTGCCGCCGCCGTCGATCGCCTTCGCTCTCGTCGCCGCGCTCACCTTCGCGCAGGCCGCCCGCGCGGGCGATTGGCCGGCCTTCCGCGGCCCGCAGTCGAACGGCCTCTCCACGGAAACCGGCGTGCCGACCGAGTGGGACGGCGCATCCGGCAAGAACATCGCCTGGAAGGCCGCGCTCCCCGCGCCGGGCAACGGCAGTCCGATTGTCGTGGGCGACAACGTGCTCGTCACCTGTTCGCAAGACGAAGGGATGAAACGCGGCCTCTACTGCTTCAACCGGGCCGACGGCAAGCTCAAGTGGGAGCGAATCGTCGACTTCGACAAGAAGCTCCCGCGGCACGGCACGAACCCGCACTGCGCGTCGACTCCGGCGAGCGACGGCAAGCGCGTGGTCGTTTGGCACATGTCGGCCGGGCTGTTCTGCTACGATCTGGCCGGCAAGGAACTGTGGCGGACGCAACTCGGCGAGTTCGTCCATATGTGGGGCGACGGCTCCTCGCCGATCATCCACAACGGCCGCATCTATTTGAACTGCGCCCCGGGCGCGAAAGCCTTCATGGCTTGCTTGAACCTGGCCGACGGTAAGGTCGTGTGGCAGGTCGACGAGCCGGCCGACGGCGACGGACAAAAGCGCACCGACGGCGCGCCGATGGGTACTTGGAGCACGCCGCAAATCATCAAGCGCGACGGGCAGGAACAGGTCGTCGTGTTTCAACCGAACCGCGTGATCGCTTATCACCCTGCCGACGGTCGCACGCTCTGGTTTTGCCGCACGAAGAACGAAAAGGGTGACTTGGCGTATTCGTCGGCTGTGATCGAGGGAGACATTTGCATCGCCGCCGGCGGCTACAGCGGCGGCGCGACGGCTTTCAAGCTCGGCGGAACGGGCGATATCACGGAGACCAACACACTCTGGTACAAGCCGCGCAACCCGCAGAGCATCGGCACGGGCGTGACTCTCAGTGGCTACCTCTATATTCCGGACGCCGGCCCCGGCACGATCCGCTGCCTCGAAGCGGCGACCGGTAAGGAACTGTGGACCTCGCGCGAATCAGGCGCCAACCACTGGGGCTCGATCGTCATGGCCGATGGACTGGCGTTCGTCACCAATCAAAAGGGAGCGACGATCGCCTTCCGCCCGAACCCCGAAAAGTTCGACCTCGTCGCGAAGAACGAACTCGGCGAAGACTCCAACAGCACGCCGGCGTTCTCGAACGGCCAAGCGTTCGTGCGCACGTTTGAGCACTTGTGGTGCATTGGGGGAAAGTGAGCACTGGTTCGTCGTTGATGCGCCCGATGAAGCCGGCCGCGCAAGCCTCGCTTACTCTCGGCTACTTACCCTTTTTCTTCGGCAGCACGATCATTTTGTCCCATTCTTTCGAGCCCGGCGGCTTTTCGGTGTTGAGTTTATCGCGTAGTTGCGGCGGCAGCGAGGCAGGGTCGATCTTCGTTCCCGTGGCGTCGATCGTGGCCCGCATGGTTGCGAAGCCCGCCGGCAATGTCGTGATCGGACAATTCTTCACGCGCAGTTGATTGACGATCTGCACCTTTCCAAACGCTTCGGGAAGCGCGGGAAACGGATTGTCGGAAAGGTCGCAGACTCGCAATTTCGTAAGCTTCGACATGCTCTCGGGAATGCGGCCGATCCGATTGTCCGAGACGTTGAGGTGGCGCAATTCGACGAGGTTGCCGATGGCGTCGGGCAGTACGCGGATGCGATTTTTGCAGAATTGCAGCTTCTTCAACGCCGTCATATCGAACACAAACGGCGGGATCTCCGTAAACTCGCAGTGGCCGAAGTAGATCCCCTCCAGCGACTTCATCTTCGCGAAGGCGTCCGGAATCGCCGACAACGGATTATGTTCGCCGTAGAAGAAGCGCACGTTGTGCATAGTGCCGACCTCGTCGGGGATGCTGGTCAGCAGATTGTGATTTAGGTAAATCAGCAGCGACTTCACTTCGGCGATCGGTTTCACGACCCCTTCATCATTGACCTCGATCGTGCTTATGCCGGTGATGTCGGTAAGTTGATGCTCGCTTAAGAGTAGTGCCCGATCACCTGCGTTGAAGTTATTCGTCTGATCTTGAGTGGGCATTTCCACGCCCTTCACGGCCACAAAGAGCTTCGGCGGCCCTTTTTCGTCGACCAATTCCCTCAGCGTCACGGCGGCGGCGGAGCGTGTCGAGATGACGACGGCCGCAACAAGCATGAGGCAAGCGAACATGTCGTTCTTCTCCCGTGACTAGGCTGGATCACCAAGTTTCTTGTCGTAGCAAAACGGGCTGCTCAAGGTCGCAGGAGCAATGCTCGCCGCAAATTCCGGCAATAACAGGCCTAACGGTCGGGGACGACCGCGATCGGCGACTAACCGTTAAGACGAGCGAGCGCTAGAAAATATTCTCTTCAGGAAGTCTCGCTCGGGAATAACGCTGCCTCGCTCCTCAGCCTATCCGCTCCAGCCAAGTTCGCGAATCGATCACGTCGCTGATGAACATTTGCTGCGACACCAGGATCGCTTCGTGAAGTTGCTCGGCCTTCACGGCCCCGGCCTTATTGGCGACGTCGAGCGTGCCGGTCGCGTCGCTTAAGAACTCGACGTTATAGGCGAGGTGCAGGGCCTGACGGGCCGTCGTGTCGCAGCAGATTTGCGTCATGTAGCCGGCGATGCACACCGTGTCGACGCCGCGATCTTTGAGGAACTGTTCCAGCGGCGTGTTCGTGAACGAGCCGGGAAGTTGCTTGTCAATGAGGACGTCGCGCGGGCGGGCTTCGACTTCGGCGTGCAACTGCCACATGTCGCTCCCCTTGCGAAAGACGGGCGACGCCGGGTCGGGTTGATGATGGCGCACGACGACGGTGGGAATCTTGGCTTTCTGGGCCGCGTCCATCACCGCGAGAATCGAACTCAAGTGCCCGACCGGATGACGAATCGGCAGCGCGCCGTCGAAATACTCCCGCTGAACGTCGATCACGAGAAGCGCTCTGGACATAGGACTTTCCGAGGAAAAAGTGGCAAGGCGTCGGAATCGTTTGTATCCGACTCCGATCAGAAAATCGACGCCCGCCCCAATCACCCGGCAAACACCGGGCGCTTGCTCGCTTATGCCGTTTCGCGAATCACTTGGCCGTCGCCCGCCACGTGTTGCGGCCGGCCGGAAGGATCGGTGACCGTCGCGTGGCTCGGATCGATGCCGAGCGCAGAGTAGAGCGTGGCCACGACGTCCACGTAGCGGACCGGGCGCGAAGTGACGGCGGCGCCGTAGCGGTCCGTTGCGCCGATCACTTGGCCATGTCGCAATCCGCCGCCGGCCAAGAGACACATACCGGCCGCAGGCCAGTGATCACGGCCGCCTTTGGAATTGATCTTCGGCGTGCGGCCGAACTCGCCCCAGACGACGATCGCGACGTCGTCGAGCATCCCGCGCTCGGCGAGATCCGTCGTGAAGGCGTGCAGGGCGTGATCGAGCGTCGGCAGCAGGAACCGTAGCCGGGAGAAGTTGCCGCTATGCGTGTCGTAGTCGCTGAGCGACAGGCTCACGCAGCGCACGCCCGCCTCAAGCAGACGTCGGGCCAGCAGCAACTTGCGCACGGCCGTCGGGCTGTCGCTGGTGCCGACGTCGCCGGTCGACAGATTCAGTTCATACTTCGCAGCCGTGCGCGGGTCTTCTTGCGAAAGATCGAGTGCCGCCGCCAACCGACCGGACGTCAGGATGCCGACGGCCTGCTGCTGAAAGCCGTCCATGGCCTGCATCATTTCGTCGGTTTCTAGCCGGCGGCGAAGCCCGTCGAAGTCGGCGAGCAGGCGCAGACGATTGTCAAGCCGGGTGCCGTTGAGCGTTTCATTCAGCACGTAACTCACGGCATGGTTCGCACCGCGGCGAGCCAGTTCCCCTTCCATGCCGGCTTCCAGCTTGCGGGCAAAGAGGTGCGAGATGTCCGGACGGAACGCTTGGTAGGCCGGCCCCAAGAACCCGGGCCGTGCACTGTTGCGCACCAGAGCGCGGCCTTGCATCAGGTCGACGAACGGCGGCGAGGCGTCGCGCTTCGAACCTTGCAACTTACTGACGACGCAGCCTAGCGCCGGTCGACCGCCGATGGCTTGCAGATCGGCGGCCCGATGGCCCGACTGACATTGAAAGGCATCGTGCGCGCCGGCCGAATCGGTGAGCGAGCGGATGAACGTGAACCGCTCGGCGATCGTGGCGAGCTTCGGCATCAGCTCGCCGACTTCGAGGCCCGGCAGGTTCGTGGCGATGGGTCGATACTCGCCGCGGATCTCGACCGGCGCCGTCGGCTTCAGGTCGATCATATCCATGTGCGGCGGGCCGCCGTCGAGATGGATGTTGACGACCGAGCGTCGCGACGATGTGGAACTTCCCGCCGCAGCTTCGGCCCGCAAGAGATCGGCCAGCGTGATTCCCAACGGCGCAAGCGCGCCGACGCATATAAACGAACGTCGGGAGACGGCGTCGCCGGCGGCATGTCGACAGTGTGTCATGCAGGGCCGCTTGAACAGGACGGGAGGATGCGAGGCGTGAGCCTCTATTGAACACCTCGACCGCCGCGGCCGGCAACTATATTTAAAGTTTTCGGCCGGTGCTCGGCTGCTTCGCTATCTTATTCGTTGCGTCTTGGCGTCTTGGCGCGAGGCTTGCCGGGCATGGAGGACGCTCGGCCAAAAGCAAGGCCAATGTAACAGGCACAGTCCGTGTGCCGTCGCCCGCAGAGCGACATCGCCGCTTGAGATTTCCTTCGGCGTCGCAACCATCCCCGCTACGCGTTTTCGCCGCTGCGCCCGACGGCACACGGAGCGTGCCTGTTACATTCCGGCGAAGCCTACTTGATTTTGGTCGCCGGCCAAAAACTTCCTTGAACGGATTCCTCGTTTTGCTAAGTTGCGGAGTGGCGCAGCGGGCTTCACTCGGGGAGAAATCAGGCATGGAAAATCGACGTAAGTGCTCGAAGATTTGGAGAAAAT
>JAFLCO010000321.1 GCA_017303535.1 Planctomycetota bacterium
GTGAACCCTTACGATCCGTGGCTCGGGATGCAGATCGCCATGACGCGGATGCCGCGAGGCGCGACGACGCCCCTGCATCCGGAGGAGATTCCCAGCCGGGCCGATGTCCTGCGGATGTACACCACGCTGAACGCTCGGCTTATGTTTTTGGAACAAGAAACGGGATCGATCGAGCCGGGGAAGCTGGCCGACCTCGTCGTGGTCGATCGCAATCCACTGACTTGCCCCGTGGAAACCGTGCGAGAGACGAAGGTTTTCCGAACTTATCTGGGCGGAAAGCTGGTGTATTCCGGCGACGGTGCGCGTTAGTCGATCACCTGGATCGCGCATGTGATAAATCACAATTCGGTAAGCAAGCTAACGCGATTTTCATCGTCAAGCCCGCGACTCCTTGTCGATGCTGTCCGTAAAATAAGTATGTCAGGAGGATCGGCTGATTTCTCATCGGCGAGCCCTTGGAATTGCGAGGGCCCGAGCGATGTCGAAGATCGCGGCCCATCGGCTCGGCGACGAGCCCGCCTGCGACATGCCGGACTCCGCATGTTGGAGGAACGCAACGATGAAGTCGCTCGCCCTGATGTTGGTCGCCGCCGCAGTCGTTGGTTGGACTTCGCAAGCCGAAGCGGGGCATGGTTGCTGCCGATGCGCGCCGAACGTCGCCCAGCAGAACGTGGTGCCCACGCACGACGCCCTGTCGTCGGCGCCGGCCGTCGGTACTCGGAGCATGTCCGTCGAGCCCGGTCCGGTGATGGTTGCGGCGCCTGCTCGCTACTACGGTTATCGTCGCCCCGCGCATGTGGAAGGCTGGATGTTGCCGAAGTCGGACTCGCGAAAGTTTTCGACCCACTACTAACGGTCGTCTCGCACCGGGTGACGCCGTGCAACGTTGACTTCGGTAAACGCTCGACCTGTCGATGGTCGAGCGTTTCCGTTTTTGTTCGGCCTGCGAACCTCGCTGCGGAGTTCGCGGCATGACGGAAGACGCGGCCGATCAAGTCGTACGCTGGACGGCCCGCATGGCGCTGCTGCTCTATGCGGCGGCCTTGGCTTCACGATTTCCGCGCCGCGGCGCCGGCGGCCCAAGACTTCGAGCCGCCGACATCTGCTATTTGGCCGGGCTGGCCGTGTATCTCGTCCACGTCGCTTGCGCCTTCGGGCTGCTACACGGTTGGAGCCACGACGCGGCCTACGAACATACGGCCCGTCGCACGGCTGAGACGATCGGCTGGTCGTGGGGCGGCGGACTTTGGTTCAACTACTTGCTGACCGCCGCGTGGATGCTCGACGGCCTATGGTTGGCACTGCGGCCTGAGAGCTACCGCTCCCGCGATCTCCGCATCGACGTTGCGATGCACGGCTTCTTGCTCTTCATGGCCGTCAACGCCACGGTTGTCTTCGGACCGCCGCTCACGCGCTGGATCGCGCTTGGGATACTTGCGGCCGTCTCGTTCTGCCGACGCCGCAAACGAGCGCCGGCCTAGAGATCTTCCAGCGCAGGCTGCGTTTCCGCTTCGCGAATCGAAGCGTCGCGAAGGCGGCGGCGATTGGTTCGCACGGCGTCGGCGATATAGAGCAGCACGGCGACGCCGATCAGCGGCAAGGCGACCTGGTACTCGCGCTTGAACGGCTCGCGAAAGAGAAACACAGCGACCAGGGCTTGGAGCATCGGCGCGAGGAACTGCAGGAAACCAAGCGTCGTCATCCGCAGGTTGCGGGCCGCCGCGGCGAAACACAAGAGCGGGCCCGTGGTGACGGGGCCGCTCAGCGCCAGGAGCCAAGTCATCGTCGAGTCGTCGCCGCCGAAGGTCGAGCGGTTTGCCGAGGCGAGAAATCCGAGATAAGCCAGCGCGATCGGCGTGAGAAACATCGTCTCGGTGAACAGGCCGACCAGGGCGTCGGCCGCGGCGAGTTTGCGTAGTAGTCCATACAGCGAAAACGAGACGGCGAGCACCAACGCGATCCACGGCAGTTGCCCGGCTTGTACCGTCATCGCGACCACGCCGACGATTGCCGGCACGAGAGCCGCCCATTGCAACGGTCGCATCCGTTCGCCGAGTACGAACATGCCGAGCGCCATGTTGGCCAGCGGCGTGATGAAGTACCCCAGCGCGGCCTGAAAGACCTGTTCCGTGGCGACGGAGTAGATATAGGTGAGCCAGTTGACGGCGATGAGCGCCGCGCTGCCGAGCAAGGTGACGACGGTCCGGCGATTGCGCAAGGCCGCGACGACCGCAGGCCCGCGCCGCGCGACGACGATGATGATCGCCAAGGTCGCCAGCGCCCAAGCCGCACGGTGCGCGAGCATCTCTAGCGGCGGCACGGTGCGGAGTTGCCGGAAGTAGATCGGAATCAGCCCCCACAAACCGTAGGCGGCGATGCCGTACGCGTAGCCCGCCGGATGATCGACGTTGCCGATGGCGGCACGAGGTGTGATCGGCGGACCGGCGTCTTGTTTCATTCCGAGAACAACTTAGTAAGCGAGCTTATTCGACGAGCGTCGCGGGATGCGGCGTGCGATTCACCAGCGGGAGAACTTGCGGAGCGTAGACCGTCGTATAGGCGTGGGCCCTGCGATGGGCCTCGACCGCGGCCTGCGATTCCCACTGCTCGTTCAAGATGAATACCGTCGCATCGTTTTGCGAGTGGTACACCTCGAACCGCAGGCAGCCGGGCTCCTCGAGCGAAAGCCGACGCTGCTCGGCGAGCAACGTGCGGACCTTCTCGACATCGGCGGCGTCTTTGACTTGGAGAATGACGTTTAGGCAGATCATGTTTGGCAGTTGCCGGGCGTCAGGAGCCAGGCGCTAGAAAGAGAGGAGAAAGGAGTAAGTAGGTTCGCCGTATTCTACGAAGTCCGCTTCATTCGACTTCGACGCTACCCTTAGTAGCGGGATGATCGAGGACTTGCTTTTGAGCTTGCAACTTCGCGGCGAGTTCGGCGTACGGCAGGTCTTGGACCTTCACGTCGAGCTTGGCCGCCAGCGCCGCGGCAATGCCCGACGCTTGGCCGATCGTCATCCAGGACGGTTCGACGCGGACGGACGAATAGGCGACGTGCGTTGATGAGAGGGCCGTCGGCACAAGCAGGTTGTCGCATTCGCCGGCTTTGGGCGTAATGGCACGGTACGGCACCTGATACGCCGGGCCCTGCCGCGTGCCGCGAACTCGCTTCGGGAAAATGGTTCCCTCGTTCACGACCTGTTGATCGCCCCGGGCCACGCGCCGGCAGTCGTGTGAATCGATCGGAAACGAGCACACGGCGATCGAGTCGGGCTTCGTGCGGTTGGTAAGAATATCGTCCTGTGTGAGGACGTATTCGCCTAACATCCGTCGGCCTTCGCGCACGTAGAGTTGCGGCGACCAGTGGTCGTACAATGCGAACTCGTCTTTGCAAAGTCCCAGCTTGGCGAGCTGCTCGCGCAGCGGTTGCGGCACGGCTTCGTCGGTCGTGAGAAATTGATAAAGCTCGAGCGTGTATTGTTTGTGGGCTTCCCAAATCTCGCGACGACCTGCTTCGTCGGCCTCGCACCAAGCGTTGCCGCCGCCGACGATGCCCATCGAGAACTGCTTGCCGATGCCGTTGTTGGCGTCGAACTTGCCGCCGGGGAGCGGGTACAGATCCCAGGCGAGCAATGCTTTGGGGTCGGCCTTGTAGTAGCGTCGCACCGCTTCGAATCGGGCCGGATCGTATTTGGCCGGCTTTGGGAACGGCACGCGGTTCTGCGGCTGATCGGTGAGGCAAAGCCGGAAGCTGTAGACCATCACGTTCTTGTCGCCGAGTTGATCCTCGGGCGCGGATTCTTTGGCCTCGCGAACCGGTTCGACGGCCGTGATCAGCGGAAGCGGCTTTCCCTCGGCATCGAGGCCGGAGATGGCCATCGGCCGTTTCGGGTACTGTCGGCCCGCCAGCGACTCGCCGTATTCGCTGCGGCCTTCGCGACCGATCGTCCAGCTAACGCCGGCCGCGGCCATCAGGTCGCCTTCGTATCCGGCATCGATAAACGTCTTGGCGGCAAACACATTGCCCGACTTCGCGACGATCTCGACGATACGGCCGCCCTGTTTGACGACCTTCGCGAGCGGCTGCTCCGTGACGACTCGCACGCCCGCTTCTTGGAGCATGGCCTGCGTGACCTGCATGGCTACGTGCGGCTCGTACGTCCACTTGGCCTGATCTTTCACGGCCACGCTGTAATCGAGCTTCACGCCGCGTCGGGCATAGTCGGCTTCCATGCGTTCATGGAATTCGTTGAACAGGCTCCCGTGGGCGTCGCGAACCGTTTGATTGGAGTCGCTAAACGAAAGGCCGCCGGTGTTGACGCCGCCGACGTGATCCGTCGGCTCGACAAGCACCACCTTCGCTCCATCGCGCGCCGCCGCAATCGCCGCACAGACCCCGCCGGGGGTACTGCCGTAAACAACGACATCGGCCGAGAACTGCTCAGCCTCAGCCGGTGAACTTGCAGCAAGCCAAAAAACGGAACCGCAGATAAACGCGGATGCACGCAGACAAGAGAGAAAGTGGTTCATCATCAAAAGTCTTCCTCGTCTTCATCTGCGTTAATCTGCGTCCATCCGCGGTTTCAATACCGCCTAGTATTTTCGCGGCGTCACACGCCCTTGCACCCGGCTCGGCAGGCCTTGGATGCGGAGGAAGCCTTCCGCGTCGGTTTGATTGTACGAGCCGCCCCCTTCCATCGTGGCGATCCCTTCGTCGTACAAGCTGTTCGGGCTCTTGCGGCCGGCCAAGATGACGTTGCCCTTGTAAAGCTGCAGGTGCACTTCGCCGGTCACGTGCTTCTGGGCGTCTTTGATAAAGGCCAAGAGCGCGTCCATCTTGGCGTGGTACCAGAAGCCGTAGTACACCATTTCGGCGACTTCCGGAGCCAGCCGATCGCGTAAGTGCATCAGGTCGCGATCCATCGTGAGTTGTTCGACGTAGCGGTGGGCATCGTAGAGGATCGTCATGCCCGGCGATTCGTACACGCCGCGGCTCTTCATACCGACGAACCGGTTTTCGACCATGTCGATGCGGCCGACGCCGTTGCGGCCGCCGATCTTGTTCAGTTCTTCGACGATCGCCAAGGCCGAGAGCTTCTTGCCGTTTACGCTGACCGGCACGCCTTGCTCGAACGTGAGCGTGACCGTCTCGACCTTGTCCGGCGCTTGCTGCGGCGAGACGGTCATGCCGAAGTCGACCAGTTCGACGCCGTTGACCATCAGGTCTTCCAGCTTGCCGGCTTCGTACGAGATGTGCAGGCAGTTCTCGTCGCTGGAGTACGGCTTGCTCGACGACGCCTTGACGGGAATCTTCCGCTCGTTGCAATAGTCGATCATCGCTTGCCGGCCCGGGAAGCGCTGGCGAAACTTTTCGATCCGCCACGGAGCGATAATCTGCACGCTCGGGTCGAGGGCTTCGGCTGCGAGTTGGAACCGGCACTGATCGTTGCCCTTTCCGGTCGCGCCGTGCGCGTAAGCGTCGGCCTTTACTTCGCGGGCCACTTGCAGACAGGCCTTCGAAATCAGCGGACGGGCGATCGACGTGCCGAGCAGATATACGCCCTCGTACTTGGCTTGCCATTGCAGCACCGGAAAGGCGAAGTCGCGGCAGAGTTCCTCGCGAGCGTCGATGATCCGCGATGACTTCGCACCGCAGGTTTTGGCTTTGTCCAAGATCGCTTGGCGGTCTTCGCAAGGTTGGCCCAAGTCGATGTAGGCCGCGTGAACTTCGTACCCTTCTTCTTGCAGCCAACCCAGGATGACGGACGTATCCAAACCGCCGGAGTAAGCCAAAACGCAACTGGGCATGGCAGCCACCTTCACGACAAGAGAATGACAAGGCCGCAGACGGCGGCGAATGGAGCAAAATGGGATCTATCAAACTATCGCTAACGGCCGTGGTTTTCTAGGGCCGCGCCACGCGGAGTTTCGCCCCCTGCGGCATGGCCGGCCGGTTTGGTATTATGACGTCAGTCTTCTGACGAGGTCGCGCACAGAGTGCTGTAATGCATCGACGCCAATTGTCGTTTTCCCTGGCGCGACTGATCTTGAGTATTTCCTGTCTCGCTGCGGCATTTGCGTTGTTTCGGATTGCCACGACGCCGCTCGCAGTGGTTATGGGTCTATTTGCGGTTGGTGCGGCAGTTGGCGCGTTCTTTGAGGAGCGTGTCGAGGGAGCATTGGCCGGAATGGCGGCGGTTTTCGTTTTGATTGTGATTGCGGCCGCGTATCCGTGGCTTTGGTATTTCTTCGGTTACCTTGGTTGGAAATTAGGTGTTTGGCAGTGAGCATGAATCCTCCCATCCGTCGGGCTTTGATCAGCGTCAGCGATAAGTCGGGCCTCGACGTGTTTGCTCGCGGCCTCACGGCTCGCGGCGTCGAACTCTTCAGCACCGGCGGCACGCGGAAGTATCTCGAAGGGCTCGGGCTGGCGGTGCGCGACGTGGCCGAGTACACCGGCTTTCCCGAAATGATGGACGGCCGCGTAAAGACGCTGCACCCGAAGATCCACGGCGGCATTCTTTGCCGACACGACAACCCGGAAGATATGCGGCTGCTCGCGGAGAACGGCATCCTCACGTTCGAACTTGTGGTCGTGAATCTGTATCCTTTCGAAGCGACGATCGCCAAGCCGGGCGTGACCGACGAAGAGGCAATTGAAAACATCGACATCGGCGGCCCGTCGCTGGTTCGCGGCTCGGCGAAGAACCACGCCTTCACGACGATCGTCACCGCGCCGGATCAATACGCCGAAGTGCTCGAGCAAATAAACGCCACGGGGGCGACGACCTACGAACTTCGCCGCAAGTGCGCCGGTCGGGCTTATGCTCAAACGGGCAAGTACGACCAAGCCATCGCGTCGTACTTCGCCAAGACGGCGGCCGCCGCAAGCGGCGCGGCTGCGGAAGAATTCCCTGAGTCGCTCTCGATTCCGTTGAAGCGAGTCGAAACGTTGCGGTACGGCGAGAATCCGCATCAGGCCGCGGCGCTGTACGCCGAGCCGTCGCCGCCGGCCGGAAGTTTGGTCGCCGCCAAGCAACTCAACGGCAAAGAACTTTCGTACAACAACATCCTCGACCTCGACAGCGCGCTGGCGATCGTCCGCGGCTTCCCGCAGCCGGGCGCTTCGGTGATCAAGCACAACAACCCTTGCGGGGCTGCCACGGGCACCTCGCTCGCCGAAGCCTGCCGGCGGGCTTTGGCAGGCGACCCGTTGAGCGCATTCGGCGGCATCGTCGGCTTCAATCGACCGGT
>JAFLCO010000322.1:0-1996 GCA_017303535.1 Planctomycetota bacterium
GATTGCTCGCGCGGCGTTGGTCGAGGTTTTGCGTCGGATCGGCCGCGTCGGTCTGCAGAAAGGCGGACCAGTTGCCGGTCGCGTCCAGCCGCCACTGCTGGGCGAAGCTCATGCCGTCGATCGCGGCGTTGCCGCCGGCGAGGTTGCCGCGGCTCATGTCGACCAGCCGCTGGAGGCCGTCGTAGGAATAGAGCTCGTCGTTACCCCCGCTCGGAGCGACCGGGTTCTTCCGCCACACGCGGCTGCTTGCCCGATTGTACCCGTACTGGACGCGATCGACGGTCGCTGCGGCGTTGGTCCAGAGGCAATCGATCGTCCGGCCGAAGCGGTCGAGGCCCGGATACGGGTTCGCGGGATCGGTGCCGCCTAGCAAAGTCCAGGTCAACTGCGGCTCCGGACAGAAGCTCTTCACGAAGCTCGACAGGCCCAGGTACGTGTAAGCAACACGCGCCACACTCCCGACGTCGTCCAAGCTCTCAATCCGCGACAATCGGTCATCATCGCTGTTCGCCGCGCCGTAGTCGTGGGTCAACACACGCCCGTTGGGATACGTCAGCGTCCTCGGCCGGGCCGTGTTGGCCGAGCCGTCGGCGTAGCCGTATTGCACCCGGGCCGTGCTTGCCGTGTTCACGGTGCCGTCGTGCGCTTGGTACTGCGTCGTCAGTTGCCGGAAGCCGTTGAATTGATTCTGCACTTGATTGACGACGGTCGTGCCGGCCGCGTCGGCGTAACTGGTCAACTGCTGCGGTAGGCCTCGAACGTCAAAGCTTCGACCCAACCGACGGACCGACCCGTCGATCCCCGCGCCGAGTACAGCCACTACGTCGTCCGTCGCGCGCCCAAGCAGGTCGTAGCGGTATTCATGCTCCGTTCCGTTCTGGTCGGTCAGCCGCACGACTTGCTCTTGCCGGTTGTAACTCTGCGTCACTTGATCGGCTCCCCCGACCGAGTCGGGATAGATCACGGCCGCTAAGAGCGCGTTACTCGCGATGGCCGAGTCCGCCAGCGTCACGCCGTAGACGTAGCGCGTCGTCTGGTCGCCGGTCGTCGGATTCACCGCGGTCAACGCGACGACGTTGCCGTCCCCATTGTATGCGAAGCGCACGGTGACGTCCGCGTCGTTACCGGGGCAGCCCCCCATAAAGTTGCCGATCTGGCTTAAGACTTTGCCGAGGGCGTTGAAGGTTTGTCGGGACTCGACACCCATGGGATCGATCGCCCGGAAGCGGTTGCCCGCCGGATCAAAACCGTACGAGGTGACGAGTACGTCAGCGCTCCGAGCCGGAACCGTCGGCGGCCGAACGAACGACACGTTGCCGTTGGTCCCGAAGTCGGCTTCGGCCGCTGGCCGGCCGACGCCGTCATACCAGGTCGCCGTGTAGCTGACGCGCGCGAGCGGCTGCGCGCCGGAATACGGGAAATTCAGCGCTCCGTTGCCCGTCGCGCTATGAAAGCGTTGATAAGAGGCGACCTGCAGCAAATTCCCCGCATCGTCGAACGCGCCGAGCCACTGCTCGAAGATCTTGTTGGCGGATGTGATTTGGCCGACTTCGGCGTACGGCTCGGTCCCGCCGCCGGTATAGTAGCCGCGGTACTCGGCGTACTGGCGGGCCTGGCTGTCGAAAAACGATTTGACGAACTGCTGCGAACCGGCGGGGAGGCTCTTGATGAGGTTGCCGGCCGCGTCGTACCAATTGTTATCGACCAGGGCGTTGCCCAAGGCCCCGTTGCTCGGATTCACCGAGTAACGCTTGGTTTGATAAATGCGGCCTTGGTCGTCGAAGAAGGTTTGCGAGCGCCCGAGCAGTTGCCCGTTCTCCGTGTCGTTGAGCTGATCGACTTGGACGACCCGATCGAGATTGTCGTAAGTCATCTCCAAGAAGAGTTCCAACTCGCCATCGACGCTCGTGCGGCGGTCCCGCCAGTCGTAGCCGAAATCCGTGACGCGATCGTTCGCGCCCGAGGCGTCCACGAATTGCGTTTGTTGAGTTAGGTT
>JAFLCO010000322.1:2006-7253 GCA_017303535.1 Planctomycetota bacterium
GTCGTAAACGTGTCCGGTGACTGGCACGAGATTATTGCCGGGGCCGGCGGTCGGCGCGGCGTCGGCCGCTCCCGAGTCCTGCGTCCCGACGTACCGGCCGGTCTCCAGCCCGCGCGGATCGAACGTGAGCCGCGTGATTGTGCCGCCGGGCGTGACCGTGCGATTGCGGCGATTCATCACGTCATAGCCGAACTGCGTCTCGTCGTAGTTCGCCCCGGTACGACCGACGCCCTCGATCGGGATCGTGTGGTAAGCCCGTTGGGCGACCAATTGAGCGGCGTCGTTGTAAACGCTCTGCGTCCAGCGCGTCCAACTTGCCTGCGGAAAACAGTCGGAGGCCGTCAGACGTCCCTCGGCCGTCGCCCGCGCCGCTTGGATAGCGTCGACCGTGTGCCCGGCGTGATCCAAACGATCGATGGCGACCGGGTTAACGAGCGTGGCTCGACGGTAAGTCCCCGCGCCGTTGACGAAGCCTCGGCCGCGACGCACCTGATGTTCGGCGTCGAGATAAACGGTCCACTCGGCCGTGCGCACGTCGACTCCGTCGACCGGATGTTGCGGGCCGAGCGTCTGGGTCGGGCGGCCTTGGTCGTCGACTTCGTAGTCGGTGATCAAATTCAGCGGCGGCAATAAACCGGCGGGGCGCGACCAACCCGCCGGCAGCGTCATGAGCGCGGGATTAACGTCCTCGACCATCTGTAACCGACCGCCGGTCGGCACGTCATAGCTAAAGTTGTCGATGAAGCCCCGCGGCCCTTGCTCCCAAATCATGTTGCCGTAGAGATCGTACTGTTCTCGCTGTACGGCCGACGTACCCGAGCCGTTCTGATCGGTCGGAATCACGGGCAGCGTGGTCGTACGCTGAAGCAGCTGCACCGTGGCGGAATGCCAGATGTAGGCGAAGGAAGTGGTGACGGGATGCGTCCCACCGTCGGCCTCGTCCGTGTAGACGGTTGTCGCCGCAACGGGAAACACCGTCACCGGCGGCGCCGTGGGATCGTCGTCCGTCGTGCTGCGCTGGTAGTACGTCGTTTCCGAAAGCAGAATCGGCGCACCATTGCGGCCGCGCTGAATCTTCCGAGCCGCTTCATAACCGGCTGCGCCGCCGGGCGTCGTCGGCGTGGCGGTTGTCGTGGTGTAGTAGTCGGTGACCAAGACCTTGCCCGCGTTCGCCTTAACGATCACCGTCGGACCGCCCAAATCCGGCTCGGTCTCGTTGTAGCCCTGCACGGCCGCAGGAGACGCGCGGAGCACGACGGTCGCCAGAATCTCGTCATACCGGCGATACTCGATCCAACGGTCGGAGCCGCTGCGCAGCTCCGAGAGCATCACTTGCCCGATGTGGTTGGTGAAGACGATGTTCTGGTTGCCGTCGGGAAGCGTCTCGACCGTCTTCTGACGCCAGCTGTTGTAACCGTCGGGATTCGTGCTCGTCGTGTAAGCGAACTGAAACCGCCGCGTTCCGGCGGCGACCGTCTCGGCGACGACGCGCTGCTCGGCATCGTACTGATAGAAATAATCGGCGCAGGCGGCGACCTGCCCGTCGGTCGCGGCGAAGGGATCGACGACTGCGGCCAACCGCCGGAACGCTTCCGGCTCCAAAACGTACTTCAGCCCGTGGGCGAAGCCGGTACCGCCGGCCGAGTCCAAGTAGTAGCGATAGTAATAAGTTTCGACGTCGGCCCACTCGCCCGCCCCAGCCGGCGTCTGATGCACGGCGGTCTGCAGGTCGCCGACCGCCCCGAACATGGAATCGGTGCCGTAGTAAGTGAACACCGCCCGACGAACCAGATCCCAGCCCGAGTTACCGACGTTGCGGCGGAGCGTCACCGTCGCAATCCGACCGGCGTTCGGATCCGGTGCTGCCAGATAGCCGTAAAGAAACGATTCGATCGTCGTGACGCCGGCCCCGTCGGTAAAGCTGCGTCGCATTTCGGCGACGGGGCTCGATGCGTCGGGATATGTGAGCGTTATCGCCTCGCCGCCGGGGGACACGACTTGCGCAAGCAGTCCCGGGGGATTGCCCGTCTGGTCGAAATCATGAAACACCCAAACCGTGCCGTCGGGCTGGCTCAGGCGAAAGACACCTTCCGCCGGCACGTGAATGAGCGTCTGCAACGCGCCGAATGCGCCGACGTATTCCCCGGCCACGAGATCGAACCAATAGGACAACCGCGGCGTGATGACGACCTGAATTTCGGTATCGTCGCCGTTGAGGTCGATCAGATAAGCCGAAGTTGTCAGCAGCCAATTGTAGCCGTTGCCGTAGTCGACGCTCGTCGGCTGACCATTGACCTTCAATTGATTGCAGTAGGTTCGCCGATGCCCCCACGGCATGCCGAAGCCCTTGCTCCAGACGTCCGTTACCGACATTTGAATTTCGCCGTTGGCGTAGCGAATCGGGCCCGAACTCGCTTCGTCTTGGCACTGGCACGGATTCGGGCAGGTTTCGTCGGTCTCGCCCGGATCGCCCGAAGCGCTGGAATTCAAAGTGTTGAACAGGGGTGCCATTCGTCTTCCTCAAGGGGTGTGAATCCAGGGATCGGCGGAACGGATTTTTGGAAGAACACTGCGCGGAAAACTCGGCGCACGGATCGCGGCGGAGCGCAACTTTGACGACGCTCACCCGAGTTCTTGAAAAACGAGCAGGCAACTTAACGAACAGGGCGCGCCATCTCAAGAAAATTGCGCGCGAGAATTTTGCACGTGCGGTGAATATGTTCAGCGCACGTTGTGGTAGTGATAGCAGCGCGCAGCGGCATAGTGAAAAGCCACTATGTGAAACGAGCCTTTGTCACGATACGAAGATTAGCTAAAGGGGCGCGACGTATAGATTTAACGATTGACTGCGGCCGAGTGAATGCTTTGTGCGTTTTGCTTGCCGTCGGCTGAGCGGACTCTTATGATCCGGCGTCACGCCGACTTTGACACCTCACGTTCCTTACGCTTGCCGCCGGTTATGCATCAGCTTCGCACGCCGCTCGATGAACCGGCCTCGGCATTGCTACAAAACCCAACCCTCGTTCAAGTCTGCCCGAGCGTGCAACGGGCCTGCGGCGTCGGCAACTTCGCCCGCAACTGCGCCGAGGCGTTAGCGGTTTACGGAGTCCGCGTGACGACCGTCGCCGACGTCCCGGACGACCGGGACGCGGATCTGTTAATTCAGCACGAATACGCGTTGTTCGACGGCGCTCGCCTGCGCGCCCGACTCGCCGCACACCGGGGGCGCGTGTTTCTCTTTGCCCATAGCCCGCACGCGGACCGCACGCTGGGCGGCTGCGTGGACGGGTTTCTCACGCTCTGTCGCGGGATGACGGCGGCCGATACGCGGACCTTGGTCGTGCCGCATCCCGGCTGGCAACGGCTCCCGCTGGAGGACCGCGCCGAGCTCAAAGCCCTTTACGGCTGGAGCGACTATCGCTCCGTCGTCGGGACGAACGGCTTCATCAGCCCGTCGCGGCAATTCGACGAAGTCGCCCGCCGTTTGCTGCCGTTTGCGGAACGGGAAAACGTCTTGGTCCAGATCATCGGGACGCGACACCATTCGCACGACGATCGCCCCGGCTATCGGGATCAAGAACGACGCTTGCGCGACTTGGCGGCCGCCTACCCGCAGCATTTGGCCGTTGAAAGTCGGTTTCTCGACCAGGAAGAACTCCATCGCCGCTTGCAAGCCTGCGACCTGACTTGGTGCTGGACGGCCACGCCGTCGGGCCCCTACGGCAGTGGAACGTGTGCCGATCAATACGGCAGCGGCACGCGGCTCGTCGTCGCACGGAAGCTCCAGCATGAGCACGTGCTTGGTTTGCCGAACGTCATTGCGGCACCCGAAAACTTGGACGGCTTCGTCGAGGTTTTGAAGAGAGAGGCCGTCGCCTCCGAATTCCCTCGACACGATCCTTCGCCTCTCTCGTGGCGACGCTTCGCCGAAAACGTGGTCCAGTTTCTAAATGAATGCCCGCCCCGTTGCCTTCGATCCGCGGAGTTCGCTCCCGCGCCGATCTCATTCCCGACTGTCGCCGCCGTCGCGACTCCCCCGGCGCCTGCGCGCAACTTGACGTTACGAAGTGCGGCCGACGAAGCGCACAACTTTCTGGCGACCGTCGAACGGTATCCGGGCAACTTTCAAGGTCGCGGGATTGTAACCTGCGCAGGCGGGCCGCGCTATCTTGCCTGTGCCTGGGTGCTTATTCGGACGCTCCGCAGGCTGGGATGCCGACTGCCGATCGAAGTTTGGTGTTATGAACGCGAACTTGATTCGGCGTGGGCCGGCCTCGCCGCGCATTATGACGTGATCGTTCGCACCTACCGCGACGAACTCGCCGCCGAACATCCCCATTGGTCCGGTTGGCGTTTGAAACCGACGGCCGTTCTGAATTCCGCGTTTCAAGAAGTCTTGTACCTCGACGCCGACAACTTTCCGCTGCGTGATCCGAGCGATTTATTCGAAACGGCCGAGTATCAATCGCGGCGCACAATGTTTTGGCCCGATCAGAACAAGGCCCAACGCGGCTCGGATCAATGGACGGCCTTCGGCGTCGGGTATCGCGACGAGTATGAATTCGAAAGCGGACAATTCTTGCTCGACAAAGCTTCGACTTGGCAAGCGCTGCGGCTCTGCCAGTGGTACAACCTTCACGCGGAGTTCTTTTATCGGTACGTCTACGGGGATAAAGACACGTTCCGGTTCGCGTGGCGCAAAACCGAAACGCCGTATGCGCTGCCGCCGCAGGCGGTCCTTCCCCGTTCGCGCTACCTCGTGCAGCACGATTTCCAAGGTCGCCCGTTGTTTCAACATCGGCACGGCGACAAGTGGAACTTGGCCGGCAATCGTCGCTTAAGCGGCTTCGTCGGCGAAGCCGATGCCCTGGCGGACCTTGCCGAACTACGCCGGCGGTGGCGTCCGGGAGGCGTAGCGCTTCCTCGCTCCGCCGCCGATCAGAACTTGTTTGCGTCGCTGGCGAAGCAATCGTTTCGCCTCGTACGCGTCGGCCGGGCCGCTTGGGACGTGACGCTCGGAGCGGCCGGAACGTTGACCGGCGGTTGGACGAGCGATCTGGCCGTGTGGGAGGTTCGCGACGGCGCACTTTGTCTCGGTCCGACGGCCGACGACTTACACTATCGGCTAACGATCAGTCCTAACGGAGTCTGGGCGGGAACTGACGGAGCCGGCAGTTCCGCCGGCCTGCAATTGATCCCCTCGCCGTCCGGGAAGCGCGACTGATGTTCGATTTTCCTTCGTCGCTT
>JAFLCO010000323.1 GCA_017303535.1 Planctomycetota bacterium
GGGCGTTGGTCGAGCGCGGCCTCGGGCAGCTGCTCGAGCCAGCGTCGCAGCGAGTGAAACTCGGAGTGCGTCAGGATCTGGACATTGCCAAGATCAAGCTGGGCCGCGCTGGTCAGCTGCACCAGCAAATCGGCTGCGTGCTCGCTATCCTCGGCGCCCAGCGCGGCCTCGATCGCATCGGCGTGCAGACCGTGCTGCTCGTACCAGCGGCTGGCGCGCGCCGACAGCTGGCGGATCGCCTCGACGCCGAGCCGGCGGCGCGCCTCGGCAGTGAGTTGCACGGTGTCGTCGAGCATGCTGCTGCTGGCGCCGGCGACTACGGCCAGCGGGGTACGCAAGTCGTGCGACACGCTGCTTAGAAGTGCAGCCCGCATTCGTTCGCTTTCGACCTCGCTTTGCACGGTTTGCACGCGGTGCGAAAGGCGATCTCGCTCCAAGGCACCGGTGAGCTGCGCCGTGAGCATCTCCAGCATCTGCGTTTGTTCGTCGGTGAAATCATGGCAACCTTCGGGCGGTTGCGCGGCGAGTACGCCGAGCGGCTCGTGGGCGAGCTTCAGCGGCAGAAATTTCGCCAAGACCCCGGGCATGGTATGCGTGCCGAGGCCGACCGGCTCGCGGGCATCAAAGGCCGCGCGGGCCGCAGTCCATTCGCGTGCGCGGAAGCCCGTGGCCAGCGGCGCAGCGGGCACAGGGCGAAAGTCGCGGCGAGGATCGGGGAAGAGCACCGTCGCCGTGCCGCCGACGACGGATTGAATGTGCTTCACCGCGGCCCGCGCGAGATGCTCCGATCCCGCCAGAGCGGCCAACTCGCGACTCAAGCGATAAAGGGCTTCGAAGCGTCCGGCGTTGCGCTGAGCCGCTTCCGTCTGATGGATCACTTGGGTCGCCAGCGCGCTGATGACGACGCCGATCGTCGCCATCACCAGAAGCGTGAAAATATGCTGAATATCGGAAACCGCGAAACTGAAGATCGGCGGCATGAAGAAATATGCCAACAGCGCGGTGCTGACGCACGAGGCCCAGATGCTTGGGCCAGTACCGTAGATCGCGGCCGTGACGGCGACGCCGAGCAGAAATACGAGGAAGCCGTTACTGACGCCGAACCAGCTATGCAGGCCCCAGCTCAACAGCGCGCAGATCAACGAGATGAACGTGGCGAACAGGTAGGCGTGGTACGTCGGCCGATTACGCCGCCGCTCCAAGCGAAACTCCAGCCCGAGAAATCGCAGCGGTCGCAGTTCGTCGGTCGTGGCCACGCGGGCGGCTCCGGAGTCTGGCGGCGCAAGAAAGTCGCGCCGGCTCCAGTGCAGCACCAAACCCGCGCGGCGTAAAGCGCGTTAATGAAGAATTAGCGCCGCAAGACCCGAGCCGCTAAAGTATTTGGCTCAGTCGGGAGCAATGGAGCTGCGCTAAACCGCAGTCTCGGCGAACATGGCATCGACGAAAGGGTTCGGATCGAACAGCGCGATGTCGTCCGCCTGTTCGCCGACGCCGATGTATTTCACCGGCAGGCCGACCTGTTTGCGAATGGCCGTGACGACGCCTCCCTTGGCCGTGCCGTCGATCTTGGCCAGCACAATGCCCGTGCATTGCACGGCTTCGGTGAAGTGCTTGGCTTGGCTGATGCCGTTTTGGCCGGTCGTTGCGTCGAGCACGAGCAGCACTTCGTGCGGCGCGTCGGGAATTTGCTTCGTGATAACGCGGCGAATTTTCGACAACTCGTTCATCAGGTTCGACTGCGTCTGCAGCCGACCGGCCGTATCGACGATGCAGACGTCGACTTTCTTCTCGATCGCCGCTTGCACCGCGCGATGCGCGACGCTGGCCGGATCACCCCCCGCCGGACCGGTGACGATCTCCGCCCCCAGGCGCTGCGACCAAATCGTGAGTTGTTCGACCGCCGCGGCGCGAAACGTATCGGCGGCCCCGAGCAGCACCTTCTTGCCGTCGCCGATCAGCATCTTCGTGAGCTTGGCGATCGAGGTCGTTTTGCCGGCGCCGTTGACGCCGCAAACCATGATCACTGTCGGACCCGTCGCGGCAAAACTGATCGGAGCACTCGGCTGCGCCATGAGCGTCTTCAGCTGGCCTTTAATGTCGTCGACGATTTCCGTCATGTGCACGACGCGGGCCCGATACTTGGTGCCGATTTCGGCGACGATCTCCTTCGCCGCAGGCACGCCCATGTCGGTCTTGATCAAGGCCGTGAAGAGTTCGTCGAGAAACGCGTCGTCGACCAACCGACCTTGCGACTTGAACAAGTCGCGCACGTCGGTATTGAGAATCCGCGAAGTCTTGCGAAGGCCGTCCTTAAGCTTGTCAAAAAATCCCATCGGCGTGCGGCGCGGTCCTTAGGAGACTGTGGGGACGGAAAAGGCGACTGGGGAGACGAGGAGGAGTAAATGTGGAAGGCCAAGGATCAGCGGATTGAAGCTTTCATAGGAAGTTGTACAGTTTCCCCCGCGTCCCCTCGTCTCCGATTGCCGTCCCCTCAGTCCCCTTATTTCTGGAATGAGAAAAAAGAGACGAGGCTACGTCCCCTTGCGGTGCGAGGCCATCAGTTTGTCGAGGATGCCGTTGACGAATTGCGACGAGTGGGCCGAGCCGTAGCGTTTGGCCAGGTCGATCGCTTCGTCGATCACGACGGGGCCGGGCGTTTCCGTGTAGACAAGCTCGAACGCGCCAAGCCGGAGCACGTTGCGGTCGGTCGCCGCCATGCGATCGAGGCCCCAATTCTCGGCGATCTTGCTGAGCATGGCGTCGAGTTCCGTTCGGTTGCGGCGAACGCCGGCCACGAGCGAACGGGCCAGTTCGCGCAGCTCTTCGGCCTTCAATCGGCGCGCAAGAAACTGATCGGCCTCGCCCGGGTTATGCCCAGGGTTGAGGTCGTCTTGAAACAACACTTGCAAAGCGACGGCGCGGGCACGGCTACGACGAGTCATCAGAACAAACTGCTTGCGAGAACCAGTGACAATCTTTCAAAACCGCCCGCGCAATATCTGCCGCGGCGGACTTTCCATCCCTGAACTTCCATTATAGCGAAGCCGTGCGGCCCGCTATCTCAAACGACGTCTCAGTCCGCAAATGCCTAGGCGCTGCCGTCGATCTGCCGAAACAGGTTCGCCATGCGCAAAGCCGCTTCGGCGCTTTCCGCTCCCTTGTTCCCGACGTTGCCGCCGGCCCGATGCAGGGCCTGCTCCAAGGTGTCGCACGTGAGCACGCCGAACAAAACGGGCACCCGCTCGCGCACCCCGAGTTCGGCCAACTGCATGCTGACGGCCCGATTGATGTGCTGGTCGTGCGTCGTCTCGCCGCGAATGACGGCCCCGAGGCAGATTACGGCGTTGTACGTCGAATGATCCAGGGCCAGCGCCGCGATGGTCGGCAACTCGAAAGCGCCGGGCACCCAAAACACATCAATGTCGCCGTCGGCCACGCCTGCCTCAACGAGCGTCTTCACCGCTCCGTCGAGCAAGCGGCCGGTCAAGTGATCGTTGTAGCGCGAAACGACGATCGCCCACTTGCCGGGCACGGCCGTCGTTTGTCCTTCATGGATGTTCGGCATGGTGCGGTCTCGTCGGCCCTAACTCTTCATGCTCATCAAGAACTCGGCGTTTGTTTTCGTCTTGGCGAGCCGCGTCGTCAACAGTTCCATCGAGTCGACGGGGTTCATCTCGTTCAGCACCCGCCGCAGCACGCAGATGCGGCGATACTCTTCCGGGTCGAGCAACATTTCTTCGCGGCGCGTACCGCTGCGGTTGATGTCGATTGCCGGCCAGATGCGCTTGTCGACCAGTTTGCGATCAAGCACGATTTCTAGATTGCCGGTCCCTTTGAACTCTTCAAAGATCACGTCGTCCATCTTGCTGCCGGTGTCGACCAAGGCCGTGGCCAGAATCGTCAGCGAGCCTCCTTCTTCGACCTTGCGGGCCGCGCCAAAGAACCGCTTTGGCTTTTGCAGCGCATTCGCATCGACGCCGCCCGAGAGAATCTTCCCCGAGTGCGGCACCTCGGCGTTCCAGGCGCGGGCGAGACGCGTAATGCTGTCGAGGAAGATCACGACGTCGTGGCCGTATTCGACCATCCGCTTCGCCTTCTCGATGACCATTTCCGACACCTGAATGTGTCGGGCCTGCACTTCGTCGAACGTGCTGCTGATCACTTCACAGTTGGGGCCTTTGATCTGCCGCTCCATGTCCGTGACCTCTTCCGGCCGCTCGTCGATGAGCAGCATGATCACGTACACTTCCGGATGGTTCGTCAGCACGGCCTTGGCCATCTTCTGCAATAAGATCGTCTTGCCGGCGCGCGGCGGGCTGACGATCAGCCCACGCTGCCCGAAGCCGATCGGTACGATCAGATCGATCACGCGCATGCTGGGCTCGTCGGCCGTCGTTTCGAGTCGCACACGCTTGTCGGGATGCAGCGGCGTCAGGTCGTCGAAGAAGACCTTCTCCGCGTGCAGGCTCGGATCCTGATAGTTGATCGCCTCCACGCGCAGCAGCGCGAAGTAGCGTTCGTTCTCCTTCGGCGGGCGAATCTGGCCGCTCACGACCGTGCCAGTGCGCAGGCCGAAGCGGCGGATCTGGCTCGGCGACACGTAGATGTCGTCCGGACAAGACAGGTAGTGATAATCGGGCGACCGCAAGAAGCCGAAGCCGTCGGGCAGGACCTCAAGGGTTCCTTCGCCGAACATCAGCCCGTTGAGCTTCACGCGCTCCTTCAGGATCTTGAAGATCAGATCCTGCTTCTTCATCCCCATATAGTCGGTGAGGTTTTCCATCCGGGCCTGCTCGATCAGCTGGCCCATGCTCATCCGCTGCAGTTCGGCGATGTGAATGTCGCCTTGCTTGATTTGTTCGTAGCGACGATCGGTTTCGTCGAACCCTTGCTCGGCCTCTTCGGCGAGTTCCTCGGCGAGGCTGAGCGGCTCCTTGTCATCGCGGAGCATCTCCGCAAGCTCTTCGGGCGGAGGAGAGAAACCGCTTTTCGAACTAACACGCCGACCGAGTGGTCCCTGAGGGCGGGAGCCGCGAGGTTCGGTCATGACTGAAAACTCCGGATGTGCGCGATCCGTGTCGAACGCGAACGGTTCGAAGGCCGGATCAAACGGCAGGCGAGATGGGATGCAAACAGGACGGGCGGATGGGTGATTCAACCCCGCCGTGGTTCAGGCGTTACGCCAAGCGTCACGTTTTCAAACGACGACGCATGCAAGCGCGCGAGCACGAGCGGATAAAATCAACTGACGGACGGGAAACGTGAAAGGACGAACGCGGGCGGATGGCGAGCGCGGAAACAAGCGATGGGCGACAGGCGACGGGCTTTGCTATCGAACGCAAAGATGTGAGTCGGGGCGATGCTCGACCGTTTCATTCTACCCGACTAGCTGCGGCCACAAGCGGGAAATTTGAGAATTCATCCCCTCGGGAGAATGGGAATTCTCGACCACGAAATCGGCCCGCCGCCGCTTTTCGTCGACCGGCTCTTGCCGGGCTTCCCGAGCCGCGAACTCCGCCTCGGTCCAGCCGCGAGTCTTGGCCCGGGCCAGCCGCTGGTCGCGAGGGGCGTCAATAAAAACGATCTTGTCGCAAAGTTTGTCCCATCCGGCTTTTAGCATGACCGGCGCGTCGAGCACGATCAGCGGCACTCCGGCGGCGGCCATTTCCGCAGCCCGGGCTTGAAGCAACTCGCCAATGAGAGGATGGGTAATCTTTTCGAGATGTGCCAGGTCAGCGCGACCTTGGGGCGAATCTGCGAACACGAGCCTTGCCAGGGCAGGGCGGACCACGTGTCCCGCAGTGTCGAAGACGACGTCCCCCCACCGCAATCGGATCGCCTGCCGCACATCGTCGCGTTTAAGAACCTCATGCCCGGCCGCATCGGCGTCGAGCAGACCGGCACCGAGCTTCACGAGCTGCGCGGCCGCAAGACTCTTCCCGGAAGCGATCCCACCGAGCAGACCGACGATGCGAGGTTTCGACATGATCACACCGCTTCCGTCTCGGCCCAGTTCTTGCCGACTTTGACGTCGACCTGCAGCGGCACCTTTAACTGCAGCACCGTTTGCATCTCGTCGCGAACCATCGCGATGAGCCGGTCTTGTTCGCCGGCAGGCGTTTCGAAGAGCAGTTCGTCATGAATTTGCAGCAGCATCCGGGCTTCTGAAAACTCGGCTTGCAGCTTGCGATGCACGTTGATCATAGCAAGCTTGATCAAGTCGGCGGCCGACCCTTGGATGACGGTGTTGATCGCCGTACGCTCGGCCAAGTTGCGCTGCCGGCCGCCTGTGGTACGCACTCCGTTGATCGCACGGCGGCGGCCCATGATCGTGCTTACGTACCCTTGCTTGGAGCACGTCTCCAAGACGCCGTTCATGAAACGTTCCACGCCCGGGTACTGTGCAAAGTAGCCTTCGATGAACGTTGAAGCTTCCTCCTGTGGGATGCCGAGCACCTTCGCCAAGCCGAAAGCGCTCTGACCATAAAGGATGCCGAAGTTCACGGTCTTCGCCGTACGGCGTTGGTCGCGCGTTACTTGCTCGAGCGGCACGCCGTACACCTGCCCGGCGACCCGAGTATGAATATCTTCGCCGGCGGCAAACGACGCCAGCAGCCCGGGATCTTCCGAGCAGTGCGCGAGCAGACGTAGCTCAATCTGCGAATAGTCGGCGGAGACGAGCATCCAATCTTCGCGGCCGGGCAGAAACGCCGACCGTATTTCGCGCCCTTCCTCGGTGCGAATCGGAATGTTCTGCAAGTTCGGGTCGCTCGACGATAGCCGGCCGGTCGCGGCCACGGCTTGATGGAGCGAGCAATGCACCCGGCCGGTGCGAGGATTCACGAGCTGCGGCAGGGCGTCGACGTATGTTCCTTTGAGCTTGGCGTACTGCCGAAACTCGATGATCTTGGCCGGCAGCTCATGGCCTGGCAGATCGGTGCGCCGGCCGAGTTCCTCAAGTACGTCGGCATCGGTGCTGGGGCCGGTCTTCGTTTTGGAAATGACCGGCAGCCGCAGTTCGTCGAAGAGAATCGTCGCCAGTTGTTTCGGCGAGGCGATGTTAAACTCCCGGCCGGCGAGCTTATAGATCTCTTGCTCAAGCTCGGCCATGCGGGCCGTGTACCGCTCGCTTAGCTCGCCTAAACGGATCGGGTCGACACGAATGCCGGTGCTTTCTAAATCGACGAGCACCTGCACCAGCGGCATTTCGACCGTGCGGAAAAGTTCGGTGAGCCCCTGGTCCGCGAGCTTCG
>JAFLCO010000324.1 GCA_017303535.1 Planctomycetota bacterium
TCTGAGCCGAAGGCGAAGGCCCAGTAACTGGGGCACCGCTGCGCTATGCCCCAGCCACCCTCGGCGAAAAATCGCAAGCTGATTTAGCTCGTCGGCATCCCCAATTGCCGCATCTTGCGGTACAGGTTCGAACGGTGCAGCCCCAGCCGTTCGGCGGCTTCGCTCATGTTGCCGCCGCTGCGGGCGATAGCCCGCGTGATGTACGCCTTTTGAAATTCGTCGGTCGCTTCGGCGAGCGGCAGATTATCGGGCACGGCCGCCGGCGCTTCGTGGCCTGCCGCCAAGATAAACGTCAGATCCTCCGCCTCGATCCGTTCGCCCGGGCACAAATAGGCCAGCCGCTCCATCGCGTTGCGAAGTTCGCGAATGTTGCCCGGCCAAGCATGCATCTCAAGTCGCTTTTTGGCGGCCGCTGAAAGTTGCGGCACCTTGCGACGGGCCTTCTTGGCGAAGTCCGTCAAGAAATGCTCAGCGAGCAAGATGATGTCGCCGGCCCGATCGCGCAGCGGCGGCAAGTTCAGCGAGACGACGTTCAGCCGAAAGTATAGGTCTTGGCGAAACCGCTTCTCGCGCACCATCACCGCCAAGTCTTGGTTGGTCGCCGCAATCACGCGGGCATCGGTGTGAATGGTCTTCGAGCCGCCGACGCGCACGACGACCTTCTCCTCCAACACGCGTAACAGCTTAGCCTGCCCGCCCAAGCTCAAATCGCCGATTTCGTCAAGGAACAGCGTTCCGCCGTTGGCGAGTTCGAACTTGCCGGGCCGGGCCTCATGGGCGTCGGTAAACGCCCCTTTTTCATGCCCGAAGAGTTCGCTTTCGAGCAAGGTCTCCGTCAGCGCGGCGCAGTTGACCGCGATAAACGGCTGATCGCGGCGGCTGCTCAAGTAGTGAATCGTGCGAGCGACCACTTCCTTGCCGGTGCCGTTCTCGCCGAGGATCAATACGGCCAGCTCTGTGTCGGCCACGCGGCGCGTCGTCGAGCGTAAAGCTTCGATGGCCGGCGAATCGCCGATGAGCCGAACTCCCGCTGCCGCTTCTTCCGTCAATTGCCGACGCGATTGCAGCAGCCGTTCGCGCTCTTGCGTGTTTTCTAAAGCCGTGGCGGCGTGGGCGGCCAGTTCCACGAGGGCTTGTTCGTCGTCGTCGGTGAAATCCCCTTCGCGCTTGTTGAGCACTTCGAACACGCCGAGCATCTCGCCGCGCCGCGACGCCAGCGGCACGCAGATCAGCGTACGCGTGCGGTAGCCCAATTTCTGGTCGACCTCACGGGCAATCTCCTCCTGACCGTAGCGAGCATCGACACGGTGCGGGGTGCGCGAACGGAGCGTCTTGCCGACGACGCCCGTGTCGTCGGGGATGCGGAGTTCGTTTCCTTCCACGCCGAGCGCCGGCCGCGCGACCAGCTGACGGTTCGGCTTGTCCCAGAGGAAAATGCTCGCGCGATCGGCGGCCAGCATCTTCGTGGCGGCTTCGGCCATCTGCACCAAGAGCGGCTCCATCTCCTGCGTCTGGTTCCAGCGTCCGGAAATCTCCAGCATCAGCGCGAGCCGCGCGTTGCTGCGGCGTTGCTTCTCGCCGGCCCGCACGGTCGCGTACCCCTGGGCAAACACGCCTCGGGCCTGTTCGACCGTTTCCTGCATCCGCTTCAACGCGGCCGTATCGGGCGCGTGCAGCGCCAGAAGTTCGCCCGGCGCGCTGCGGCGGTCGATCGGCAGAGCCAGCCAATTGCCGGAGACGCCGGCCGTTTCTCGGTCGAGGACATCGGCCAGATGAGCAGTCGGCAAAGCGGAACTGGTCGACGAAGCCGTCGTCCCGTGCGCCCCGACGACCGACCAGCGGCCTTCGGCGTTGCGGACGACGGCCAGGTAATCGGCTCCAACGACCGTCGCGAGCTTGGCGAGGGCCGAATCGAGGAAACCTGCCGTCGAATCGGCGTGTTCCAAGGCGAAACGCAGCAATTCCTGCGACAGCGACAACGACAATTCCGTGTTTTTCGTGGCAGACATGGCTCATACGTCCAAAGATCGACACCAGCAAGCTACAGGTAATAGTCAATAAGACTACATGTCAAATGTATCATACGGATTGCGGCGGGCAAGAGTTCGAGCCTTTTCTGACCGCATCGTGTCTCTCCAGCGGAATCCGCCGCGACCGGGTACAATCCCCCGTTTTCCCGCCGTCTGAAGCCCGCTACCTATGACCCAGCGTCGTTTGCTCGTCACCGCCGCCCTGCCGTACGCCAACGGCGATATCCACATCGGCCACTTGGTCGAGTACATCCAGACCGATATCTGGGTCCGCTTTCAGAAGCTCTGCGGCAATCGCTGCGTGTTCGTCTGCGCCGACGATACGCACGGCACCGCCATCATGCTCCGGGCTCGGCAGGAGAAACGCAGTGAGACGGCCCTGATCGACGATATGCGCACGAAGCACGTGGCCGACTTCGCCGGCTTCGGCATTGAGTTCGACAACTACGGCAGCACGCACTGCGATGAAAATCGGGCTCTCTGCGCCGAATTTTGGGCGGCCATCCGCAAGGCCGGGCTCGTGAGCGAGCGGCAGATCGAGCAGCTTTACGATCCCGTCGAGCAGACGTTCCTCGCCGATCGGTTCGTCAAAGGCAAATGCCCGAAGTGCGGTACGCCCGATCAATACGGCGACAACTGCGAGAAGTGTTTCTCGACTTACAGCGCGACGGATCTCGTTGATGCGTACAGCGTGTTCAGCGGCGCGAAGCCGGAGCTACGGCCGTCGACGCATTGGTTCATTCGGACCGAGGATGAACATGCGTTTCTCGCCGACTGGACGCAGACCGGCGACCACCTGCATCCCGACGTCGCGGGCTGGCTCGCCTCGGCGTTCCTTTCCGAAGCGCTGCACGACTGGGACGTCTCACGGCCGGCGAAGTACTTCGGCTTCGAAATTCCCGACGCGCCGGGCAATTATTGGTACGTCTGGTTCGACGCGCCGATCGGTTACATCGCCAGCACGCACCAATGGTGCAAAGCCCACGGCGAGAAGCTGGAAGATTGGTGGCGCAACCCGAGCGTGGAAGTGCACCACTTCATCGGCAAAGACATCACGCGGTTCCACACTTTGTTTTGGCCGGTGATGCTCAAGGCCGCCGGCTACAGCTTGCCGACCAAGATCCATATCCACGGGTTTCTCACCGTCGACGGCGAGAAAATGTCGAAGAGCAAGGGAACGTTCGTCCGCGCGACGACGTATCTCAAGCACCTCGACCCGCAATGGCTGCGCTATTTCTACGCGACGAAGCTGACGCCGAAGCTCGATAATCTGGACCTGAACCTGACCGAGTTCGCCGACAAGATCGACGTCGACCTCGTCGGGAAGATCGCCAACTTAGCGAGCCGCACGGCGAATTTCGTCCAAGCTTCAGGCCTGTCGGCAAAGTACCCCGACGACGGCGGATTGTTCGCCGACGTGGCGGCGGCGGGCGCCGAAATCGCCAAAGCCTACGAAGCGTGCGACTTCAATCTCGCCATGCGGACGATCATGCTGCTGGCGGATCGGGCCAATAAGTACGTCAACGACACTACGCCGTGGAAGCTCAATAAAGACCCGGCCAACGCCGCGCAGGTGCAAGACATTTGCACCGTAGTGTTGAACGTGTTCCGCCAACTGGCGACATATCTCGCACCGGTGCTGCCGAAGCTCGCGGCCGACGCCGGAGCGCTACTCAACGAACCGATTACAAGCTGGAACCAATCGCAGACGCCGCTCGTCGGCACGCCCGTGGCGAAGTTCCAGCACCTTATGAACCGCGTGGATAGGAAACGGATCGAAGCCATGATTGAAGAAAGCCGCGACGACCTGGCCGCTAAGCCGAAGACCGAAGCCCCTGGCACTTCGCCTGCAGCCGATATCACGTCGGCCGCGGGAGCGTCGCCTGCCGCAGGGACTTCGCAGTGGAACGATGGCCCGGAGCCGTTGGCCGCCGAGCCGCTCGCGCTAACCTGCTCAATCGACGACTTTACGAAGATCGATCTTCGCGTGGCCCGGATCATCGCGGCGGAGCACGTGCCGGAAGCGAAGAAGCTGCTGCGGCTCACGCTCAGCCTTGGCGGCGAGGAAAAGCGGAACGTCTTCGCAGGCATCAAGAGCGCGTATAAGCCGGAAGACCTCGTCGGCCGGCTGATCATCTGCGTGGCCAATCTCGCGCCGCGCCAAATGAAGTTCGGCCTCAGCGAAGGCATGGTCGCGGCCGCCGGCGGCGGCGGACCGGAAGGTAAAGAAATCTACTTGCTCGAACCGGACAGCGGCGCGAAGCCGGGGCATCGGGTGCATTAGAAGTCGGTAAGACGTTTCGCGAGTTTGTCCGGATCTTGATGCAATTCAAATACGGCAACGATTACGACTCGCGACGTTTCGTCGATGAAGTAGATCAGAGCATACGGGAACGGATCGACGCGATAGAAGCGAGCGTCCGTGTCGATTCGCGGCCACGATTCCGGAGCGGCCGCGATCCGGCGCGCCGCGTCGTAGACTTCGGCCTCAAATCTTTCGCCTAAGCCGAGTTGTCGCGTGTCGTAATACCGGACCGCAGCGATCAGGTCTTCGCGCGCTTCCGTCGAAAAGACGGGCGTCATGAGTCGCGGCGACGGCGTACTTCGGCGGCGACCTCGTCGATGGACCACCCCTGGCTCTGACCGTCACGAAAGCGCTGAATTCTGCGGCGTGCTTCCGCAAGCTGGGCGTCTCCGACTGCGGCACGAAGTTCATCATGCAAGGAGTCGTTTAATTTTCCGACCAACGATTCACGTTGTTCAGATGAGAGCGCCAAGGCTGCGGCGAGAACGCTCGGAAAGTCGGCGGCATGCGACATGGCGAACACTCGACTGCGTGAACCAAACCCCTGTTAATGATGGTACCCGAATTCAGCGAAGTCTAGTGGAGAATGAAGCGATGAGATTACTTGTCGCGTAACCTCGCCGCTCCTTGCGACATCGAATCTCTTAACGCTCGCGAAATCCCGTAATTTCTGCCGTTTGTAGCGGTCGGGGGTGTCGCGCCGTCGCGTTGACGTTGGTTGGCCTCCACCTAGAATGGACTGGCCGTGGTTTGGCTTCGCGTTTGCACTCGATAGGCGTTGTGACGCCGCCGACTGCCAACGACTCACGACTGCCGGCAGCCCCTAATCTTGAGGACTTTCGATGCCCCGCTTTCTCACCGCCTTGCCCGTGTACAACGAAGCCCGGCACGTGCGCGGCGTTGTCGAGCAAGTCCGTCAGTACAGTCCCGAGATTTTGTTGGTCGACGACGGTTCGACCGACGGCACCGGCCAAGTTTTGGACGAACTCCCGAATGTCCACCTCGTGCGGCACGCCAAGAACCGCGGCTACGGTGCGGCCCTGAAAACGGCCTTCGATTACGCCCAGCGGCACCGTTACGAATACCTTGTGACGATCGACTGCGACGGCCAACACGAGCCGCAGCGCATCCCGCGCTTCGTTGATGCTTGCGACGGCTGGGACATCGTCTCGGGCAGTCGCTACTTGAAGAACTACCCCGGCGACAGTGAAGCTCCGCCGGAGCGGAAACGGATCAATCAGCAACTCACGGCCGAACTCAATCGCCGGCTGGGGCTGAACCTGACCGACGCGTTCTGCGGCTTCAAAGCCTACCGCGTGGAAGCGCTGAAGCACCTGCAAGTGCTCGAGGCCGGCTATGCGATGCCGCTGGAACTGTGGGTACAGGCCGCCCACGCGCAGTTGCGAATTCGCGAACTGCCGGTGCCGCGGATTTACCTCGACGAGAAGCGCTCGTTCGGCGGCGCGCTCGACAACGGTTGGACGCGGCTCGAGTACTACCACTTGGTGCTCGATCGCAGCTTCGCCCGGCTCGGCGAAGTGAGCAAGGACGGCGCGCTGTGGACCGGGACGCTGGCGCACGGGTTTGCGGGGCACTGCGAGGAATGCGCGGGATGAGCGCCGCCGGCCGCCGAAAACTTCGTGCCCCGCGCGAAGACGGCGGCGTGCTGATCGATCCCGCCTGGCCGCGGTTGCCGGCCGCGGTGACCGCGAACATCGCGGAGCGCACCGCTTGGACGTTTGAACTCGCCGGCGAAGCGGTCACTCTCTTTGCTGATTCCGCTCGTGAAGAACTTGTTGCTTTAGCGACAGCGTACACGCGCGAATACCGGGACGTTGAATTAGGTGCGGCGGCGGGGGAATCCCGGAGACAAGCTCCGGGGCTAAATGAGGAGACGACTGCTCTTCATTCCCCACTCCCCATTCCCCATTCCCCATTGCTGCTCGCCGGCCATCAGCCCGAACTTTTTCATCCCGGCGTGTGGGCGAAGAACTTTGCGCTCTCCGGCATAGCGAAGGCCGTCGGCGGAACGGCGATCAACCTCGTGATCGACGGCGACACGCTCAAAGCCGCTTCACTACGCGTGCCGACCGGAACTCTGCACGAGCCGCAAGTCGAGAGCGTGCCTTTCGACGCCGCCGCGGAAGAGATCCCGTTCGAAGAGCGGCACGTGATTGATTCGGGAATGTTCGCTTCGTTCGGCTCGCGCGCGAGCGAAACCTTGCGGCCGCTCTTGGCCGGCCCGCTGTTGGAAAGTTTCTGGCCCGAGGTGGTACGGCAAGCCGGCGCCTGCGGCAAGGTCGGCCTTGCCATCGCTCGAGCTCGTCACAAGCTCGAAGGCAACTGGGGGCTCAACACGCTCGAGCTTCCGCAAAGCCATGCTTGCGACTCTCGGCACTTTCGGCGCTTCGTCGGTCATCTGCTCAGCGAATTGACGCGGTTCGTCGAAGCCCACAACGAAGAGTTGGAGATCTACAAGCGGCGCGAGAACATTCGCAGCGCAAATCATCCGGTGCCGGCGCTGGAGCGCGACGGCGACTGGCTCGAAGCGCCGCTCTGGCTGTGGACCGCCGAGCAGCCGCGACGGCGGCACGTGTTCGCAAGGCGCGTAGGTCGCGAAGTGGAACTCACCGATCGCGGCGCGGTCACGCTTAAGTTGCCGCTCGCCGATGGTCGCCACGACGACTTCGCCGCCGCTCTCGACGAAGCGGCCCGCCGCGGCATCCGCCTGCGAAGTCGGGCCTTGCTGACGACGATGTATGCCCGGGTCGTGCTGAGCGATCTTTTTATTCACGGCATCGGCGGGGGCAAGTACGACGAACTCACCGATGCGATCATGGGGCGATTCTTCGGGATCAACCCGCCGGGGTTCGCGGTCGTCACGGCTACGCGGCGGCTGCCGATTGTCG
>JAFLCO010000325.1 GCA_017303535.1 Planctomycetota bacterium
GGCCCGGCGACGACGACGTGCCCCTCGTGGTCGATCGCGAGCGCCGTGACGTCCGTCGCCAGGTCGTCGTCGGCGTAGAGCGTGGCTTCAAAGCCAGGCGGAACTTTCACGGCCGGCGGTTCTGCAGCCGCACAGGGTGCATCACCCCAAGCACACGCCGCCCCGGCCAGGAAGATGGCCACACATCCGGCGAGTCGTCGTCGTTCGATCGCTGCTGGCCGCACCATATCGGGCTTGCTCCCGAGAACACTGCGTTTGGGCTACCATCAACTTAACGCAACTCTTTATCTTTTAACGCATCCGATTTCTCAATTTTCCTTCGCGGCCGGACCACGCGGTTATTTCAAGCCGCAGGCCGGCAGATGCGGAAACTTTTCATGACCGACGAACACACGAAACGACGAGGATGGCTACGTTGGACGGCCGCGGCGGTCGTCGTCTGGGGCGCGCTGGCGTATTTGCTAATTCCCGAAGCCTGGTATCGCTACGCGAAAGGCCATCCTAAGCTCGACGACGTGCCGACCATCACCTATACGGCCGACGGCATCCCGGGCGACCCGCTGAACGTCGGCGCGGTCGCGACGGAGCGGCAGCTCAAATCGCTGATGATCGCCACGCGGTGGTACCCGGCCGATCCGCTCACGCTGGAGAGCTGTCTGGAAATCGCCGAGGCCACGGTGTTGAAACGGCCGTACGACGCGGCGCCGGTGAGCAATCTGTTCCTGTTCAAACGCAAGGAAGACCTGGCCTTCGAGAAACCGGTCGGCGACAACCCGCGGCATCGGCACCATGTGCGGTTTTGGAAGACGGATAAAGTCGACGACGGCCGGCCGGTGTGGATCGGCGCGGTGACGTACGATCGGGCCGTCGGCCTGAGCCACACTACGGGGCAGATCACGCATCACATCGCCGGCGACGTCGATGACGAACGCAACATGCTCATGAACGAATGGTCCGCGACCGGCCGGCTGTCGGAAGTTTTCGAAGTGCCGAACTTTCAGAAAACGAAAGACGGCCGCAACGGCGGCGGCGACCCGTGGCAGACCGACGGCGTGCTCAAGGTCGGCGTCGTTCGGCCTGAATAACTTCAAGTTCCCTCTCGTGCGACACGCGAAAGACACTTCATGTCCGAAATGTTGCGCAGCCATCGGCACTTGGCGCTTCTGATCACGGCCGTCGCCGGCCTGACGTTGCAACCGCTGCTACAAGCAAAGTTCGTCGGCGTATTGATATTCGAAGTGCTCGCCTACGCGCTGCTGATCGCCGTGTTTCTGGCGATTTTTGAGCGCCATCGAGATCGTAAAATCGCCCTGATGATCGGGCTGCCGGGAATTGCCGCCAACCTCTTCGCCTACTTTGCGCACGGCACGGCGCAATGGGCGGCGTTGGTCTTGTTTCATTCCTTGAGCGTCATTTTCATGGGCTATGCCGTAGGCATCATCCTCCGCGGCGTCTTCCGCAGCCGTCACATCGGCGCCGAACAAATTCTGGGCGGCGTCTGCGGCTATCTGCTGGCGGGTGTCGCTTGGGCCAATTTATACTTGGTGATTTACTTTTTTCGCCCCGACGGCTTTAACGTCGCCCCCGGTCTGGCGATGCAACTCGAAACGCCGGAGTCACGGCGATTTCTGTTCAACTACTTTAGCTTTATCACGCTCTCGACCGTCGGCTACGGCGACATGTCGCCCCTTTCGCCCGCCGCCTGCAGCGCCGCTTGGCTCGAAGCCCTCTTCGGCCAGTTCTACATGGCCGTGCTGATCGGGCAATTGATCGGCATGAAGCTGACGCAAACGGCGATCACCAAGCCGTAACCACGCGGCACCACTTCACGACGTAAGACGGCACAATCGGCAAAGTCAGCGTCACACGGAGGCCAATCCGGCCGCTCGACGTTAAGCCGTATCGATGGCGGGGTCTTCCATGAAGGCCTCTCCCCGCCGGCGTCGAAGGTTACTCGTAGCCGATAAGTCGAGGGGAATTGCCGTGTCGCCGCGCTGGTTCGTATCGATCGCCGTCGCCCTCTGTATGCCGCTCACGGCGCAAGGGCAGGGGCGTTACGACTTCGAACCCTTTGCTCGGCCGGACGGCCCAGCCGAATCGACGCGGCGAGCGGAGTCGGCCGAGGACGAAATCGAAACCGATCGCGATTCGTTCACGCCCGCGACTACGCTCGCCGGCCGGCGGCGGACGATCGTCGAAGCGGCCTATACGTTTCTCGACAACCGCCGCGTGCCGGACACCAACAGCCTGCCCGAATTGCTGGTGCGCTACGGCGTCAACGACTGGTTCGAACTCCGTTTCGGCACCAATTACGAAGTCGGCGGCGCGGGCAATCCCGTCTCGGCGAATATTCCCGACGACCTCGTCGACGAGCCGGAACTGGAGGAAGAGGCCAACGTTTCCTACGGCTGCAAGATCGGCCTCTACGAACAAGCCGGCTTCGTTCCGCGTAGCGCGATCATCGTGCAGGGGGCGACGCCGACTGCGGGCGTTGCCGTCGACACGCACGTTTCAACGACTTACATCACCGGCTGGACGCTTCCCGGCGGCGCAGCATTTGATTCGGCCGTCCGCTTCGGGACGGGGAGCCTTGACGACGACCGCTTCAACGTCTGGTCGCCTTCGACCGTTTTCAAGGTCCCCGTCGGCCGGCGTTGGAAAGCTCACGCGGAGTACTTCGGCGTGTTCAGCGACGGCCGTGCCCGCGAGTCGGTCCAACACTTCTTCAGCCCCGGCGCACATTGCCTGCTGACGCCAAACCTCGAAGTCGGCCTACGCTGCGGTTGGGGCCTTAACGACCAAACGCCGAACTTCTTCACAAACCTCGGCGTGGGATACCGGTACTGAGCTAGGCAGTCATGCCACTCGAAGATTCGTTTAGGCAGGTTAACCGCCGTTCGCATTCGGTCTTATTGACTGCAAAATCAAGCGAATTCATCGGGACATGCCGAAAATCGCCTGGCGAATGCTCAGGACCATACAGCCCCTGGCCCTGGTATTTAATTGACAAGCATTCAACGTACCTTGAGAATCGGCACTTAAGTCGCGCACCGCAACGTTACGTACCTGAAGCTTTTATGTCATCAAGCGATCTAGCTGATCAATTAAGGCAACAGTTTTACGACGACTTATTGGCCGACGCCCCCTCGCGGCCGGACATAGACTTTCAGCGTATTTGTGATGCATGGCAACGTGCGACCGGTGCCGAATGGGTTTGGCTCTGGCTTCACAACATCTATCCAGCTGCAAGCCAATGGGAAATTCGTGAAGTAGGCGCGAGAACTGCGCGTGACAGGTACATTCCGGAGCAACTTACTGCGCCAGGTATATTCAGCGTCTGCGAATACGCACGCATGACCCAAACCGCCGAAGAAATCGACGACATCACATCTTGGCGGCGTGTGCTTAATAGCACGACTTACTCTGTGGCCTGCAGGGACACGCTGGAACAAATGGGATGCAAATCCTTCCTTACAGTTCCATTTACCGCGCCTAAAACTCCAATTCAACAACTGAGCGACTCCTCAATATCACACTTGGAGCCGGTGCACGGCACGATTTGCGCTCACTTCACTAAACTTTCAACGCCGATTAGACACCCGACAAAGTCGCTGCTTCTGATGGCGAAGTTAGCGGCATCAACAATTGTTGGATCGTATCAGGCGGTCCAGCGCGAAATCCTAATGCGCCTAAACATGCTCGCGTCAAATTATCTAACGCGGGTATCTCGACGGCCGGTAGACACTCGGCGTGACTACTTGGATCGAGTGATCGAGATCGTCAAGAATTATCTTCGCGTGAAGGCGGTATCCATCTTCTACAACGACGAGCCATTTCGATCTCAGGTGCGATGCCTCGCGACTACAGGAATCATGGATGAAAACGCTCGAATCGTTGCTCCAGAACACTACGGGTCAGTTGTATATCAGCCGGGCCAGGGACTAACTGGCACATGCTTCTCGACTGGCAAGCCACGCATACTCTCGGCAGAAGAGGCTGCAGCCCACTGTCCTCGGTATGTCGAAGTTCTACATGATGAAATCATGGGCCGGAATGAAGCGGCACTATATCCAATCACGTGTCCTATAGATGACGATAGCGTCCTGCCTCAAAGGCCAAGAATTCGTGGGGTGATTCGATGCTCTGCCCATCGATCCGCACTACGCGGAGGCGCACAACCGTTCGATCCAGTAGATGTTCAGACCCTGGATTTCATCGCTGCTCAGATCGGGCCCGTTCTCGAAACGTTGACCGTGAGAGTCCAACGGGAGCAGTCCGTAAATGTAATCAAACATGACTTATATGCACCACTCGCAATGATCCGGCATTCAGCCGATTCTATAAGTCTAAAGATCGATCCCGACTCCGGGGCTGGTAGAATCAACTACTTCGATCTCGTCAATCTGAAGACTGCGGCCCTAGTTGCAAGCAATCTCGTTCACCAGCTTGACCCGGACCCAGGAGAGGTGCGCGACTTTAACCCTCAACCTATATTTCTCGAGGCGGATATACTGGCCAGAATCCAGAACATGCTCCAGCATTTCGCCAAGCGCGAAAACGAGATGAATATCTATTTTTCGGGATTTCGTGAGATCCCCAAATTGCATCTTGATCGCGATCTAATTGAACGAGTGTTCGTCAATCTGCTGATCAATGCTATCAAGTATGGCCACGAAGGAACTCGAATAGTAGTCAGAGCGCACGAGGTGCTAGGAAAATACATTGTGGAAGTCACCAATGTCGGTGACGGCATCCCTCCGGAAGAGTCGCCTCACATCTTCAATCAGGGATTTCGCGGACGATCCGCATCAAGAAAATTCGGGCACGGACTCGGACTTTACATCGCTCGAAGCGCGATGCTTAGACACGGCGGAGAACTCAAACTCGCAGCCGATCCTCGCTCAACGTTGCCTAGCCCCAGCCAAGTAACGTTTGTAATGGAATTTCCGGAATCACTTCGTTTTAGGAGGCCGACATGAAACGACTGATTCTCTTTGTTGACGACGATCGATACTATGCGTATTCATGGATTGAAGTACTCAGGAGCGACTTCAACGTCGAACACCGTCGCGACCCGCTATCTGCATTGCTTCGCGCTCAAACTTTGCCTGAGATTGACTGCATCGTGCTCGATGTCATGATGCCGACTCCTGAAGGCGTCGGCGCGAGTGAAACCGCAGATGGCTTCGAGACGGGACTGTGGTTTTTGGAGAAGCTCGTCATTCGCATTAAAGATTTGCCGATTCCCGTTATCGTCCTAACAAATCGCGATTTGAACTTGATTCAAGCACGAATAGATAACTTGCGATTTCAAAAGGGACTAGTTGAGGTGCGACGAAAACTAGACGTCGGTACTGAAATGCTGAAACAGATTGTCCACGACTTGGTATCTCGTTGGCGACGGTGACTCGACATTCACCAAATTGCTTTACTTGTCATTGTCGTGTTTTCCGTGAGTATCATGTGGCCTTTCGTAGGCTAGTCAGCATCTCCAGCAGTTGCTTCGTGATGACGACCGAAGTCTGCTCCTCCACGGTGTTCGTGCCGAGCCAGGTTTCGTAGCCGCCAAGTTTGTGTTGCTCGGGCGTCGGCAGATAGCCATGGCGGCCGTTGGCCAGGCCGATGACCATCGTTTGCTTGAACGGGCTTTGTTTCTTGAGTTCGAGCCCGATCTCGCAGAACGTTTCGAACGGAATACCGACGATGGCGAAATCGCCGATACGAATCGCTTGGATTTCGAACGTCAGCGTTTCTTCCGGCCTTTCGGCGGCGGCGACGATATTGCCGGCGTATTTTTGCGCGAGCCGCGGCAGCTTGGCGATTTCGTCTTCGTTCTTAATCGCCAGCACTTCCTTCGCCGCGGCGACGTCGTCGGCCGACGGGCGACGGAGCTTCACCGTGATGGTGCGGCGGCGGATGTCGACCGGAGCGTCGCTATGATACTGGTCGATCTTCTGCAGGGCCCGCCACGAAGCGTCGGCCGTTTTTTGGGCGACGATGCGGATTTGCTCGAACTCTTCACGCGGCGGCCGACTCGAGCCGAACGGGTTGTTGTTGATGTCGCCGGAAGCGCCGTTCGACATCATCGCAACAAAGCTCTCGTCACCCCGTACGCGCGACGGCATCACGCGCGCGAACTCGCCGAAGTAGTCGGCCGAGACGCGGGCCTTGGGCATACCGCCGACGTAGTGCAGGGCGTAATTCGCCAACAGCCCGAGCGGCCGCTTCTTGGCGTCGCGCAAGTACAGAACTGCGACTTCCGGGTCCGTCGGGCCGGCCGGATGGTCGAGCGTGGCCGGATCGTTGCCGGGGTTCATCTTCACGGTGTCGAACTTGCCGTAGGGATTCGGCGGCATCTTGCCGGGCTTCAGGTACCAGCGGCGGTTGAACACCTCCTCCGGCACCGCATCCGCAGCGTTGCCCACGCTCGCCGGCTGTAGCGCGGCGTGCGCTTTGACGATGGCCTCGGCCGTGCCCGCGACGAACACCTTGCGATAAGCGACATCGGCCGCGGAACCTTCGCGCGAGTTCGATGACGGACCAGTGTGCGTGTGCGTCGACGCGATCAACATGTTCTCCGTCGGAATGCCGGTCTTGCTCGCGGCCAGCGACTTCGCTTCGTCGAGTGCTTCGGGCGCCGCGCCGATGTTGTCGACCACGACCAGCGCCACAAGCGTATCACCGTCGCCGAGCACGATCGCGCGCGCATGCAGCGGATCGTTCAAACCTTCGGCGTAGTTCGCGGTGTGGCCGCCGCGCATGTTGATCGGAAAGATCGTCGGCGAAATATCGACGGCCGCCGCCCCGGCGCGAATGCCGGCCGGCTCCGCGGAAACGGTTGTCGCAACCAAGGTTGAAAACAAAAGGCCGGTCAGCGCGACGGCCAAAGCCAACCAACGACGCGCGCAAAGCGACAACGAGGCCCAGCGGCAACTCATGGACAAAGCTCCTAGCGGAAGGATTCGGACAGGCGGGATCGCGAAGGCGGGACGGACCAAACGAGGCGACGAACGGGCGTAGTTTAGCCTCGCGCGAAAGTGAATGCACGCGGCGGCGACGGCATTTTCCTACGGAAAAACCAGCGTATTTGCCGGACCTTCCAGATTGAAGCCGGCGACGCAGCAGCATCACTGCATCGCGCAAATCAGAAACACGGCTCGTTTTCCCGGCCATCGCGGGGGTCACCGAGCGTGCTTCCCCTCCAGACGTGCGGAGGTTGTGTGAGCATCGCGCTT
>JAFLCO010000326.1 GCA_017303535.1 Planctomycetota bacterium
GTCTTGCCGGTGCCCGGCGGCCCCTCCAGCAGCACGCCTTTAGGAATGCGACCACCAAGCCGTTGAAACTTCTGCGGGCTCTTCAAAAACTCCACGATCTCCGTCAGTTCGTTCTTCACCCCTTCCAAGCCGGCGACATCGGAAAACGTCGTACGCTTGCCGCCTGCTTCGTAGCGCTTCGCAGGACTCTTGTTGAAGCCGGATAGGAACCCGCCCCCCATAAACTGATCGCGGGCCCGGCGGAAAATCATGAACATGCCGACGCACAAAAGCAGCGTCAGCCCCAGTGAGTAGAGCATCATCGTGCCGCTGCTATCACCAAGCGGCTTCGCGACGTAATGTTCGCCAAGCCTCGTGCGAAGCAACTGATCAAGCTGCTCGCCGGCAAACGGGCTGACGACGGTCGAAAACTCCTTCGCGAGCTTCTCCTGTTGCCCCAACGGCGAAGGTTCGACGGTTCGCGGCGTGAGATACTTGTCGAGCGAAGATTCGAAGGAATAGTTCGCTCCGACCTTTGCGATCAATTCGTCTTCCAAAGCCTTGCCGGCATGCGGACTGAGCAGCACGCGAAAATCTAGTCGGCTGCCCGCCGGCGCGCTTGGTACAGCGGCCGGTGCCGTGCCCGATGGCGAGGCTGTTGCCGCCGGCGGCGTCAGCGATGGGCCCGTGGTTGGAGAACCTGCCGGCGTCCCGGCCGAGGGAGCCCGCTTGAACTTCCCGACCAACTCACGCCCGTTGGTATGGGCTTCTGAGACATTATTCGCGGCTAATTCTTCGACGAATCGGCCGTAGGAAATCGTCGCGATGGTCTGCTCGGCGGGCTTCGTGAGCGGCGGCGCGAGCGGCGGATTGACGAAGTGTCCCGACAGGTCGTAGCCGTCGACAACGACGTCCGCGATATTGCCGGCTTCCAACTGCGAAAGGAAAAAGCCGTAACTGATGATACTGCGTGACTTGGCCCGATCGATGACGAACCATGAGCCGAGAATCAGCAATCCTATCAGCATAAACACCAGCGACGGGCTCGTAAGCCGAGGACGCGGCGGCGGCGATCGTTTCGGTTCCGGCGGCTTGCCCGAGGGGCTCGAATCCATGAAACAGCAACCTTAATGCGGCGAGAGCTTTCCAATCGAGGACCATTCAAGATAGGGTAGTAGAAGCGGAAATACCAGCGGTCGACGGCGCTCGGCAGCAACGCGAAAATGCATTTGAAGTAGGGGATGCGGCGGTCATCCGCGCCGCCGGCATTATTGAAACTCGAGGTACGGAAAATCATGCGACGCGGCGCGGTAGCTGTGATCCTTGAAGATCAGCGATTTCTGGTCATTCGCCGCGCGCCGGCAATCTCCGCGGGAGGCAAAGTTTGTTTCCCCGGCGGCGGCATCGAGGCCGGCGAGACCGAAGAGGCCGCGCTTGTGCGCGAGTTGCAAGAAGAACTGTCGGCCGCGGTTCGTCCGCTGCGTCGGATTTGGCGGAGCGTGACCCCTTGGAATGTGCATCTCGCCTGGTGGCTGGCCGAACGTTGCGACGAACGACCGTTTGTTCCGCACCCTGACGAAGTTTCGGAGTGCTTCTGGCTGACGGCCGACGAACTCGCGGCCCATCCCGATTTGCTCTATAGCAACGGCGAGTTCCTTCAAGCCGTGGCTCGCGGCGATATTCATCTGGGCGCCGAAGCGCCGAACTTTGCTTAGCACAGGGAGTCTGGCCGCATGGAAGCCGAATTCCTGGCTTGGCTGAGAGGTCGTTTGCCCGCGGTAAAGCCGCCGATTGACATCGGCGTCGGCGACGACGCGGCGGTCATCGCGTGTGCCGCGGATTCGCGAATCGTCGTCACGACGGACATGCTCAGCGACGGCGTCGACTTCCGGCTCGGTGAAGCCGACCCTCGACGTATCGGCCGTAAGGCGCTCGCCGTCAACTTAAGTGACTTAGCGGCCATGGCGGCGCAGCCGATCGCGACGTTCGTCAGTTTGCTGTTGCCGCGTAGCGGTGGCACGGCCTTGGCTCGCGAACTTTACGAAGGCTTGCTGCCGCTGGCTGAGGAATTCTTGGCGCCGGTTGTCGGCGGCGACACCAATGCTTGGGATGGTCCTTTGGCGATCAGCGTCACGGCCCTTGGTCGGGCGGGTCCGCACGGTGTCTTCCTTCGCAGCGGCGCGCGACCCGGCGATGCGATCCTGGTGACCGGCGAATTCGGCGGCAGTATCCTCGCCCATCAGTTCGACTTCACGCCCCGCGTGCGCGAGGCCATGTGGCTGGCCGAGCATACGAAAGTTCATGCGGCGATGGATGTGAGCGACGGTCTCGCGCTTGATCTGTCGCGACTCTGTGCAGAGAGCGGGTGCGGAGCCGAGTTGGACCTCGGCCGGATCCCGATTTCTACCGATGCCCAGCGGCTGGTACCCATCGAGCACTTATCGTCATCGCCCTTGCAGCATGCCCTCAATGACGGTGAAGATTTCGAACTCTTGCTGGCCATCGACGCGGCGGACGCAGCACGACTTGTCGCAGAGCAGCCGTTGGAACCCGTTTACGGAGTTCGGCTGACGCAGATCGGTCGCTTTGTCGCCGAGCATGGATTATGGGCGGTTGATGCAGCAGGCAAACGCTCACCGCTCGAGCAGGGCGGATTTCAACATCGCTTCGACTAACACATGACGACGCAATTTGTATCTCAAAGCGAAGTCGATACGCGGCGCTTCGGCCTGGTGCTGGGGCGACTGTTGTTCGACGGTGCGGTCGTCGCTCTGAACGGGCCGCTCGGTGCCGGCAAGACGCGACTCGTGCAAGCCGTGGCTGAAGCCCGGGGGCACGAGCGCTCGGAAGTCGTCAGCCCGACGTTCACTTTAATACAAGAGTACCGCGGGCCGCGTCCGGTATACCACTTCGACGCTTACCGGCTGCGCGATGACGACGAATTCCTCAACCTCGGCCCGGACGAATACTTCGACGGCGATGGGGTGACGATCGTCGAATGGGGTGAACGCGTCAGTCGCTGCCTGCCCAGCGAGCGACTCGAAATTACGATCTGCCCGACGGGACCGGAAACTCGCGAGTTTGGACTGTCCGCACAAGGCACTCGTTACCGGCAATTGCTGTCTGAGCTTTTGCAAAACCTTGCCTCGTCGCCGGCTCCGGAAAACGGCTGACACTTTAGCCGTTTGCATCGGGTATATTCTGCCGAGCCGCAAAGCTTATGGTCGCGGCGGTATATTAGAGGTCGTCACTCCACCGTTTATCGAGAGCTTTATGCGTCGCCTTCTTTCTGTTGCGACCCTCATTTCGTTTGCTCTTCTCGCAGCGTCGGCCGCGAACGTTGCCGGAGCCGCTGACTTCGATTATTTCTCCGTTCCCGTGAGCGAACTGAAAATTGTCGACGGCAAACTCGATGTCGGAACCGACGAGCAAAACACGGCTTGGCGACGGATGAATTCGGTTCGTCCCTATGTGGTGCTCGACGCGACGGGCGAAGTCTATTGGACTCATCCCAATGACTCTTTTGGTCTTGTCGATGACCGCTCCACTTGGGGTGACGTCTGTATTCAGCGTCCTCAGGGCGACAGCGCGGTGACGGGTGCGTTTTACTTCCCGAAGCGTGATTACCGTTCGATGGGCCGCGTAAAGTTCAAAATTGCCGCCGATAAGGCTAAGAGCGAGCATCGCAAACAGTTTCTTGAAGCGAAGATTCGCCACTTTGCACATCTCCAATCGCAGAACTATCCGGGCGCCGCTTGGTTTCGGCATCAGGTTCGTGAGGCCGAACTCGAACTGCACGGCAAGACGGAGCGTGCGAATGCCGAAGCTCCGCGCTCGTTCGATGCGTTCCGACCTTGGAACGATTTCGACGACACTTTTTCTCTCTTCTCGGGCAATCGAGCCGTAAGCGAGAACCTGCAACTCGATCGGGTCTTGCCTGCCGCCCGAGCCGATGAATCTTCGGTAAAGCTCGACACCATCGAAGGCATCACCATCGCGGAGATCGACTGGACGAAATACTTGGAAGGGAAGAAGCCGAAGCTGGATACGCTGGCAAGTTACGTACCGGCGGACCAGCATGTCGTGTTTTTCCCCAGCTTCGCGGCGGCGATGCGGTTGTCGGACGAAGCCGATAAGCAAGGTACGCCGCTGTTGGAAGTTGCCGAGCCGCAGAGTCAAGATGCCGGCGTCGTCGGCAAGTATCAGCGGCAGCTAGGCCTGAAAACGACGGCGCTCGGGCGGATGCTAGGGCCACAGATTATCAAGAGCATGGCGCTCACCGGCGGCGACCCATACTTTCGCATCGGGACCGATGTGGCGCTCGTTTTCGAGGCGTACGATCTGACGGCCCTCAAAGCGGCGTTGATCGGCCAAGTGACGTTAAACACGACCGGAGAAAAGGGCCTCACGTTGACGGCCGGGACCATCGTCGACGGTGGTCGTAAGGTGGCGTACGATTGTTGGAGCACGTCCGATCGCAAGGTCAGCAGTTACGTCGCAGCGTATGAAAACGTTGTCGTCGTGACCAACTCGCTCGCACAGTTGAAGAGCCTTATCTCCGTTTACAGCGGCGGCCGTACGGCGATCGCCGAGTTGAAGGAATTTCAATTCTTCCGCGATCGCTATCCGATCGGTGACGAAAGCGAAACGGCGTTTCTCTTCCTGAGCGATGCCACGATTCGTCGCTGGTGCGGACCGCGGTGGCGGATCGCCGATTCGCGACGAACTCGTGACTTAGCGGTCCTGGCCGAACTGCAAGCTGCGCATTTGGAGAAGCTGGCCGCGCAGGAAGTCGCCGCCGGACCGTTGTATACCGACTTTCGCTTGTCCGTCGCCGGTGACGTCGACCTGACGTCCTCCGGCGTTGTTTCGAAGGCCGTCGGCTCGCTGGACTTCATGACTCCGATCGCCGAGTTGCCGTTAGAAACGGTCACCAAGTCGGAGGCCGACGCTTACAACCGTTGGCGAGACGGCTATCAGCGAAACTTCAGTTGGGCCTTCGATCCGATCGGGCTACGATTCACGGTCGACGACGACAAGCTCGCGGGCGACTTGACGGTAATGCCGCTGATCGACTCGAGCGACTACCGAACCTACATCGCCCTTTCCCGCGGTTCGCAACTTAAGCCGACCTCGGCCGATCCGCACGGCGCGGCCTTTCATGCGGCCTTGGCCATCAATAAAGACTCCGACCTGCTCAAGCAATGGGGCGGCATGGCCCGCAGCTTCGCTCCGCAGATCAAGGTCGAGCCCTTTTCTTGGTTGGGCGAATCGGCCTCGCTCTATATCGACGACTCGCCGCTCTGGGCGGAGCTTGAGAAACTCAAGACCGACGCCGATCGTGAAAAGTTCTTCCGTGAACACGTTGCCGAGTTGCCGGTCGCCTTGCATTTCGAAGTCTCGAGCGCCTTCAAAGCCACGGCGTTCTTGGCGGCCCTGCGTGGTTTCATCGAGCAGGTCGGGCCCGGCATGACCCTCTGGGAAACCAAAGATGCGGGCGACGACTCGTATGTCAAAATCTCGCCGACAGAAAAGGCCGTGCGTCGCGGCTCGCCGGAAGAAAAAATGGCGATCTATTATGCGCTCACCGCCGATTCGCTCACGTTCAGCCCGAGCGAAGAGTTGATCAAACGCTCGCTGGGCCGCCATGCCGAACGCGCGAAGTCGGGCGATGTCAAACCATCGGACGCCACGAACGCTTGGCTCGGCGAGCACCTCTGCTTGGAAGCCGGTAAGACGGCGATACAAGCTTTCGCAGTTCTGTCTTCCGATTCTTATCAGGACCAAATGCAGCGACTGAGTTGGGGCAACTTGCCGATTCTCAATATCTGGCGGCATATGTATCCGGACCAAGATCCTATTGAATTGCACCAGCGGCTCTGGGGAGTGAAGCTCACGTGCCCGGGCGGCGCAAAGTACGTTTGGAACGACGCTTGGCAAACGATGGAGTCGACCGTTTACGGCCATCCCGCCGAACCGAAGGCCGGGCCTGCCGTACCTCCGCAACTCGGCATGTTTGACCGCGCGCGTTTCGGTGTCACGTTCGAAGAGCAAGGACTGCGAGCACGTGCCGAGTTGCAACGCGCAAAGTAAAGTCGCATCGGCAAATTACGCTTGCAGGCGGGTTGCACGAGGCGCTGCGCATCGGGAAGATAGGGCTCCCGCCTAGCCACTTTCTTTCCTGCGACGGAGTCTCGTCGACATGCGCACTCTCGGTTACCTTTCGGCCGCCGTCTCCCTGTTCGTGGCGACTGTTCTTGCCGCTGCCGAAACCGCAGGCCCCTACGCGGTTGAAGTCGAAACCGACGTCATCGCTTCGATGCGAGACGGCGTTCGCCTAGCCGCCGACGTTTATCATCCCGCAAAAGACGGCAAGCCGCTCGCCGAGAAATCCGCGGTCGTTCTGATTCGCACGCCTTACGGCAAAGGCGCCGGCAAATCGCCCGATGGTCTCTACTTTGCCTCGCACGGATATCGCGTCGTCATCCAAGACACCCGTGGGCGTTACAAATCGGAAGGCGTCTGGCGGTGGCTCAGCGACGACGGGCCGGACGGCGTCGATACGGCCGCCTGGATCGCCGCGCAACCTTGGAGCACCGGCCGCATCGGCATGATGGGCACCAGCTACGTCGGCGGCACTCAGCACGCGTTGGCCTTGGCCGGATCGCCACATTTGAAGACTGTCATTCCCGTCGACGCCGTCTCGAATATGGGCCGCCAAAGCATGCGCAACGCCGGGGCGTTCGAACTTCGCTTCTGGAATTGGATCATGCTCAACTCGGCCAAAGGGAGCGCCGCGTCGCAAAATCCCGCTTACGCCGCCGCCCTGCAAGAGATGGCCGACAACCGCCACACCTACTTGGCCAATCTCCCGCTGCGGGCCGGCACGACGCCGCTGAAGTTCGCAACGGAGTACGAAAGCTGGCTCATCGAATCGATGCGGCACGGCAAGAACGACGACTACTGGAAGCAGAACAACATCGTCGATTACCCCGAGCACTACCAAGATATTCCCGTTTATCTCGTCGGCGGTTGGTACGACTCTTGGGCCGGCAACACAACGGCCAATTACCAGGCGTTGTCGAAGCGGCTGAAGAGCGATGTTTATCTCATCATGGGACCGTGGATTCACGGCAAGCAAGTTTCCGCGGAACACGGCCAAGTGTCGTTCGGCGAGACGGCCGCCATCGCCGAACCTTTGGCATGGCGCAAAGAGTG
>JAFLCO010000327.1 GCA_017303535.1 Planctomycetota bacterium
CGTAGAGCAATTGGCGACGGGTAAGTTGAGCGGCGTTGGATTGAGGGATCATAAGACGAAGCTCAGCAACGGTGTGATTGCAAATTGGTAATTGCAAAATGCAAATTGCAAATTGAGGAGATTGGGCTACGTCTTGGGCCGGCGCCGCGGCTTCTCTTTCATTCCGGCGCGTTTCGCCGTGACGATCGACCGACCGATGATGTTCATGAGTTGCTCACACTCGTCAAGCAACGGTTGCAGCTTTTTGAGCGGAAGCAATTCGGTGCGAATCAGCAGGCGAATCCAGCCGCGGGATTCGCGAAGTTCCTTCAAACAGATTCCGAGCTTGTGGACGAAGTCGCGACGGCTTTCGCCGCTGCGCGCTTCTTCATAGTTGCCGACCGGTGAAGTACCACTGCGCACCAATTGCGCCGCGATGTGCCGACCCAGCCGGGTATCGGGAATGGCATCGACAAGCTTTCCGACGCGCGCCGCGCAATCCAAAATGCGATCGGAAAGAATGTCCGCAGGATGCGGCCGCGGCTCACCATTGCTCATAACTACTCCTGCAGATCAATTTGCAATTTGCATTTTGCAATTACCAATTTGCAATTTCCGAACAGCGACCAAGCTTACTATCTCACGTACACAAATTCATTCGCATTCAACAACACCAAGCACAGCTCCGCGAGCGCTCGCGTTTCCGCATCCACCTGCCACGGCTTGAGGTCCGGTTCGAAGGCCGCCAGGCCGTCGAGCCGTTCTTCCCATTGAAACAGTTCACCCGTCAGTTCTTCGATCATTTCTCGCTTCACGACTTGCGGCAGGCTCGTCGGAGTCGGCGTTTCGCGGCGATGATGTTCGGTCATTCGTGCGACGTGCTCGCGCGCCAATCGGCGTTCGTCGTCCGTCGGCGTGCGGCCGTATAAGAGCGCGTAGACGGCGTCGAGGCGCGCCTCCAAATCGCCGTGCGCTTTCGCGAGCCGGGCCGCCAGCGCTAAGGCCCGATCGTGCGTGGCTTGGCCGTTGAAGAGTGCGAATACCTGCGGCGTCACCGTCGTCGCATCCCGCCGCTCGCAGCTCAGATCGCTCGTCGGCCGATTGAACACCTCCAGCATCGGGTCCCCCAGCGTCCGGCACTGAAACGCATACAGCGTCCGCCGATGCCGATCGGCCGGCCTGGTTGACGGTTGATACGCCGGCGCGACCGAGCCCATGATGTGCCGCGGCTGTAGCGCCGTCTCCCAATTGATTTCGGGAAACACCGGCGGGCCGCCGACCGTCGCGTTAAGTTCCCCCGTCACGCGGAGCATGGCATCGCGCAATTCCTCGGCCGCCAAACGCCGCGCGGGAAAGTAACTGAGCATTTCGTTCTTGGCGTCGACCTCGTTGACGCGGGCGAAGTCCGGATGGCTACTCGCCTGCCGGTACGCGGCCGAACTCATGATGAGCCGATGCAGCCGCTTGACCGACCAATCGTGCTCCATAAACCACACGGCCAGCCAATCGAGCAGCTCGGGATGCGTCGGCTTCGCGCCCATCTTGCCGAAGTTGTTCGGCGTGGCGACCAGCCCTCGACCGAAGTGCATCTGCCAGACACGATTCACGATCACTCGGGCCGTCAGCGGATTCTGCTCGCTCGCGATCCACCGGGCCAGCGCCAGCCGGCGGCCGTTCATCCCCTGCGGGATCGTGTTCCAGGCCGTCGCTTCATGGGCATCGCTCGACCCGAAGCAGGCGCTCAACACGCCGGGCGTCACACGCTCGCCGGCCGACGCCAAACTTCCCCCGGCAAGAATAAACACCGGCTGTACGAGCGACGGCTTCTGGCCGGCTGGGGCTGAAACTTTCCGGGTGGCCGGGTCTGGAGCCGAAGGCGAAGGCCCGGTGGATGGCGTCTTGCGCACCGGGTCTTCGGCTGCGCCTCCAGACCCGGCCACCCCTTCGACCTTGGCAACTGGGGCACCGCGTTGCTTTGCCCCAGCCACCCGCGACGAACTGGCTCCGACCTTCTTCATCCCCATCGTGCCCATCGGCCGGCCGGTCTGCATGTCGAAGAGGACGTTTGGCCCGTTGTAGACGGTCAGCGCTTCCGGTTCGTAGCGCCGCATCTCCAATTTGAAGTACGCCTCGCGCTTTTGGTTGACCTTCAACAGGCTCATCTCCAGCGGACTAAGCCCAAAGAATCGTTGCGGCGGCCGCTTGTTGAGCGGCACTTCCTGAAGCGACGTGTAGCCGTTTTCCTTGACCCAAGCGGCGATCGCGGCCTCGTTCTTAGCTTTGAACTCCGCCAGCTTGGCTTGCGCATGGGCCAAGCGCGATTCGGTCAGCGGCTTTGTTACGGACAGCGACGCCGTATTTTCGCCGGGCAGAAACGGCACCGGCTTGTCCAGAAACTGCGTCGGCGCGAATACCGCCTGGATGCGGTAGTAATCGCGCGTCGGGATCGGGTCGAACTTATGATCGTGGCACCGTGCGCAGCGCAGGCCTTGCCCGAGGAACGTCACGCCGACGGAGTTCGTCACGTCGTCCAAGAACGCCTGCCGCGTTTCGGCGGCGACGCTCATGCCCGTATGTTCCCACGGCCCCATCCGCAAGAAGCCGACGGCCACCTGCAACTCCGGATCACCGGCATCGAGCTCGTCGCCGGCGATTTGCTCGACGACAAAACGATCGTACGGCTTGTCGGCGTTGAAGCTGCGCACGACGTAATCGCGATACCGCCAGGCGTGCGGCCGCTCGTAGTCGTTCGAGAAGCCGCTGGTGTCGGCGTAGCGTGTGACGTCGAGCCAATGCCGGGCCATCTGTTCGCCGTAGTGCGGCGAGGCCAGTAACCGGTCGATCGCGGCGGTATAGTCGGGCGATTCGGTATTCGATTTCTGGCCCGCGAAGGCTTCCATCTCTTCCGGCGTCGGCGGTAGGCCGGTCAGGTCGAACGTGGCCCGGCGCAGCCACTCGCGCGGCTCGGCCGGTGGGGCAGGCTTAAGATCTTTCTCAGCCAGCTTTTCTTGAAGAAACGCATCGATCGCGTGAAGTTGTTTACCCGAAGAATCGGTACGTTTCGGCACCGGGTAGCGCCGCACCGGCAGGTAGGCCCAAACATCGGCGGCCGTGTACTTGCGATGGGTCCACTCGGGCGACAGTCCGCCGCTCGTGGCGACGGCGAAACCGTCGGCGGCCGCCGTCGGGTTCCAGGCGCTCGGCGCGGCGACGGCCGGCAGCGCCGCTTTCGGCAGATCAACCCACGGCGCACCTTCCGCGATCCAGGCCCGAACGGCTTCGACCTCGTCCTTCGACAAGGCTTCACTTTCGTCGGGAGGCATCGCGAGATCCGGATCGTCGCGTCGGACGGCCCGAAACAAGAGACTCTTCTCCGGCTCCCGCGGCACGACGGTCACCGGGCCCGACTCGCCTCCTTTCAAGAGCCCGTCACGGCCGGTCACGTCCAGCTCGGCCTCTTCGAGATCGGCAGCCCCATGACACTGCGCGCACTTATTGCGCAAGATCGGCCCGACCTTTTCGACGAACAGTTGCTCGCCGGCGGAGAGCGCTTTCTGCTCGGCCGCGGCCGGCTTCTCCTCGGCCCTCGCCAATGCCCACACGCCGCCGACCAGCAACAGCGCGGCACCAGCCAGTCCAATTTGCAATTTGCAATTTGCAATTCTCATTTTGCAATTATTCATTTCAGAGAATAGAAGACTGGGGAGACGAGGAAAAAGGCGACTAGGGGGACAGAGGAGAGAAGATAAACAGCCATTCTTTCCTCCGTCTCCTCAGTCCCCGTCTGCTTGTCTCCCCAGTCTCCTTGTGTGTTTTGTTTTTCAAACGATATTCGCTTCGAGTGACGCGAGCGCCGCCGGGCGGTCGCGCTTCTTGATCGCGTCGACGATGCGCTTATGCTCGCGGTACGAATCCAGCAGCGTCTTGTGGCGCGTGTAGCGGAGGCGCATCCGGACGATCACTTGCAGCCACATCGCCAAGAGATCCGCGTCGCCGACACGCTCGACGATCCAGCGGTGCAGCGCCAAGTCGCGCTCGACGACTTCCTTCATCTCTCCCTTCTCACACGCGCTCTTGAAACGAGCCAGCACTTCGTCGAGGGCGCGGTTATCGTCGGCCGTCAACGTGTCGAACACCGTTTCGAGCGCGAAGCGTTCGATCCGCCGCCGCGTCTCGACCACGAGCGGCTGGATCTGTTGGCTCGGCCCGCCGCTGACGCGCACGCCCCGATTTGGCTCGGCGATGAGCAGCCCTTCTTGGGTGAGCTGCAACAAAGCGTCGCGAATCGGACCCCGACTCACGCCGAAGCGAGCCGCCAATTTCTGCTCGCGGAGCGATTCCCCTTCGGCGATCTCGCCGGAAAGGACTTCGCTGCGAAGTTGCTCGACGATTTGTTCGCGGATCGTGCGGTAAACAACGGACATGTTCAGGGTTCAGGGTTCGAGGTTCAGGGTTTCTGAGGCGAGCGTCGCAACGTCAGTGCGTCGTGTCTTTCGCGATGCGGAAAGTTCCAATAACCAAGCACCAAATTCCAAACAATTTGAAACTTCCAATGAACGAATGATGCCGCAACGCGGTTCGATCATTCGGACCTTATTCCTTGTTTGGGATTTGGTGCTTGGTCCTTGGTCATTTCCGGGGCCGTCCGCCGGCGCGAAATAGCACGTCGCCCAGAATACGGCCCCGGATTGTAGATTGTCAACAATTTACAATCCGTTGATGGGTTTCTGCCGTCGCGGAACCTTATAATCCGGCCGTTTGCCTCGCCCGTCGCTTCGCCCGCCCCCTTTTCGGAGTCGCCCGGCCATGTCGTCCGCCCCGCTGTTGGTCGTCGGTCGTGTCGTGTTGCCCGACCACATCTTGGAGCGTGGGGCCGTGCTCGTTGACGACGGGCGTATCACGGCCGTCGATCGGCGGTCGTCGCTCGAACAGCAACTGCAGCAACGGCAACCACAAGTTGGTGACGGCGCGCGGCCGACCGTCGTCGATGCCGGCGACGGTTACATCCTGCCCGGGTTCGTCGACATCCACGTCCACGGCGGCCTCGGCGCCGACTTCATGGACGGCACCGCCGCAGCCTACGAAACGGCACTCCGCGCCCACTTACGGCACGGCACGACCAGCCTGACGCCGACGACGACGGTGGCAAGGCATGAACAGATCGTCGAGGTTCTAAAACGAACGCGGCAATTTATGGCCAGTGGGGAGTGCGGAGTGGGGAGTGGGGAACAGAAGGCCTCCGCTCATTCCCCACTCCCCACTCATCACTCTCCACTTCTCCCACGCGTTCTCGGCGCTCACTTCTACGGTCCTTACTTCCGCTATGAAGCTCGCGGTGCCCATCCCGGCCAGGCGATTCGGCCGCCGGTCGAGCGGGAGTATGCCGAGTATCTCGACTACGCCGATGCCCTGGCCACGGCGACGATCGCGCCCGAGTTACCCGGCGCGGAGGAATTCGCCGCGGCTTGTCGCAGGCGCGGCGTGCGCTTGAACTCGGGCCACTCCTGGTGTTCTTTCGAGCAGATGCGCGCGGCCGTCGGCTGGGGCGTGCGGCACGTCGATCATTTGTATTGTGCGATGAGCGACAAATCGCGGATGCGGCAGTTTCAATCGTACCCGATGCAAGGCGGGCTGCTGGAAGCGACGCTCTACTTCGACGAACTGACGACCGAAGTCATCGCCGACGGCAAGCATCTCTCGCCCGACCTCTTGCAGCTGGCGCTGAAGATCAAAGGTCCGGATCGGCTGGCGCTGGTGACCGATTGCAATCGGGCTCTCGACATGCCGGAGGGCGAATACTCGATCGGCCCGCTCGACGGCGGCGAGCGACTCTTGCATCGCGACGGCGTCGGCCTCTTGCCCGACGGTTCCGCGCTCGCCTCAAGCGTCAACGGCATGGATCACATGCTGCGCGTGATGCTCGCCGGCACCGGCCGACCGCTTTGGGAAATTGTGCGCATGGCCACGCTCACGCCGGCTCGAATCATCGGGCACGACCACGACCTCGGCAGCTTGGAGCCCGGCAAACGGGCCGACGTCGTCGTGCTCGATGAGAAGTTGCACGTGAAGCGGGTGTTCGTCGGCGGCGCGGAAGCGGATCTCTCGCTGCCGCGATAAACGGGCCTGTTTTCACCAGGAAAACGCGGGTACTTCGAGTGCGTCGGTAAAAGATCTCATGACCAAATTGTTGCTAGTTTTTGGCCGGCGGCGGTGCTAAGTTGCCGGGTTGGTTTCGAGCGAACGTCACCACTTTTCGACACTCCAGCGAGCCGGGAGCGTAAGCGACCGGAGTCTTTATGACGGGCAACTTAGGCAAGAGCGGCGAGCGCGGCGACGGCGCCAACGCTTCGGAATCGAGCGCCGAAAATCGACGTAAGTCGCGCCGGCGAATCGGCACTTACGTCGATTTCGCGCTGCGTACAAAACGGACGGGTGCGTACAAAAAGTCGTGCGATGTACGCACCATTTCACTTAGAACTAAGGGTGCGTACAAACCGGCCTTTGTTGTGCGCACGCGCCAAAGTCAAGAGGAAACGAAAACCGACATAAGTCGCGCAAGCGAATCGGCACTTACGTCGATTTCAAATACTAGCCCCGAAGTGCAAGCGAGGGGACACGGCGAGGTGGTAGTAGCGCGAAGAATGTCCCCTCGCTGGCGCGTCGGGGCTAGTGTGCTGTGGTGCGCCGTGCTGTCGCTCACGGCGTTTTGCTCCCCGGCCGTCGCGAAAGAAACGCTCGTCCGCAACGTGCCGGAGTTCGACGCCGCCGTCAAAACCGCCGGCCCCGGCGACACGATTGTCCTGGCCGCCGGCGAGTGGCGCGACGCGGACTTGGTGTTCCGCGGCGAGGGAACCAAAGAAACGCCGATCGTCGTAACGGCCCAAACTCCGGGCCAGGTTGTGCTGTTGGGAACGAGCCGGCTACGGATCGGCGGCACGCATCTCGTCGTCCGCAACCTGCTCTGGCGCGACTCGTCGGCTAAGGAAGACGTTGTTTCCTTCCGCTACGACTCGAAGAACTTGGCGAGCCGTTGCACGCTGGAAGAATGCGCGATCATTGGCGATGTGCCGGATAAAGAGCGGAAGTTCGTGTCGCTCTACGGCGACGGCAACGCGGTGCGGGGTTGCCGTTTTGAGGGAAAGCAAAGTCGAGGGACGTTGCTCGTCGTCTGGTTGCATGACGGCGAGAACTTCGGTCACTGGGT
>JAFLCO010000328.1:0-5207 GCA_017303535.1 Planctomycetota bacterium
CGACGCGAACTGGCAGGCGCTGCACGCGAAGTACGAAGCCCTGAAGAAGCAGTTCGCCCCGAAGCCCGACGACCACGGCCGCACGGTTTAGCGACTGCCGTGAATGCGCGCTGTAGGGAACGCCCTCCGTTGCGTTCCGCTCCTTATTCCCTTTGGAAAGACTGCGATTATTCCCTTCTCCCCTCGCGGGAGAAGGTGCGGCGAAGCCGAGGATGAGGGGGCGACGCACGTACCCGACGCGCGGAACGCCACAGAGGGCGTTCCCTACAGCGCGTCAAGCAACTTTTTGGCCACGTCGATTTTCGCGCGGGAATCAAGGGCGCTTTTGGCCGGCGGCTATTTTGTATTGTCGCAATGCGCGGCCACAAAATGTAGGCCGGCCAAAAGTTGCTTGGAACCGCCGGCCGAGATCTGGGAAACTACGCAATGCGCCGCTGCGCGCACTCCGCGCCGACCTTAGCCCCCGGCACTTCATACCGGGGGCAAACGACATGGCACCGCCGTGAACCGCAACCACCACGCACTAGCCCCGCAGCGCAAGCAAGGGGGCATGGCCGACGTCTCGATTGTCACGTTTTCCCAGCAAATCACGCACATTGCCCCCGGTATGAAGTACCGGGGGCTAAGTTCCACCTCCATGAATCACCATTGCCAACCGTTAGACGACGTCACCCTCACTCGCCCTTCGGGCACCCTCCCCCGGCGGGAGAGGGGTTGGTCGCCCACCGGTTTTGAGACCCCGATTTCTGTTCGGCCGCGTGTCTTATTGACTATCGTTTTGCAATTACAACTGCGCTACCGCTGCTGCGTACATTTTCGAGGGGGTGCGTACATCGAGTCTCATCTTGTACGCACCAGATCACTTAGAACTAAGGGTGCGTACAAAACGGAGTCCGATGTACGCACCTGCGATTTCGAGGCAATTGCAAATCTGTTGCAATTAGAGATTCCGCAGCGCCGCGGAGCGAGTTCCCTACAGAAGGCGGTTTATGCTCGGCCGCGACAAGCAAACGCGTTACCCGACGGCCCGCTCCAAGCCGGTCAGGATCGCGTCGATGACTCCGGACACGTTCACGTCCGTCGCCACGTCGGCATTGGCCGCGGCCGACGAGACGTGCCGGCGGTCGAACACCGTCTGGCCCGCCGTCAGTTCGCCGGCCGTCTCCACGTCGACCGCCGCCTGCTGGGTCGTGAACAATTCCGGGTGCGTCACCGCCAGCAAGGCCACGGCGTCGTGCAGTCGCACCCCTTCGAGGCCCAACTGCTGGCGATACGAGCGGAACGCGAACGGCAGCACCTTTCGCAGGAGCGCGCCCACGCGGAACTCCGCCTCGGGCAAGCGTTCCAAGTGCCCGAAGTCGAACACCGGCTTGTTGAGCACGTCCAGCGGGACGATCGTCTTCGTGGCACGAGACCGGAGCACCTCGCGGGCCGCCGGCGCGTCGAAGTACATGTTGAATTCGGCCGTGGGCATGATATCGCCCGGCACGGCGTACGTGCCGCCGGCGATGACGAGTTGGCCCACTTGGCCGATCAGCGCCGGATCGCGCCGCAGGCACCGCGCGACGTTCGTCAGCGGCCCGAGCGTCAGGAGCGTGAGTTGTTCGGCCGTCGTGCGAATCGTGTCCGTAAGCACCTTTTCCGACGGATGCCGCTGATGAAGTTCGGCCACTTGAAAACCGGCGTTGCCGAGGCCGTCGGCGCCGTAGAGGAAGCCGAGCGTCGCGGCGGGAGCTTCATCCGGTTCGACCGCGGCTCCCACGCGCGGCCAGCGCGGCGGATCGAGTTGCTCAATGATGGCCTGCACGTTGCGCGTGGCTTGCTCGGCCGAAACGTTGCCGGCGACGGCGGTCACGGCCAAGACCTCGAGCGTCGGGTCGAACAAGGCCAAGGCGAGCGCCACGGCCCCGTCGATGCAGGGGTCAATGTCGATCGCAATTTTTCGAGCGGGGGTTTGGCCGACCAATGTCGCGTCCTTTTCGACAATCGTGAGGTGCAAATCCGTGGTGCGTGCGCGGCCGCGAGACCGTGCTCGATTGTAGAAACGCCTGCGCGGCGAGACAACGCCGACGTTCGCGACGTCGGGCCACCCCTAGAATGCGGGCCGCAAGGCCGCTTACAATTTCAGCCGGCTCATTTTCGCCCGCTTTCGCAGGAAACTACGCCGCGCATGACCACCGACCGCCGCACGCTCCTAGGCCGCCTCACGGCCGGCGAAAATTTGTCGCTCGAAGCGACGGCCGATGCGGTCCACGGCATCATGGCCGGCGATTGGCCGGAAGGGGAGATCGCGCTGTTTCTCACCGCGCTGCGCGACAAAGGGGAAACCGCCCAGGAAGTGGCGGGAGCGGCCACGGCGATGCGTGGTCACATGCGGAAGATTCGAACGTCGCGCACCGGGCTGATTGATACCTGCGGCACCGGCGGCGTCGGTAGCCATCTGTTCAACGTGAGCACCACCGCGGCGATCGTCACCGCCGCGGCCGGCGTACCGGTCGCAAAGCACGGCAATCGCAAGGTCACCAGCCGGAGCGGATCGGCCGACGTGTTGGCCGAACTCGGCGTGAACGTGCAGGCCGAGTTTGAAACGGTCGAGCGCTGCCTGGAAGAACTCGGCATCTGCTTCTGCTTCGCCCCGCTGATGCACACGGCGATGAAGCACGTGATGCCGGTGCGGCAGAAGCTCGGCACGCGTACGATCTTCAACTTGCTTGGTCCGCTGACGAACCCGGCGGGGGCCGAGTATCAATTGCTCGGTGTCGGCCGCGACGAGCTGCGACCGCTTTTAGCCGATGCTTTGAAATTGTTGGGCACCAAGCGGGCCACGGTCGTCAGCGGTGAAGGGGGCTTGGGCGAGGTGACGATTGCCGGGCCGTCGCACGCGACGGAAGTTCGCGCGCATTCGATCCCGAAAGAATGGAAGCAACCTAGTCAGGGTAATGCCGCCGGTCACTTCATTCCGGAAGGCATTTATCAGATGAACGAACTGCGCTGGACGCCGGAAGACTTCGACGTCGCGGTGCAACCGATCGACGCGTTGGCCGTCGATTCGCCGGCCGCGAGCGCCGCGATCGTTCGCGAGGTGCTGGCCGGCAAACAGGGACCGGCGCGGGAGATCGTCGTCGTCAACGCGGCGGCGGCTTTGTGGACGGCCGGCAAAGTCGAGGACACGCACGCCGCGGCACAGTTGGCCCGCGAGGCGATTGACTCAGGCGCGGCGCGCGAGCTACTTGCGAAGCTTGTCGCCATGACGAACACACAGTGATTTTAGAAATACTTTGACTCTCTTTTTGTTTGGAACATTCACATGCCGGCGATCGATCCTACGCAGCGTTTACTCAACTCAGGCGTCGTCGGCATCATCCGCGCGCCGGACGGGAGCCAACTCGTCGACGTTGCCAAGGCCTTGGCGGCCGGCGGCGTCGATTGCCTCGAAGTGACGTTCACGGTGCCGAAAGCCCATAAGGTGCTCGAGCAAGTGGCCGACGCCTTGGGAGACAAGGTGCTGCTCGGAGCCGGCACGGTACTCGATACGGAAACGTGCCGCACGGCGATCTTGGCGGGCGCGGAGTTCATCGTGTCGCCGGGAACGAACGTCGACGTCATCGCGATGTGCCGCCGCTATTCGAAGCTCGTCATGCCCGGCGCGCTGACGCCGACCGAAGTCATCACGGCGTGGCAAGCCGGCGCGGACTTTGTGAAGGTGTTTCCTTGCGATGTCTTGGGGCCACAACATTTGAAGGCGCTTCGCGGGCCTCTGCCGCAGGTGAAGATGATCCCGACCGGCGGCGTGACCTTGGAGACGGCCGCCGACTTCATTAAGGCCGGCGCCTCGGCGCTGGGGATCGGCTCGTCGCTCGTGGAACCGAAGGCCGTGGCGATCAAGGATTTCGGCCGGATCGAAAGCCTGGCGAAGCAGTATGTGCAGATCGTTCGTGAGACACGGGCGGCCATGAAGGGATAACAATCGATTTCCGCACGCTGCCACCGCTGCCGGCGGCCGTAAAGTTTGCCGGTTCTTCCTCGCTTCGCTTGTGCGTAGCGTCGGTTCAAGCCGCATCGTTTGAGGGCCGATACCCTCAGATATGCGATACTCCCGCTGGTTACGGAAGTTGATGTTGGCTTGCGCCCCGGCCGCGCTCGGACTCTTGAGCTGCGCGCCGACGCCGGCCGTTGCCCAAGCGCCGGCCGTTGCCCAAGCGCCGGCCGCCGCCGAAGCGCCGCTCTACCCGACGCGGCAGAATCAGTTCGACATTCCGTTTCAGATTCCCGCGGCCGCGCCGGGGCAAGAGCCGGTCGAAGTGCAGTTGCATATGTCGGAGAATCGGGGCGGCACCTGGTCGCCCTACGCCACGGCCAAGCCGGACGAAGCGAGGTTCACGTTTCGCGCTTCGCACGACGGCGAGTATTGGTTCTGCGTGCGGACGCTGAATCAGGCCGGCAAGCTCTTGCCGGAGACGCCGCCGTCGGCCGAGTTGCGCGTGCTCGTTGATACGCTGCCGCCGATCGTGAAGCTGAACTGCACGGCGACCGGACCGACGCAAGTTCGTGCGACGTTTCAAGTCGACGACTCGCTGCTCAAGCGCGAGACGCTGGAGATCGTCTGCCGCGGCGTCGATGCCATGCAGACCTGGCGGCCGACGCAGATCAACGATCGCTCCATGCCGGGGCAACCGGCGACGGTGCAGGGGGGCGAGGCGGTGTTCGACATCGATCCGTCGGCCAAGGCGCCGTTGTACGTGCGGTTGACAGTAGCCGACGGGGCGGGGAACGTCGCCATTCAAGAACAGCAACTCAGCTTGCCGGGACAATCGACGCTCAACCCGACGGCGCTGCCTGCGGTAACCAGCCAACTGCCGCTGAGCGCGATTCCGGCGAACCCGGCTCCGGCGGTTTCACAAAATAGCACGGCACAGAACACCGGGCCGTGGCGACCTTCGGCCATGGCCTCGCAACCGACGGCCACGCCGCCACGCGAGGCGCTCGGTCCGCCGCCGCCGGCCGACGGAGAAGCCGGCAACCTGCCGCCGAACATGGCTCGCAACTTCCCAGGCCGTTCGACGTCGCCCGGCTTTGAAACCGTGCCGCAGCCGACAGCCGTGGCGAACAACGGAGCCGAACCGATTCCGACCGGTCGCGCAACCGCGCCGTTCGCGCCGACTTCGACGCCCCGCGACTTTTCAGGATCGCCGAGCAACCCGGCGTTT
>JAFLCO010000328.1:5217-7143 GCA_017303535.1 Planctomycetota bacterium
ATCCCGGACCTGCGGCAGGCACGAACCGCGAAACGATTGGTCCCGGTACGGAAGACGAACTTCCGATCCCGACGCCGCTGCCGTCGACGAAGTCGAACGACAACTCGGCGAGCAACGACGCCGGCCCGACTTTCACAGGCCCTGGTTTCGCAGGCCCCGGCTTCGGGCAAGCGCCGGGCGTCGCAACACCGTACGAAACCCAACGCCCGAGCGGTGAAGAACCGCGCTCGATGCCTGCGCCGACGGGCGGCGGCAATGAGCCCGACGGCGTTCGGCCGCGGCTCGTGAATTCGCGGAAGTTCGAACTGGATTACGACATCGAATCGGTCGGCACGGCCGGCGTGGCCCGCGTCGAACTCTTCGGCACGCGCGACGGCGGCAAGACGTGGGCGTCGCTGGGGAACGACCCGGACTCGACCAGCCCGTTTTTGGTGAGCGTCGACGGCGAAGGGAGTTACGGATTTCGGATGGTCATCGAATCCACGACCGGCCTGAAGACCCCGGCGCCGCAAGCCGGCGACCTCCCCGAAGTTTGGGTCGGCGTAGATGTGACGAAGCCGGCCGCGAAGCTCATCTCGGCAACGCCCGGGGCCGGCGAACAAGCCGGCGAACTCGATATCCGCTGGGAAGCTAAAGACGAACACCTCACGAATCGCCCGGTGGCCCTGGCCTACAGCGAATTGTCGCAAGGGCCATGGCAGATCATCGCCTCGGGCTTGCCGAACTACGGGCAGTACGCATGGCGGATGGATAGCCGAATTCCGGCCAAGCTGTTCTTGAAGCTCGACGTTCGCGACGAGGCCGGCAACGTCGGCACGTTCATAACGCCGGAAGCCGTGACGATCGAGCGCGTACGGCCGCAAGGTCGGATTCGCGGCGTGCGGCCCATCGGTGAACAGGCGAAGTTGCGTACGCCGGGCGATGTGATCGCCCGGTAGTACGGCAACAGTCGCATCGTCGCTTACTTCGGCGGCTCCGGCGTCTTTCCGGCGTCCGCAGGCGGAGCGGCGGCCTTCGTTCCCGGCGTCGGCGGGGCGTTTTCTAGCGAGAAGCCGGTGGCGAACAAACCATCGGGCGTTTCGTTGACGACGATGCCCATCGGGCTGAGGTACTTGCGAATCGTATCGAACGCCGGCAGCTTCGACGTATCGACCGGCTTCACTTCGCGTCCTTCGTCGGCGGCCTTCGACGTGATCGCATTGACGATGCGGCCCAGCGGCGTCGTGGCTTTCGCGAGTTTGCCGGCTTTGAAGAGTTCGTAGTCGACCTTGAGCATTTCATCGGACCGCTGAAAGCCGAGCGCCACGATCTTCGGATCTTTGCCGAGCTTCTCAATGAAGCCGCCGATCTTTTCGGCGACCGCCACGAAATCGGCGGCGTGCGCTAAACCGGGGTCTTTAAAGCCGGCCAACACCTTTTGCATCATGTCCGCGTCCGACGCAATGAGCAGGTGCCCGCCGCCGACGGTCACCAAGGCATCGGCGACGACCCGCATGCCGTCGACGACCCCTTCTTGATTGGCGGCTTGCGGCGGTACTTCCTCGAGCACCTTAACACGCCATGCTTCAACTTTGCCTTCCGGTCCGTCGACCTCGGTCTTCTCGACCGTTTCATCGTTCGCGAAGGCCTTGGAGATCGTCTCCTTTACCTTGGCGTCGGTACCGGGCTTCAGTTCCACGGCCACGACCAGCTGTGCGCTGTCTTCCGTGAGCGGTTCCTTCTTGTCGACGACGAACGTCACACGATTACCCATCAGCGCGAAGAACTGGTCGCGCAGATCGATCTTTGGGCCGTCTTCGTCTTCCTTCAAACTCCGCTTCACTTCCTTCCAGATTCCCTCGTCGTCGAGGAAGCCGTCGAAGATCGGATCGAAGTTGTCGAAGGCCGCCAGTGGATCCATGTACAACGTGAGGTAGCCGTTGACGT
>JAFLCO010000329.1 GCA_017303535.1 Planctomycetota bacterium
GGCCGCGTCGAAGTCACGGCGACCGCGGGCCGGTTCGCCGGGCATGAGGTTGCCCAGCGCCCGCAAGAGATGAGCGTCGGGAATGTCTTTGCGTATCGCGAGGACTTCCGTCGTGTCTTGGATGATGTCTTTCGGCCGGCGGCGATGGAAGTTCGCCACGGCTCTGTTCAACAAGGCGCCAAGGTTCTTGGGATCACGCTCAATGACCTGAGAAAAATCGTCGACCGCTAAGGCATAATCCTTTTGCCGCAAGCGAAGGTTGCCGCGGTGAACGTAGAGTTCCATTTCTTGCGGCGCTTTACGAATCGCCAAGTCCAGCGCCGTCAGCGCCCGGGAGACTTCATCGAGTTGCGACTGGGCTACGGCTTCGAAGAAAAAACCGCGATAGTCGTTCGGGTCGGAACGCTGGGCGAGTTCGAAACTGACGATCGCCTCGCGAGGCTTTCCGGCGTTCAATGCGGCCACGCCGTCCTGTAACTGTTTTTCAAAAGGGGTTTGTTTGCTTCCTGATGCCGGGAGGGAGGCGACGGCGAATTGCATGCCCCCCGATACGGCGCCGAAACCGGTCGTGGCGTTGGCGACCCGTTCCCAGACTTGAGAATCGCCCGCGTCGTAGGACGAGAGCACGCCGCGCGAGGGTTCCATCGGATCGAGGGACTTATCGTCAGGATCAATCACCCCGGGAGCCACGATAATCTGCGGTCGTCCGCCCGAACCGTATCCAAACGCCAGCGGCTCCCCTTCCAACGTCTTGCGGTGTAACGGACGGTCGCTGTCGTCCTTGCAGCCGGCGGTCGGCAAGGCGAGCAAAACCGCGACGATCATTGCCGTGGAGCTCCGCAAGCCGCGCAGCATGACGGTAAATGAACCGGCTCCTTCCATCTTCAGGGTGATCCTTTAGCAAGACGTTTACGCCGGGCCAACACGACGATCGACCTCAAATCGCCGGATCCCCAGAAAACGAAACGGAGAGCGGCGACCAACAGTCCATTCTTCGCTCGGCAACGTCGCTTGGTCAAGCTCCGCACTCGATGAAGGCAGGGCCGAATTCTGACGGACAGACGACCGATCACCACGATTCTGCGGCAATCAAAGCGGCAAAAACTCGTGGACTACGGTAACTTCGCGTAGTTCCTTGCTGTCCTGTTCGACGACTCGAATCGTAATTTTCAGGCCGCGTAGCGGCCAGCGATACGGCGGCGGCGCTTCTTGCTCGCCCACGCTCGCCTCGTACGAAACCTGGAAGTTAGGCTCATCGACTAAACCGTTGCCGTTGTCGTCGATGCCGTTCGCGCCTTCGTCGATTTGGTTGTCTCCGTCATTGTCGAGGCCGTCCATCTCGTAGTGGGTCGACCAAGTATCCCAGACGCTCGGCGCAAGCGTGCGGTCGCCGGCGTAGGGATTCTTGGAGAGCGGTCCTTCACTCGGACATCCGAAATGCGTCCGCGGCAAGCGGCAGCGGTTAGAGAACGGCGCACCGGACTCCATGCGGCGCAGGGCCGAAAGCGTCGCGGGATTGAGCGGTTCCAGGTAGTTGCGGTAGCGGGCCAGCACCGTGTCGCCGCTGCCCGACTGAGTCGCCATGTAGGCCAAGTCGGCAAAGGCGCCGAAGGCCACAGGCTGCAAAGCGACGTTGGTCGGCGTACCAACAAAGCGATCCAACGCGCGGATGTAGCCGCCGTCGCCCGGAACCAAGACGCCGCCGGCTTGCGGATTGGTCGCGGCGGCCGGCGCGCGAAGTACCGGGGCCCCCGGATCCCAAGCCTTGACGTCAAAGCCGACGACGTTGGTCAAAATGATGTCCGTGCCTTGTCGACTGCCTGCGCCAAACCCGCTGGATCGCGTGCCGACTCCCTGGATGGCATAACCGATCGGCGGAGTCGGTGTGAAAGTCGTTTTGGGGACGTAGTTTCCCGTACCGGAAGCCCTTTCCTGGGTCGGCAACGGAAAATTTCCGTGGGTTTGCTCGGCGAGCGTCGGCAAAGAAAGCTCGGACGGCGCACCGCGCCCCTGGGCCGGATTGTAGATGGCGAATCCCGCAAAGCTAGGAGACACATAGGCCATTTCGTAGGGCCACAACACCGATTGGTGCAGCGAGCGGTTCTCGCGCATCGTCAGATCACCGAGGCTGTTGCGGCGATTCCCGGGATCCAGCGCATTGCGGCCGATCACGATTGTTCGGCGGCAGCGCTCGGTTGTCGTAGTTACCCCCTTCGGAGCGCAACGACAAGTCAGTGTTGGCATAGTCGAGCGAACCCCAAACGACGGCGTTTGGGGACACCAGGAACTGCCGGCGGTGGAGGGAATAAAACTCCGCACGGCCGTCGTTACGCTGCGACGTCACGCTCGATTGCCGACGAAGGAACCAAGCCACCTCGGCATGACGCGTCTTCAGCGATAGATTGACTCCTGACTTCACGCCGCCGCGACCGACGAACCTGTCGTCAAAGCTCGTCGTGGTGAACATGAGGATGTCGTCGACGTCCCCCATGACGGAGTTCACGATCTGATTCGAGGCGGAGCCCGACAGATTCTCCCCGACGTCCCCGCCGACGCTGTTGTTGGCGATCTGCGAATAGGCGACTCGCGGTCCTTCGACGTATTCGAAGTACCCCAAATGCATCTCGGGCGACAACGGCGGGATCGTCGGCGCCGTCGTTCCGCGGAGATCGGCGATCAACCGATGCTTCGCGTTGCGTAGCTGATCGTTGAGATCCATCATCGACCGACTGTTGCGAATGCCGTCGGTGACATGGGAAAACAACTCGGCGATCGTAGCCATCAAAATCAGCGTAATCGTGAGCGCAATCAACACCTCCAGCAGCGTGAATCCCTGCTGCTCCCGGACACGGTCGTGCGGCGACGACGCCGACGTCCGATAATCTCTTCGGAGACGGCATTCCCATGCTAAGCTAAAACTCGTCTCTTTTTGCCGCGAGTTGATTGGCAGCATAACGTCGGCCGCGAATAAATTGCCGGGTTGCGATGGCCGACACCGAAGTTGTCGGGTGGCTCCCGAGTCTAGCGGATGCGCCGGCAGGCACCAAAAAAATCCGCCTGCGATGAGCCGACATGTCGTCTTGGGGCGCTTCTTCTCAGAGCGGATCTTCAAATTGCATGATTGCATAAAAATCGTTATGAATCCGCCTTCTTAGTTATGTGGTCAAGGAAGACGGAGCCGCAGCGATGGAAAGAGAGTTGTTCTGGTGATTTGAAGGACGAACAACGGTAAGTTTTGCGGAAGCCTTTGCCTCAGCCCGCCAAGCGATGCCCCGTTGACCGTCGACCACATCGAAGCGACCGACCCAGAGTATCCGAAAGAGCGTCCCCGGCGGAATCGACGCCCGGACCGGCTGGTCGGCCTCCTCGTAGAACGGATCGCAGCGGTCCTCGATCCAGCGGTCGAACTCAGCCTCCGCTAACAACTCGGCTTCCGATAGAACGGATGGCCCGCCGACCGAGCCAAGTTCGCCGTCGTAACGAACAAAGTCTCCTGCCGCCGCTTCCGATATCTCATCGACGTCGCATCAGGCTCCTTGTCACGTCACAAGCTCATTACCCCAATGAGCATAGCGCCACAGACAAGAAGGCGATCCTTTCGGAACGGTCGCAAAGATTGCTGATCCGGCGTACAAATGCGGAAAGGAACGCCGAAGCCTCCGTGCGATGCGGTCTCGGCACTATCGCATCCTCCTTCATCGTGTTACGGATCGCCCCGGATCGGCGCGCTAAATAACAGCCCGTTTCCGCGGCATATTAATAGGATTGGATGCGGCAAGCTATCAGCGGATCGGAGCTGAGTCGATCGGCTTCGCACGCCGCATACGATTCCATCGGACTGAACCGCCGTCGGGTGCCGGCGCTGGCGAATGAATGGTCGGCCGACGCGCGACTCCGTTCGTCGAAGTGACCGAGCCTCGTTTCGCAGAGCCCCGTCGGATGCACGTTGAACGAAGATTGATCCCTGTTACGTCGGCGATCGTCTCTTGGCGCGATCTCAGCTCGCCGTAAGCGTCGCCGCTCTGCTCGCGCGTGCGCACGGGCGGTCTCTTCTTAGGAGTTCAACCGATGATCGCCGTTGCGCAGACGTTTTCTGTGTCGGAGTCCGCCGCTTCGACGCCCGATTTTCTCGATCTTCTCCCGCAAATCCGCCGCCTGCTCGTTACGCGGTCTAAACCGCGAAGCGAGAGAGGAAGCGATCCAAGAGGTCGTGGCCACCGCGTTCACGTGGTACGACCGCCTGATCCGCAACGGTCGCGGCGCGCTGGTCTACGCCGGCCCGATGGCAAGGTTCGCCGTCCGCCATGTCCGCAGCGGGCGGACCTGCGCATCGCGATTGAACGGGCGCGATCTGATGTCGTCATATCATCGCAACCGTACTGCGGCCACAAGCCGACGGCCGACGTCGCCGAGCGACGCGCCGCGTGGAAGCTTCGTCAATCCGGTCTGGATCCCGAACGACTGGCGTTTCTCGACGAAACGTGGGTAAAGACGATCATCACGCGGCCGAGCGCCTTCGGGCGCGCGGCTGTTGTATCTGCCGCCGTACAGCCCCGACTTCAATCCGATCGAACAGGTCTTCGCCAAATTCAAATGGCTCGTCCGCAGCGCCGCCGAAAGAACCGTCGAAGGACTCTGGCGCCGCTGCGGCGAACTCGTCGACCGCTTCCCCGAACACGAGTGCCGCAACCACTTCCGACACTCAGGATACCGGTACGTTTAAGTGAAACATATTCTCGTTGCGGATGCTGAAACCCGCACGGTATATCCTAAGCCTCCGCTGTCTTCAGCGGCACACTGCGGTGCCGGCGGTTCCGTTTGCAGCAAACACACCTTGGCGCGGGCGGTAGGTTGCCTCTAGGCGCAGCCGGCGAAAACCCTTACCAAACTTCGCCGACTGCTCGACGTCACGAGGTTACGCGAGGTTAGATGCCGGCCCTCAACGCTTACAAAACCGGATTCTCGCCCGGCTCGCTTGCCGCGATAACGGCCGCGTCAGCCGCTTCCGCCAGTTTCCGTTTTCGGCGGCGATACCCTGCGAAGCCGAGGCCCGCCAGTCCGACCAAGAGCAAGCTGCCCGGTTCCGGCACGGCGGAATAGTTGATGTACAGGTCGTTGCCCTGCGCCGAGACCCAGAAGCCGCCGGTGCCCGGAATCGGCGAGTAGGCGCTGAAGACGTTGCTGCCGCTAACGTCGATTACGATGTCGTTGACGACGTCAAGTCCCGGAGCGATGTTCGTCGTGCTGAAGCCGGCGAGGCCGCCGGTTTGCACCCACAGCCATCGGTAGCGTCCGGGGTCATCCATCCCGGCGAGGTTGCTAGGGACGAAGTCGTCCCCGTCAGCCGAGCCGGTTCCCTCGTTCTTCCCGTAATTCGAGCGGTCGTTCAACCAGGAGTCGATCTGCAGCGTAACGTTGCCCACGCCATTCTTGGTGAGCACACCACTGACCGTCAGCAAGTCCCAGTCGACGCCGGCCGGAATGGAGCTGCCGTCGGTATAGGACTTGGCAAAATCGAAGACCAGCGTCGAGTTGGCGTCCCAGACCATGCTGCCGGTAACGTCCATCCGACCGACGCCGTTACCTGCATCGCCGTTCGTATTGCCGGTCGCTCCGGCGCTGAACGTTCCGGCGCTCGTCACGGTGACGTTGGCTATGACCGATGCGGCAGCACTGGAGACGCCGCCGTTAAGGACGCCGGCGCTGACTTGCAAAGAATTAGCGCCGCTGACCGTTCCGTTGATCGTCAAGGCACCTGTGCCCGTTTTGGTGAGCGTGCCCGTCGTAACGACGGCGTTGGACAACGTAAGGACAGTACTAGCAGCTGTTTGAATCGTACCGCCGGAGGCGCCAATCGTGATCCCGCGGTTGGCGTCGTCGATCGTAAACGTGGCCGTCGTCGCGAGCGTGCCGCCGTTAAGGGTCAACTGTCCGGCGGAGGGGCTGCCCGGGTTGGCGCCGAGGTTGGACTCGGACGCGATCTGCAAGATACCGCCGTTGACGACGGTTGAGCCGGTGTAGCTGTTGCCGGTATTGCCAAGAATCAAAGTACCGGCGTCATTCTTCGTCAGCGTTCCGCTGCCGGTTCCGATGAGTCCGTTGATCGTGGTGTTACCCGCGCCTTCGACCGTGAGGTTTACGTTGGTCGCGGAGATGCTCCCTTCGATCGTCAGCAGCCCCGCATCGGATTGAATGTTGGAAGCGGAGTTGAGCGTTATCGAGCCGCCATAGCTGTTGCTGCCGCTGAGGTTGCGCAGGGCACCACCGCTGCTATCCGCGCCGACGGTGGCACCGTCGCCGTTCAACGCGAGGGTCTCACCAATGGGGACGGTAATGCCTCCCTGTAATTCCAGGGATCCGTCCGCCTGGACGACGGTGCCGCCTAGAGTCGAGCCGAGGGCGTCGTTCTTGGCAACGCTCAAGATACCCGCACTCACCGTCGTTGTGCCGCCATAGGTATTGGCGGAGCCGCCGCCTAGCACGATGGTGCCGGGTCCGGCCTTCGTGAGAGAGGCCGTCGCGCCGCCGCTGACAACGCCGCTGAAGGTCGTGACATTAGTCGTTTCATTGGTCGTCCAGATCTGCGCGGCAGCCAGGACGACGTTACTCGAGATGGTGTTGGCACCCGAGCCGGTTTGTACCGTGATACCCTGGCCGGCGGAGGCGTTGAGGGTAAGGGTATTTCCAGCGATACTCGATCCGGTGGTGTTGCTCGTTCCCGTCCCGGTAAAGGTCAGGCTATTGATACTGAAATCCTGACCGAGGGTTGTGGTCTGATTCGTTGCGCTATTCGCGGTGAAGAAAACGTTATCCATGAGGAACGGCAGAGAGCCGGGATCGGTACCGGCGGGAGCGTTCAGCCAGTTGGTGTTGCCTGTGTTGTTCGTGTTCCAGTTAGTACTCTGGTCGCCGTTCCAGTAGTAGTCGCGAGTCTCGGCCTGCACCACGATGATGTTGCCCGTGCTGTTGAACTGGCTGACGTCGTAGAGGAAGCCGCCGCCGAGTTGGAACAGGTCGAGGTCGGTACCCGTCTCGGCACCGGTGCGGAATAGCCCGCCGTTGTAAGACAGCCCGCCTACGTTCCAGGAACCTGTCGGGGCACCGGTCCAGTCGATGAGGTT
>JAFLCO010000033.1:0-16772 GCA_017303535.1 Planctomycetota bacterium
CCCCTCGGCGATCACCTCTTGGGTCCACCAGGTGTCGTCCGGCACGAGTTGCTCGCCGACGTTCACGAAGTTGTAGAGCGAGCCGGTCCGCTTCGGGTCTTTGTGGCTATTGTTGACCTGGGCCTCGTAACCCTTGGGCCAGCCGCTGTCGGCGTACTCGGTGCGGAAGTACATGCCCGAGTTGCTCCCCTTGGTGAGCTTCAAATCGGCCTTGTAATGGAAGTTCGCAAACTCCTTGCCCGTGTAGAAAAGGTGGCTGCGGTTGCCGTGGCCGTGAATCGCCCCGTCTTTCACTTCCCAGTTCTCGGGCAGTTCGTTGGCCTTCCAGCCGGTGAGGTCTTTCCCGTTGAAAAGCGAAACCCAACCTTCCTCCGCGCGCAGCGATCCGCCCAGAGTCAACAATCCGACAAAGGCCCACAAGGAAAACAAGCGGGGAGCGAAACGAACAAACATGGTGGCCCTTTCCATAAGCGGCGCGGGTGCGTGGCGATTCTTCTCAATCCAACCTGCCCAGCATATCTCCGCCGCCGGCCCACTCAAGCCGGCGGGCCTGATCGCGGGACGTTCGATGTGACGTTCGGCATGCCATTCGCAATTACTCGGTTCGGATTCCGATCGGCCGATCTGATTTGCGATTCATCCCCAAATCAGGCCCGACTTGGTTCCGCGGATGAGTCCGACTCGCAAACGTCCTCGTGGCGCGGTCAATCGTTGACCAACGACCGGGATGCGGCTGGTCGACAATCAGCCAACTCGGCTCACCGAACAAGACATATCGTCGCACCAAAACTGATCTTAACCGCTCTTAATACCATACTTTACGACCGAAAATCACCTGTCGATTTTCGCCCTTTCCCCGCCGAGACAGCTAGAATCGATTCTTGGTGCAAATACACCGCTTCGGAGTTGCGTTCGCAAACGCTGTCCGAAATTCAACCATTGAGGAAACCATGCCCACGCTACTCGCGATCGACGACGATCGCTCCACGTTGCACCTGATCTCGCAAGCCTTCGCCAATAGCCCGATCACGGTGAAGACGGCCCGCGATGTTCCGGAAGGCATGGAAATCTTGCGTGAAGGGGCCGACGTCGTCCTGCTCGACATCATGCTCCCGGAAATTTCCGGCCTCGAAGCCGTGCGTAAATTTCACGGCTGGGATCCGAAGCTCCCGGTGATCTTCATCACGGCCGGCGGCACCAGCGACACGGCCATCGAAGCCATGAAGCTCGGCGCTTACGACTACCTGCTCAAGCCGCTCGATCTCGGCAAGCTCCGCGATCTGGTCGACCGCGCGTTGGAAATCCGCCGGCTGATGCACACGCCGGTCGAGTTGCCGCGTGAGTCGCATCCGAAGCTCGAGGCCGATCAGATCGTCGGCCGCTGCCCGCAGATGCAAGACGTGTTTAAGTCGATCGGGCGCGTGGCGCCGCAAAACGTGACCGTGCTCATCCAAAGCGAAAGCGGCACCGGCAAAGAACTCATCGCTCGGGCGATCTACCATCACAGCAATCGCTCGAACAAGAATTTTCTCGCGGTCAACTGCGCGGCCATCCCCGACAACTTGCTCGAAAGCGAATTGTTCGGCCACGAGCGCGGTTCGTTTACCGGCGCCGATTCGCGGCGCATCGGTAAGTTCGAACAATGCCACAACGGCACGATCTTCTTGGACGAAGTCGGCGACATGTCGCCGCTCGTGCAAAGCAAGGTCTTGCGGCTCTTGCAGGAGCAACGATTCGAGCGCGTCGGCGGCACCGACACCATTCAGACCGACGTCCGGATCATCGCCGCCACGAATCGCGACCTGAAGAAGATGGCGGCCGAAGGGCAATTCCGCGAAGACCTCTACTACCGGCTCAACGGCTTCACCATCAAGCTGCCGCCGCTGCGCGAGCGCGGTGACGATATTCTACTGCTCCTGCAACACTGCGTGCAGAAGTTCAGCCGCGAACTCAACAAAGACGTTCACAGCATCTCGCCCGAGGCCCTCGACCTGCTGGTGCACTACTCCTGGCCGGGCAACATTCGCGAACTCGAGGCCGTCATTCGGCAGTCGCTGTTGCAAACCACCGGGGCCGTGATTCTGCCGGAATTTCTGCCGGATTCGGTCCGTTTCGATCCGGGCGAGAAGGTGACGTTCGATCCGGAAGTCGCCCCGCAAAGCGATCTGGAAACGTTCCTCGAGAATCGGCTCCGCTCCGGCGGCTCGCAAGATCTGTACTTGGAAACGCTCGAGATGATGGAACGTTTCGTGATTACCCGCGTGCTAAAGTACACGGAAGGGAATCAATCGCAGGCGGCCAAGATCCTCGGCATTACCCGCGGCACGCTCCGCAACAAAATCCGCTCGCTGCACATCTCGCTTGGCACGACGGTCACGCTCGACGAAGAACCGGCCGCCGCGGCCGACTAACAGGACCAACAATCGCTCCTGTAGGGAACGCCCTCCGTGGCGTTCCGCAGGCGGGCGAAACAATCAACTGACGCGACATCTCAGAACGACACCCAAAGAAAGAACGCCGGCGAGAAATCGCCGGCGTTCTTTTTGCTTTGTGGTTGCGAGTCGATCCGCGCCGCTTCAAGCAATCGACTTCTCCAACGCCTGGCGCAAGCGCTTCAGCCCGGCGTCTAGTTGCCCGGCGGCCGTGCGTACTTCGCGCCAATCGCCGACGCCTACGCGTCGCTCGATCGTCCAGCACAAATCCACGGCTTCACTCGCGCCGAAATTCGCGCAGATGCCGCGCAGCGCGTGAGAGGCCCGCCCGACGCCGTCGGCGTCTTCGGCATTCATTTGGGTCTGCAGCCGGCTGAAGAGATCTTTCGAGTCTTCGAGAAAGAATTTCACGAGATCGGCGTACAGCGCGCGGTCGTTGCCGAGTCGTTGCAACGTGGCGGCCTGATCAAACGGAACACTTCCGGACATGGCGGAATCGGCTCGCGATCGAGAAACGATAAAGGTCATGACGGCACCACAGCTTACTAACCGTTGATTTCTGGGCGAAGAGATATTCCTGAGCGGATAAGATCGCTTTCCGCGAGGGCCGTGCAACTGATCGATCTTCGACCGACGCGGTTGCAACGACGATCAACGAGTTCAGCGATTCTCATTCCCTTTTTCACCCCAAGCAGCCGGTCTTTTTTTGTCCGGTCGCATGATGCTTTCTTCGCCGCGTCACAACGCCTTCTTCGTCATGCCTTCGTCGCCGATCGAAACGGCTCGCCGACCAAACCTGCGCCACAATCAAAACGGCCCGACGATCGCGTGATCGTCGGGCCGTCGGAGTTCTTCGAGTTATAAACGTCACGCATTTCCGCACGACGCTCAATGCGTTGAAGCTCGGTGCGATTAGGTGCAGCCGCGAATCAAGAACAGAATCAACAGCACGGGGATCGGCACGCCGAGCAACCACAGGACGACCCAGCCGATTTTTCCGGAACGTTCGTTCGGCACGATGCTCTTCGACATATCCCACCTCGACGTGCAAAGTTGTTGAATTTTCCGTCGCGCGAACCGCAAATCGTTCGCGTGAACTTGATGACTCGGAATGCGAATCGCGTGCCGAACGCCGCCGCCGGCGACTTGCCAACCGCCGGGTTTCCACTAAACTCATGAGTTCCCCTGCTCTGGGCAATCGTCGCGTAACACGACGCCGTCGCCCTGCGGCAGGGGCCGCCGCTTGACCCGGTAGCTCAGTTGGTAGAGCAACGGACTTTTAATCCGTAGGTCTTGGGTTCGAGTCCCAACCGGGTCACTTTCTAACTTCTTGTCCGGAATGATTTTCCGGATTCGGCTCTTCCTTGCGACGAGCTGAATTTCCCTAGGTGTCACCATAAGCGACACCAGGACTTGGTTCGCTCGGCGTTTCTCCGCTGGACCGAGCCTTGATGAACACGAGACGCACTCGCTCGCCGTATAACAGGCACGTCTTATTATCAAAATGCGGGCAATCTGAGCTTTAAAGCTCGCTGCCGCATCGGAATCTGCAAGACCTCGCGGCTACGCGCCGGCCGCCGCTAACGAGGATGTCACAGGACAAGAGTAAATAGGGTCAACGCCGCAAGACCAAACCACAGTCCGGCGAGAACCACGGCCGGCAGTTTTAGTTGTTTCCGAAAAAGCGTGATCCCGGCGAGCACGAAGGCCGCGGCGGCGGCCACCGACAGATCAGCCGGTTTCTGATTCCGATGCACTAAAGGATTCAATGCCGACGGAGGACCACGAAGTCCGAGAACGTCGGCGGCCATCATCCCGCCGACGACGGCGAAGATTGCAACGACGGAGCCGAAGAATAGCGCCACTCCAAGGAAGACGGCTTTCGTGCCGTGAGTGTCGGAGGGGCGCGAGGGCGAAACGGCGTCGGGCCCGAGCGAGGCGTCCGGACGTGAAGCGGCGGGTAGGAATAAAGACCCGATCCCTGCGGCCGTCATCGGCAGCGAAACCAATAACGCGGGCAAGATATTGGCATCGGTCTTTAGGAACGCCTTAGACAGCAAGCCGGAGCAGACGCCGCCGAGGATAAGCCAAGTCGCCGCCAATCGGCGCATCCAAAAGCCGGCCACGGTTGCACCGAAAGCCGAAACCGGCCCCGTTACCAGGAACAATAGAACATACGATGCCTCCGCCCAGTTCATGCCGGCCAATGGCGAACCATAGATCCCGGCCCCCAGCAGGCACCATGCCGCTGCGCCGGCAAGTTCGATGATCCCGAAAATGAGCAGGTAGGTTCGCGCGGCAGCGGAGGCCGTAGAAAGCATGATTGAACTAGCGTGCGGACGTCGTCGGCTTGGTCGGATCGTCCCATTCGATCTTGCAGTTGGGGAGGGCCTTCTGGAGGGCGGCGACACCGGCCGGGGTGACTTTCGTTCGTCGGATAAGCAAGTTTTTGAGACTGCTATGGTTTTGCAGTACCTCGATGTCGGAGACGGGCGTGTCGTCGCAAACCAACTTGACCAGGTTCATTCCGGCGAGCGGCGAAAAGTCCGTTACCAGGACGTTGTCGCAGAAGAGGCTGTTGAGCGGCATTCCCTTTAAGGGCGACAAATCACTGACCGACGTATTGGAGCAGTACAAGAGCCCCAGCTTCATCCCTTGCAGTGGGGAAAGATCGGCGAGCTTGCCCCGGGGCGCAACCGGCCCTGTGCTGCAATTCAGCACTTGTAAGTTGGTCAACGCCCTCACCGGAGATAAGTCGGTGATCATTTTGGCGTCGAACCCAAACGCCGTGACGACGCCGTTCGTAATTTTGGGCGGGTCCGATCTAGAGTAGGCCGACATCTTCCCATCAAACCCCGGATTCAACTCCGTTAGTTTCTTGCGGACTGCTTCGATCTGTTGCTCGGCGGGCATCGCCTGCACGTCCTTCATCCATTGTGGAAAGGCGGGATCGTGCATAAAGAGTTTGGAAGAAGCCGCAGGCTGGGGCGTCTTCGCCTTGGCCGGATCGTCCCACTTGATCTTGCAGTTGGGCAGGGCTTTTTGCAGGGCGGCGATACTCGACGGTGGCACGTTGATGTAGTAGAGCTCTAGATTTTCGAGGGTTTTACAATCCTCTAAGGGAGTCAGATTCTCGATCTTCGTCAACTGAATGCTCAAGTTTCGTAGTGGCATGCCCCGGAGGGACGACAAGTTACGAATCCTCGTCTCTCGAAGATCCAGTATTTCTAACGGCATTTCTTGGAAAGGCGTGAGATCGGATATTTTTGTGTACGAGCCATTGAACTGGCGCAACTGCAATCCTTGCAGAGGTGAAATGTCGGACAACTTGCTGATGGTCGGACTCGAACTCCAGCAACTGAGATTTTTCAGGCCGGAGAAAACTCTTACTGGTGAGATGTCTTGAACGTGATCGCATTGAACCCAAACGGCGACGACCTCGCCATTCTCGATCCGAGGATTCTTGCCGCCGTAGGGATTCTGAATTGCCCCGTCAAACCCCGGATTCAACTCCATCAGTTTCTTGCTGACAGCTTCGATTTGCTGCTCGGCACTCATCGTCTGCACATCCTCCATCCACTGCGGGAAAGCGGGGTCGTGCATGAAGAGTTTGGCGGATGCGGACGGGGAGGCGGTATTCAATGAGCCGTCCAGCGGCGTTAGCTGCGGATCGATCATCGCCAGGGGGCTCGCCGTGGTAACCCTCAGTGCATCTACGACGATCTTCAATTCCCGAACTCCGCGCACGTCCACCACTAGCGGAAAGCCGGCCTCCTTTACCGTCGTGAGGTTAACGCTTCGGATTAGCGATCGATCATCGCCAACAACCTCGATAAATAACGGAGCGCTCCGGTTATGACCGCAGCGAACAGTCGCTTTGAACGACGTATAGCGACCTCCTAGGTCATACACGATACGGCCTACATCATCCTTGCGAGGATGGAGAATCAAGCCATGCGCAGGCGGTTCCCCTGTCCCGCGAAACACCCCCTCTTTCCACGCTCTCACAAAAGGTTGCGTTCCTGCCCAAGCAAGGAACGACCCGTAGCTGGATGTCTCGGCCAGATCATCGAGATAGATGACTTCTTGAGCGACGGCGGGCTGCGGCGTGACGCTCGCCGTGCTTGACGAAACTCCTAACGCGCCAAGGACAGGGCGAAAGCCACGGCCGTTGAAGCGGTGCGACGGGGAAATGTTGCTCCGAAATGACGACCGGCTATTGGTGGGCATGAAGCCCCAACTGCCGCCTCGATCCACGCGGAGCAGTGACTCGCCAAGGCCAAGCGGATCGTCGCTAGGCGATTTCTCGTACCACTTGCCGTCGTACCCATCGTGGCACCATTCCCAAACATTGCCGTGCATGTCGTACAAATCAAATGGATTGGCGGGCTTCAGTCCCACGGGCCTCGGACCTCCACCCGAGTTAGCCTTTGACCAGCCGTACTTGTCGTGGTCTCTCCAATCATCGCCAAACCAGAACTGCGTCGCCGTGCCTGCACGACAGGCATACTCCCACTCCGCCTCGGTCGGGAGCCGATACCCGTTCGCCTTGGGCAGCAGCGTCCAGGTATCGCCATCGCGTAGGTAACAGAGATCCAGCTTTTCCTGGCCGCTGAGCCAATTACAGAACGCCACGGCGTCGTTCCAGCTGACTTGAGTCACCGGCGAATCGTCGGTAATGGCTGTGGCCGTTAGGCCTGGAGTGCGCCAAGTCTGAGTCAAGCGATCCGGCCTGGCCTCTTCAAGCTTCGTCGTACTTGAATTGCCGCCGAACTCTTCGGCCTGCGTTTTATACTTCGCTTGCTCGACGAACTTGGCAAACTGGCCGATCGTGAGCTCGTGCGCACACAAACGGAACGGCTTCGTGATTCGTACCCGATGCTGCGGGCGTTCTTCTTGAATCCGTTGCAGGGAAGTTTTATCGAGTTTCGTCTCTTCCGCGATCTTCAACGCCAACGTGACGTCCGCGTCGGAACTCCCCATCATGAACTCACCCGGCGGGATCAGCACCATCTGCATGCCAATGCTGTTCGGCTTCACAACTTCGGTACCGAGATGCTTGGCCCAGGCCGCTTGATGGGCCGTGGCCTGGGCGGCGTCGAAGGGGGCTTTGGCTATCGGAGGTGCGGACCCCTGGGAAGTGCCAATCGCCGGGCCAAGCGTGTCCCATTCGACCAGGAACCCTGCGCAGCGGCTTTGCCCTTGGACGGCACCCGACGGCGCAATGGGGTTCGTGTTATTAGGCCATTCCGCCCACTTGTACCCGGAAGTTTCGCCGAAGAGGAAACCTGCTCCGGCATGTATCGTGTTCGAGTCTCTGGGTATCCAATCGCTGAATTCGAACGGTTCGCCGGTGACCCAGGCCCACGGGCCGGTCGCACCTCGGCCGGCTCCAATCCAAGCCATTCTTCCGGGCGTCAGGACCTGCAGTAGGTTGTCGCGAATCCAGTCGTTTTCTTCTTTCGTGGTAATGGTCACCAAATGGCCGCCGAGAGATTCGGCCTTGGCTTTGGCGTCGATCCAGGCGCCTTCACTCTCGACCAGCAGATAGCGATGGCCGTTGAACGTGAGCGCCTCGGCGGGGATGGTGGTGGAGGGGGCAGGGGTGAGGGGCGAGGGGATAGCCGCCGGCGTCAGCCGCGGGTCGATCCAGAACACGCGGGAATTCGCCGAACGGTTTTCAGCGCGGGCGATCAACTTCAACTCGCGCACTCCACGCAGGTCGACATCCACCGTCGCGCCGGCTTCTTTCGTGGGTAGCAGATTGCCCGATTCCCACAACTTTTTGCCGTCGCCCCAGACTTCGACGAACACGGGATCAGTTCGTCCCGATGCTTGAGTCAGTGCCCGAGCTTGGAAGCGGTCGAATGGTCCCGTCAGTTCATAGACCAGCGCGGCGACACCCGCGTTGGTTCCCTTTTCATTCGCTTTCAAGTTATCAGGGTAAACGATCAACGCATGTGCGGGAGATAAACTCGGATACTCCGCTCGGATCAGACTCGCTTGAGCTTGATCCTGACTGAGTCGGTGGAATGATTTATTCAGCCCTTCGTAAGACTTCTCCTCAAGGTCGTCGAGATAGACGACGGCTGCGGGGCTAGCGGCGACTGATGCAGTCGATGGTGCGGCGGTAGCGACTACGGCCGGGGTAGTCGGCACGCTCTGCGGCAGCGGCACGGTGGCTTTCGGAACGGCGGCAGTCGCGTTGTCGGGTTTGACTTGAACCGAGCCGCCTGGAGGAAGCTTCACCTCGACGGCGTTACCATCGGCCACTTTCACTTCAGCGACCGTCTCGCCCTTGTCGTTCTTGATGACGAGGATCACGCCCAAGAGCACGAACAAGAACCCGGCGGCGCCGGCCGCGATGAGCCTCACCGGCGGTTTCTTGCCTCCCTTGCCGCCTGTCTTGGGCTTGACCGCCGATGGACTCGCCTTGGCCTTGGCCACCAGCGCCGAGACGATCTCACTCTTGGGATCGGTATCGAGTTCGGGACCGGCGTAGGTCATCGTCTGCTCGGTCTTCACGACCGTCTGCAAACTCAGCTGCAGGGTCGACGTGCCGGTTCCTTTCGGCGGATTAATCGACTGCAAGAAGTTCGATAACTGCGGGTCGCTCGGCAGCGCAGGCGAACTTCCCCCGTCGGCACGCGGCGACTTCCAGGCTTCGAGTTCGGCCACCAACTGCGAGGCGTGCTGGTAACGGTCGTCGGGACGCTTGGCCAGCATCTTCTGGTAGATGCGATCGATCTCGGCCGACACATCCGGCCGCTTGCTGCAGAGCGACGGGATCGGGTCGCCCATGTGGGCCATGATCTTCTGCACGACCGTCTCGCCGCCGAAGACGCTCTCGCCGGTCAGAATGCGATACAAGGAACAGCCGAGGCTATAGATATCGCTGCGGGCATCGGCCTTGCGCGTATCGTTGGCCTGCTCCGGCGGCATATAGTCGACCGTGCCCATCACCGTGCCGGTGTTGGTCAGTTGATGATCGGCCGGATTGCCGTCGTCGATGCGGGCCAGACCCATGTCGAGAATCTTGACCGTGCCGTCGTTGTCGAGCAGCAAATTGGCAGGCTTAATGTCGCGATGCACCACGCCCTTGGAGTGCGCGAAGGCCAAACCACGGGCCGCTTGCAGGATGTAGTCGACCGCTGCTTGGACCGGCAGCGGCCCGCGCTCTTTGACGATCGCCGAGAGGTCTTTTCCCTCGACGTATTCCATGACCATGAAGTGGATGCCGCGACACTCGTCGGCATCGAAGGTCTGCACGATGTTCGGGTGCGAGAGTTTCGCCGCCGCTTCAACTTCGCGTTGAAACCGTTTGACGGCTGCGTCGTCCTTGGTTAGCGCCGCCGGCAGGAGCTTCACCGCCGCGAGGCGTTTCATCTTGCGATGTTGGGCCTTGAAGACTTGCCCCATGCCCCCGGCGCCAATCTTGCTCAAGAGCACATACTGATTCAGCACCAGCGGGGTGCCGCCGCCGGAGAGGAGTTCCTGCGCCTGAAACTCGTTGAGACGCTCTCGCTTAACCAGCAGCTTAGCGAACGACTCGCCGTCTTTCGGGCGCTCGGCGGCCGGCAACTCGGCCCAAAGCGTCTTTAACTCGTCGGCCGTGATCAGGCCGGAGGTCACGACAGCTTTACCGAATTGTTCCGCGGTGAGGGCCAAGAAGATGAACGACAAATCGAGGGGGGCTATTCGCTTCGCCCCCATCATAAGCGGGGTTGGATCCCGTGCAAACAAAAGCCGGTCGTTCGACGAAATGAGCAAGAAACCGCTCTATACCGATCGTGTCTCCAGTCTGAGGCCTGACGTCTTCCCCTCCCTTGCCGTCTTTCCGCCGCACTTCGTTTCGTACTTGTTGCGAATCGGCATCACGCGGCCGTCGAGCGTCGGACTTCAAGGCCCGTCGCACTCATTTCGGGCTTCCACCTTCGTGCCGTGCGCGGCGTGGGGCTGAGGCGGTTGCGCCGATTCCCGGACCACGATTGCGGGCGGTCGTAGCAGCCGTGCGGAACTTTCGGCACGACGCGGAGTCGTAGCCAATCCGATGTGACGCCCGGGCACGCCGCTTGCCTTGATCAAACATCGCTCATCTTCGAGCGACGCTTCCGCTCCCGCACTCTCGCGGCAACGCGCGTCGCTCGGTCCGCGATCGCCCCGGGTTACTGCCGCCGCGCCGGCCCGACACATCCACCACATCGTCTCGCACTCTGTTTCGAGGAGTATCGCTATGCGCATGAATCGCGCTTGGGATTCGTTTTGGGGCGCTCTGGGCTTCGTGCGGCGCAATCGCCGTCAACGTCACGGCGCCGCGGCCCGTCGGCGGAACCTCAACCGTCGGCATCGCCTCGACCGTCTCGAAGACCGCGTCGTGCTCAACGCCGATCCGATCACGACGGATGACAACTACTTCGTGAGCCCTTACGTCGAAACTTCGACGGCCGCCTACCCGGCACACCTACCCAACGACATCGACGCCGACTACGACCCGCTCGCGCTGCGTTTCGACGCCAACCCAAATTGCAACGTCACGCTGAACCCGGGCGATTCGTACAGTTGGACTTACACCGCGGCCGACGGCCAAGGGGGCTTCGGCCAAGGACGCGTCTGGCTGAGCGCGCCGGGAACGCCGACCGCGCAGCCGATGGTCTATGTCGAAAACACGGGCTTGCGTGAAGTGAGCAACGGGGCCTTTGAGGTCAAGGTTCTCCTCTCGCATCCCGCCGAGCCGGGCCAAGAGGTGCTCGTCGATTGGCAATTGCAATCCGGCTCCGCTCAAGAAGGGGCCGACTACGCAGGCGTGTGGCTCTCCGCCTTCGTCACGACGGAATGGGTCGAAGCCTACGACGCCGGCTCGTGGGTGGAAGACGGCGAATACCAAATGCAGTACGTCGAGAACTGGGTCAACAACCCGATTTGGATCGAAGAATGCTACGACGAGAACAACGAACTCGTCCCCGGCTTTTGGGAAGACAATTGGGTCGACGAGGGGAGCGAGCAAGAGGTGTGGGTCGTCACCGGCGAGCATTGGGAAGAAAACTGGGTCGACGGAAGCTGGCACGAAACTTTCCACGATGCGGGCTTTTACACCAGCGGCACCCTGGTGTTCGCCGCGGGCGAAACCGAGCAAACGCTGCTCGTGTACTCCTACGGCGACGGCGAAAGCGAACTGGATGAATCGTTCGAGGTGGTGCTCAGCAACGCCTACGGCGCTGAAATCGCGGCCTGGTCCCACGGCACGGTGACGATTCTCGACAACGCCGCGCCGATCGCGGTCGACGACGAATTCGTGATCGCGCTGCCGCCGGGCATCGGCGAAGCCGAGATCGATCTGGGCGAGTATCTCCCTGACCTTTCGAACGACGTCGATTATGACGGCGAGGTGCCGTCGCTATCGAACCACGCGAATCCCGGCGTGGTGAACGTCGTGGCCGGGCAGACGATCGAGTATTCGTACACGATCACCGACGGCAATGGCGCAAGCTCCGTCGGTACGGTGCGGATCCGGATCGAAGACGTCGTGCCGCCGAACGCCGCCCCGACGTTCGCCGCCGGCGGCAATCTCGTCGTCTCGGCCGAGCAAGGCTTCGTCGTCGTCGATTGGGCCAAGCAGGTTTCGGCCGGCCACGAAAGCGAAGCCTGGCAAAACATTTGGTTCGAAGTGGTTGTCGACGACCCGGCAGAACAACTGCTCTTCGCGGAACTGCCGACGATCGAGCGCGACGGCACGTTGTGGTTCACCACGGCCGGCGTGGCAGGCTCGGCGACCGTACGCGTACGCCTCTGCGATGACGGCGGCGCTGCAGGCCTCGGCCGGGACGCTAGCGCCGAATATACGTTTACCATCACACTCGCCGCACCGGTCGGCTCGGAATCGGGGGGCTCTGCGAGCGGTGCGGCGGAACTCGTTGTTCCTTCGATCGGTTTCGATGCGGAGTCGCAAATCGTCACCGTTGCGGAAGACGTCGCCTCGGGTAAGGCGTCGTTCGTTATTACGTTGTCGGAAGCCGTCGATCATGAAGTTTCGGTGGCTTGGCACACCGTAGCCGGCACCGGCTACGCGGGCGTTCAATTTCCATCGGTCGGCGGCGTGGCCGTATTCGCCGCCGGCCAGACGGAGTACGTCGTGGAAGTGCCGATCCTCGACGACCAATTCGACCGCGGCTCGGCTTCGACCTTTCACGTGGTGCTTACCGGCGCCGTCGGCGGCGAACTCGACGGGGAAGTCGTGGCGCAAGGGACAATACTTGACGACGACGTGAGCGTTTCCATCTCCGACGCCGCGGCGACCGAAGGCCCCGCCGATTCGCTCGGCAATCCGCAAACGCTCGTCTTCACCGTCACGCTTTCGGAAGCGTCGGACCACGACGTGACCGTGTCTTACGCGACGGTCGCCGGCACCGCCGACTCAAGCGACTTCACGAGCACCTCGGGCACCATCACGTTTCTGGCCGGTGAAACCTCGAAACAAATCATCGTCGAACTGGTCGACGACTCGGACAACGCCGTCGATCCGAACAACTCCGACTTCCGCATCGGCGAGATGACCGAGCAGATGAAGGTCGTGCTGACGTCGACCGATCCGCGAGTCACCGTGGCCCGGCCGTACGGCGTCGGCAGCATCGGCGATGACGATTGGCAACAGTACGGCGTCGTCGATCCGGGCAGCCTCAACTACTACACCCAGTGGTACGGTCCGGAAAACTACTTGGCAGGCGACGTCATCGATCTCGACCCCAACTGCGAACAGCTCAACGGCGGCCTTTTGCAGTTCGTCGTGCCGGAGTCTTGGAGCGGCGACCATTTCTGGCAGAGCTACATGAGCGAACCGCTTTACGGTTGGGCCCCGACCTCGCCCGCCGAACCGACCGCGCCGACCATAACGCTCGAATCGCTCGATACGGAGCCGGCGACCGAAGGAGGCAAAGCCCGTTTCCGCTTCACTCTGAGCGGGGCCTCGGCTGCGAATCCCGTCACCGTTTATTACACGACGCGCGGTCTCACGGCCGCGGCCGACGCGGACTTCACCAGCGTCACCGACCAGTACACCTTCTACGGCGACGGCACATACGACGTCGAAGTCGACCTCACGGCCGACGCCCTCACCGAAGATAACGAAGAGTTTCAACTCGTCGCCGACGTCAACGGCATGCCGCTGACGACCGCGCTGGTCGCCGTCGCTCAGGTGGCGCAGCCGAAGGTGAGGTCGGTGAAGTTTCTCACTTCCGCCGAAAGCTCCGGCACCACAGGCGAACTCGTGTACGACAACACGCAGATCGGCGTGCTCAACTATCGCTTCTTCCCGGACGCCCGGCTCTACGGCACAACCGTGGAAACCGAAGGTCGCAACGTCGTCCGCGTGCGGGCCATGGTCGAAGGACTCAAGGAAGGCGACCGCGTGTACTTCCGGGCCTACGACGTCGACGACGGTTCGCGGGCCGACGCCGGCGACCGCAACGCGCCGCTAGGCAACGACAACTTCGGCCGGCTCAAAGGATTCTGGGGGCCAACCGGCGTATCGAACGGCCATCATCTGCCGGACAATCCCGACGATGCCGGTGGTTTCGCCGGGCTGATGCGCGGAGTCGGCGCCGACGGCACGGCCCACGTGTGGCACGGCTACGAGGGGGACTCGCTGACCGAAGCGCCGCTGGTCTCCGGCATCGTGCGCCGCGATTGGATCACGGGCGAGTACTACGCCGAGGCCGAGCTACTCGTGAGCTTCCAACCGGGCGACAACTTCCGCGTGGTCGCGATTCCGCAACCGAAGGGCGACGACCCGAACTGGGACGCCGACGACGGCCAACTCCCCTCGGACATCGTCGACGCGTTCGAGGCGCTCGACTTTGCCGACTCGAAGGCCGGCGCGCAACCGACGACCTCCGGCGCCGCGGCCTCGGGCACGCTCGTCGTGTGGCGCTACCTGCACATGGAGATCGACCAGATGAACCCGACGGCCGCGGGGAGCGAAACCTTGGGGGATACGGCGACGGGAACGATCGCCGAGAATCTCGGCATGATGAGTTCGCACGGCTGGCGGTTCGCGATCGCCGTCGACGCGGCCTCGCGGACGAAGTTCGCGAACAACTCGCTCGAAGGGGGCTACTTCCGCGTCGGCGGCGAAAACTTCAAGGTTCTTCACAGCACGGTCGACGAAGCGCAGCCCGGCCAGATCATCATCACGGTCGAGCGCGACATCGGCCGGCAATTGACGATGCCGCAATTCGACGTCGGTACGAGCGTCACGCTCTACGAAGACGACTTCACGGCGACGCCCGGCTTCGAAGCCGCTCCGACGACGCGCGTCGATATGTCGCTCGACTATCGGGCTGACGCGACGAAGTACATGCAGCAGAGCTTCCGCATGGATCAAAACAAGTTCGCCGAAGCCTTCATCATGCCGGAGTACGACGTACTCGCGCAGTACAGCGGCGAATTAGTGGCCGCAAATCATTGGGAACCACTTTGGCAACATGACGAAGGCGTAGGGTTGGGAACAAACGACGTCAACAAGGGAAGTCTTAGATTGGCGAGCGAAGTCTTTTGGACGTCGTATCTTGGCATCGGGTATCAATATGTGGCAAGCCAAGACTATGACGCCGATATCTGGTTAAACGGTACGATCAACCCCGACGGCGACGAAAAGGTTCCGAACCCCGACTATCCAGCAAATTCGGACGACCCCTTCATCAAATCGATTCGCGGCTTGACGACGCATAGCGACGATTTGAACGTCCACTTCAAAAACTCATTTGTCTTCATGGAGAACATCGTCGACAACTGGACGGCGCACGGCAACTTCACGGCTGTTGATCTTATGGGAACCTACGCCCGCGGTCCGGATGCGCAGCTTGCTCGGACGACTGTTCATGAAATCGGCCATCAATTCTGGCTCGGGCATCCCCTCGGCGGCGACGATCGACCGACTTATGAAAGCATCATGTCGACCGAAACCAACCGCGTGCCGGAGCCGCAATTCAACTTCAGCCTGGAGGAACTGACGTGGATACGATCAAAGATGCTGCAGCCGGGACGACGGCCGACCCCGTCGGCATGACCCCTTGGAAGAGAATCGGTGCAAACGCTTTATTGCTGGTCGTGTGTTGCATCGGAGGCTCATGGGCGGCGGAAGAAGCCGAGCATCGGTTTCTTCGCGGATTAATCCCCGCGCAGGGTTTCCATCCGTATTGCGTTTTCGTTTCCAAGGGCGACCAGATTTTAGCGATCGGCATGCGGCTGCGCTATTTCCAAACGGTGCCGCCCTACGGACTCGTCGCGACGCACTTGCCGGTTGAAGGCCCCATGGGAATTTCACCCGATGGGCGGCGACTTTACGTGCTCAGCGCAAACGGCGTTCAGGTTCTTAACACCGATGACTTAGTTCCGGAGAATGCATTTGCTTTATCAGAATCCGACAAGAAAAAGGGCTTCGGCAGGCTGGCTTTGTCGGCCGACGGAAAGCGAATTGCCTTAGCAGGCGCAAAGTATGTCGTTGTCTTGGACGCACAAACAGGTGAGCGGATTTGCGATTACAATTTCGAGCGCTATGCCGACAGCGTCGCCTTCCTCAGCTTCGCCGACGACGACAAGAAGGTCATCACGGTTTGGACGCAAACGCTCGATTACGTCCTCTCCGGCGGCAGAGTGATCGACGTCGCCACGGGCGAAGCGAGCAAGTTCACCTATTTGATCGGCCGTGCTCAAGACGGTCGCGGGATTGCGACCGCGTCGCCCGACGGCCGTTCCGTCGTCTACGGGCGTGTCGAACAGGTGGAAGACGGGCAGGAAGTGCGGATCGTTGCTCGTTGGCTGGCGTCGGTCGACGTCCGCACGCTGCAGCCGCGCTGGGCGACCAAGCTCGACGTCTACGCCCAGCACATCACGTTCTCGCCCGACGGACGCTACATCCTCGTCAACGGTCATCCGCAGGTCGGCAACCACGCCCCTTGCGCCTACCGCATCTTCGATGCCGCCGGCGGCAAGCTCCTGTTCACGATGCCGGTCGACACGCCGGGCCTCACGCCGCCGACGCCGATGGGAACCTTCGCCTTCTCCCCCGACGGCAAAACCCTGGCCACCTGCCCGCTGAAGTCTCCAGACCGCAACGCCCCCATCGCCCTCTGGGACTGGACGAAGATCGAAGCCGAGTTGCTGAAAGGGAAACAGCCTTAACGCCGCGGGCCGCGCGAGTTTGCGGCTCGCGCGGCCCGGCGATTAGCTCTCGAAACAAAACCCGATAATTTCGGGCCCTGTCCTACTCCTTCGGCAGGATCACGGCGTCGATCACGTGGATCACGCCGTTGCCGCATTCGATGTCGGCCTTCACGACGTTGGCGC